>QAKM01000072.1 GCA_003343805.1 Bacillota bacterium | reverse complement strand
TTAGCTTCAGTGATGCAAATACAAAAAAATCAAAGAATCTGATGAGTAAATATGGAAAAAAAACTGTCTATCTGAAAGCGGAAACGGAATGTCTGGATGAAACAGACACTCCGGTGAGACTGGGAAATCGGATGTCTACATCGATCTCAAGTGCGTGAGCAAGATCGGTGTGGATGTCGTTCTCGTCGAACTGCGCAACGCCCCGCGCATCGATCGGAAGAAGGGCGTACTTTCGCGTGCACAGCCATCCTCCTGTCCGCCGGGCGGTGCGCCTGTTTCGCGCCGAGATTACGGAGAATATGAATAACATAACCCGTTTTTATTCGATTTGCATAGTAATATGCGTGACATAATATCGATCAACATCATAGATAAACGCCCGCAGATCGTTCTGCGGGCGCGATTCGTTGATCCGTCACTTATTTGCGGGATAGCAGTCGCAGGCTCTTCCGTCCGGTAAGAAGCCGGTATCCGAGCACTTGCCGCACGCATATTTGGGCTGCAGATCTGCCTCCGTAAGGGAGAGATGCAAAAGGGCCTGTCTGCGCCGTTCTTCCTGCAGACGGAGTTCTCGGAGCAGCCGTTCGGCTGTTTCAGGGGAGAATACTTCGGCGCGGGCAAGTTCGATCTCACCTCTCTTGCAGGCCGCATCCGCCTCTTTGAAGGCTCGATCGCTCTCGGCAAGCCGGCGGTTTTGTTCGGCACGCTCCTGCGCCTTTTGACGAAGCACGGCATAGTAGTGTTCGCGCTCTCCCCTCAGATCGGCTGCGATCGTCGCTTCGCTCTTGTACTCTGTCCGCCGCGTCTGTACAGGCTGCGTCGTCTTTTCGGGGATGGACGCAATGTCCTTCACGCCGCTGCGCTTCCATTCGGAGAGCAGCTTGTTGATGTAGGAGAGGGGAGAACTTGCCCCGGCGCTCCGCTTCGCCGCCTCCAGGATCATCGCATCGGAAAACTCCCAGCTCTTCCATGCAGCGATCATATCGAGGGCGCTCGGTGTCTTTTTGATGACGCCGCAGACCGATTGCAGCGACTGCAGGAGTTTGAGCTGCTTATCGCGTGCGGCAATATGTTCCGAAACGCTTCGATCGTCCACGATCCCCGCCTCGTACAGCGAGGAGACGATGCCGTCCATGCCCTGAAAGTCATATCCGAGTTTAAAGCTGAAGGCGGCGATCTTCATGAGGCTGTCCGCGTCATAGCCGTGTTCCAGCCACTTGTCGGCATATTCTTCGATGTAGGCGCGCGGGTTCTGGATGCGGATGCCGAGTTTCCGGCCGATCTGAAAGACGAGGTCGGCCTTTTTTGTGCGTTCGTCGAGATATTCTCTGGCCTCTTTCTCGCCGGAAATGTTCTTTTCGATGAGTTCGGATACGAGCGCGTCCAGGGTCGTCATGCTGCCCTTTTTCAGATGGGCGGCACACGCCGCCACGGCGCCCGCTTCCACACCCGCTTCTCTCCACCGCTCGAGGAAGGGATAGTCGCTCTCCTGCGGTTTGCGGTAGATGCCGAGGAGGGAATAGATGCGCGAGAGTTCCCGCTCGTTCTCGTTGAAGTCGGCGAGTTCGCGCTCCACCTGTTCCAGTGTGTATTTGTGTTCCTCGCACAGCTTTTTTGCCTTGTTCAGGATGTGCTGACAGGAGAGTTTTTCGCCGTCCTTTCTGACGCAGTATTCCGAAATGAGCAGGAAGGCCTCCTGTTCCATCGGATAGTTTTCCAAAAATTCCAGGATGCGCTGATGTTCGTAGGGCTTAAAGTCCTTCCCCGCGCGCTGAAGCTGCTTTAAAAGCTCGCGGTTGAAGGCGGCGTATTTCTCCGCACGGACGGGCTTGGGTTTCCCGAAGGCGGGATTGACGGGGAGATACTCCACAAAGAGCGGATCTTTCGAGAGCACGCGCACGAGATCGCATTCCTCCCAGAATCCGAAGATCTCCCGAAGGCGTTCTTCGGAGATCTTTAAAAGTTTCGCCATTGCGCCCGAATCAAATTCATCCTTGCAGCTGCACAGATACAGCCCGTAGAGGTAGGCACGCACGGCATCCCCGTCTGCCTGGGGCAGATACTTCGTGATGAACTGATTTTCTACCGTCGTGTACATATTTGCGGTAAATTCTTTGGAATAGGCGCTGAATGACATACAAAATCTCCGAACTTTCGGTTATCCGCTTGCTTTTTCGGGGCGGCCGATGTATAATAGAGTACTATAAGGGGCAGTTTTGTCCTGTCTCACAGTATAACATATCTTTCCGTCAAAAGCAATGCGTTTTGGCAGAAAGAAAGGACGCTTTCAAGGGTGAACATTCTCCACACATCGGATTGGCATATCGGCAAGCGGCTCATGGACCGGGACCGCCTGCCCGAACAGATCGAGGCACTCAAAGAGCTCGTCTCCATCTGCAGGGAGAAGGACGTCTCCGTCGTGCTCGTCGCGGGGGATGTATTCGACACCTATCTTCCGCCGGCCGAAGCGGAGGAGGTCTTTTTTCACGCCGTCAAAGAGCTTGCTGGGGAAGACAGAGCGGTCGTCGTCATCCCCGGGAATCATGACGACGGGGTGCGCCTCGCCGCTGCGGCTCCCATTGCGGAGGAGCACGGCGTCTACCTCTTCGGTCCCCGGGGCGGACGTTTCGCCCTCGGTTCCTCCCGGCCCGTCCGTGCCGTGGAGGCGGGGGAGAATTATCTCGTCATCGAAGATCGAAAGGGGGAACGCATCTACATCAACGCACTTCCCTATCCCAACGAGGCGCGCTTAAAGGAAGAAAAGACGGAGGAGAGCTACTCCGAAAAGGTCGCCCGTTGGATCGGGGCGGGGGAACAGGGGTTCCGCGGCGGCGTGCCGCACATCCTCCTGTCCCATCTCTTTGTCGCGGGCGGCAAGACGAGTGAAAGCGAACGCGGCATCGACCTGGGCGGCGTCCGGGCCGTTCCCGTCTCTCTGTTTGCAAATTTCGATTACGTTGCCCTCGGGCATCTGCATAAAGTACAGAAGATGAAGAATGTCCGCTACAGCGGCTCTCTTCTGCAATATTCCTTCGACGAGGCAGGCGCCGAGAAGAGTGTTGTCCTGCTTTCGACCGAAGGCGGGAAGGTGGAAGTCAAGGAGCTTGTCCCGCTCCGTGCGGGCAGACAGCTCGTCCGCCTCGAATGCACGGGCGCCGCACAGGCCGAGGCGCTTTTAAAGCAATACGATCACGCCTATATCGAGCTTACGCTGCATCTCAAAGAGCCGCTCACTTCGGAGGAGACGCGGATGCTTCGGGCTGCGAATGAGGGGCTCGTCTCGCTCATCCCCAGGGTGGAGGGATCGGCAAGCGTTATGATCAAGAGCCGCGCAAAATTGTCCGCAGAGGAGCTGTTCACGCAGTATTACGAGAGCATCTACGGCACGCAGCCGGGCGGAGAACTGGTGACGGCCTTTCTGGAGCTCTTGGGGGAGGGAGCATGAAACCGCTGAAATTGGAATTTTGCGGGATCAATTCCTTTTCCGAACCCGCCGTCATCGACTTTTCCAGGCTCCTCGAGTACGGGATCTTCGGCATCTTCGGAGATACCGGCTCGGGCAAGAGCACTATTCTTGACTGCATCGGCTTTGCACTGTACGGTAAGATCGCCCGTTCCCGTTCCACGACGGTCGGGGACTGCATCAATTTTTCCTGCGACAAAGCCTATGTCCGCTTTGAATTTGAGATCACGTTTGAAGGGAGCCGCCGCGTCTTTCGCATCGAGCGCGAACTCAAGCGTAAGAATGCTTCCCAGACCGTCAAGGTCTACGAGCGTGTGGAGCAGGGGCTTCTCGTCCGCTCGGAAGGGGTTACCGAGAGCAATGCGTTCTTGGAGCGTATCGTCGGCCTCGAACAGAAAGATTTTGAAAAGTGTATCGCCCTGCCGCAGGGGGAATTTGCGCAGTTCGTGCGTTCTACGCGGGCAGAACGGCTCAAGCTCGTCTCTCGGCTCTTCGATCTGGAAGAGTACGGCGAAAACCTGGTCAAGCGCGCGAACGCGGCGTGTGCGGCGGCAGAAAACGAAAAGAAACTTGCGATAACGCGCCTCGAACCCTTTGCCGAGGTGAGCGAAGACAACAATACCGCGCTCAGACAGCGGCTCGAGGCCCTCGAAGGGGAGGAAAAGCGCTGTTCGGCTGCCCTCGCCTCCGCGCAGGAACGGGAAAAGCGTATTTCCGGCCTCTATGAGCGTGCAAAGGAGCAGGCTTCCCTTCGGGAACGGGCTGCCCGCCTCGATTGCGTCCGCGGAGAAATGACTGCCCTCGAGGGGGAGATCGGCCGCCTCGAACGGGCTGCGGCCGCCGTAACGGCGCATTCGGACGCCGTTCGTTCGGAAAAAGAGGAAAAGGCTGCACGCGACCTGCTCGAAAGCACGCAAAAGCGCCTTGACGCCGCACGGGAGAACGGTAAAGCGCTCTCTCTGTGGGATGAAAAGGCCGCCGATGAAGCGCTCTCTGCCCTGACGGAGCGCCTTGTGCTCGCCGAGCAGGCGGAGAAGCAGAAGAAGCGGCGTGAAGAGCTGGAAAAGAAGCTCAATACGGCGCGTGCCGAGTACATGGAGGAAGCCAAACAGTTCAAGGGCTTTTCCTATGAGGAGGAACGCGCCTCCCTCGAAGCCCGTCAGAAGCAGTTGGGGAGCGGAAATTATTTTGAGTTCCTCGAAGAGAAGGCCAAGGATGCCCTTCTGAAAGAGGAATACGCCACTTTTGCGAAGGAGCTTTCCTCTGTCTATCAAGTCCATCCCGAGGCGGAAGAACTGCTTCCCCTCATTCAGAAATATCAGGCGCGCTGCGCGGCGGAGAGCGGTTTAAAGGCACTTCGCGAAGAGTTCTCTACGCGGGAACGCGAGCGCGAGCGGCTCTCCGGGCAGCTCATCGAGCTGGAAAAGAAGGGCGGGCTGTACCGCGCCCATCTCGAGCGCCTCATGCACCTGCAGGAGAACGGCACCCGCCTCAAGGCGGAGCTCGAAGAGCTGGTTCCTTCCGAGGGGAACGGCGAAAGCGCCTCTGCCCTTGCAAAACAGCTCGACGCTCTGAAGCGCGAACGCGCACACAACCTCGCCGCACGTGAACGTGCCGGGCGGGAAGTGAGCGGTCTGGAGGCTTCCTTGAAGGCCGCCGAGGAAAAACTGCTGAGCGCGGGAGCTGCGCTCGTTGCCGCAAAGGTGCGGCTCAAAGAGACGCTGGAAGCGGCCGGTCTTTCCTCGGCGGATCAGGCGACGGCCCTCACCGAAAAATACGGCGACGGGAAGGCAGCACGCGAGAGGCTCGACCGGTTCAAGGCGGAGGATGCCGCCGTATCTGCACGGCTCAAGGAGCTTGCAGATGCCGATCTTTCCGAAGGCACGGAGGAAGCGCTTTCAGCGGCACGCGAGCAGCTTTCGCTCTGTCAGAAGGCGTTCGGTGAGACGGCAAAGGCCGCAGCGCTCGCCCGAGACGAACTTCGCCGCGGGGAAGAGGCTCTTTTGAAAAAACGTGCGCTCGAAGAGGAGGCGAAGAAGGCTTCCTGCCGTGCCGAGATTGCGGAACGGCTGAAAAAGCTCCTCGAGGGCAACCGCTTCATGGATTTTGTGGCGGAGGAATATCTGCAGAACGTTGCCGAAAATGCGAGCGGCAGGCTCCTCTCCCTGACGGACGGACGCTATTTTCTCCGATACGAAGGGGGAAACAGCGGCTTTGTCGTGGGGGATAACCTCAACGGTGGCAAGGTGCGCGGCGTCTACACGCTCTCGGGCGGGGAGACCTTCCTCGTATCGCTCTCGCTGGCGCTCTCCCTTTCGGCGGAGATCTGCCTGCGCTCCCTTCGTCCCATCGAATTTTTCTTCCTCGACGAGGGATTCGGCACGCTCGACGAGCACCTTGTGGATACCGTCATGGACAGTCTGGAACGGCTCAAGGGCGAGCATTTCTCCATCGGCATCATCTCGCACGTCGAGGAACTCAAGCACAGGATCGAAAAGAAACTCATCGTAAAGAAGGCGACCGAAACACACGGCTCGCAGATCATCGCGGAGTGAGGTAATCCATTTTGGCGAACATGATTTTAACTCCCATCACGCTCTGGAAGGACTTTGACGACAGCCTTCCGCTCAATGAGGAATTTCTGCCCGAAGAGGAGCGGGAAGGCGCCGTCATGCGCGGGGTCTATTTCCTCGGCCGTCAGACCGATTATGGCCGCGTCAAGATCTACGGGCGGTATTACACTCCGCTTGGGCTGGACAGTTTTCCGGCCGTTCTCATCCTGTTCGAGGCGGGTTTCCCGTGCGACGAAAAGCTCGTCATGCACTTCATCAGGAAGGGGTACGCCGTTCTCGGCGTCGATTACAGCGGAGAGTTGGGCGACGGGCGTCATACCATCTATCCCCGCGACATCGACTACGCCAACTATGCGCGTGCCGGGCGTGCCATGCAGTATGTGGACAATACCGCCCGCGAGACGAGCTGGTACGAATGGACGGGCGTCGCGCGGTATGCCGCGCGCTGGCTGAAGGAGCGGCCCGAAGTCACCGCGGCGGGCGCCGTCGGGCTGAGAACGGGCGGCGAGATCCTGTGGAAGATCGCTCCCTACGCGCCCATCGACTGCTTCATCTCCATCGGGGCGGCCGGATGGCTCGCCTACCGCGATATCGAAAAGTTCTCCGAGAACGGAAACGTCATCTTCTCGGAGGAGCGCCACCGCTTCATTGCCGGGATCGACTCGCAGAGCTACGCGCCTTACGTCAAATGTCCCGTGATGATGCTTTGCGCCATCAACGACAAAAAGTGCAATTACGACCGCGTCTACGATACCTTCCAGCAGATCAATCCCGAAGTGGAAAAGGCCATCCTCTATTCCGCCCACGGGAACGGTCTCATCGGCAGGCATTCCTTCGTCAACATCGATCTTTTCCTCGATAAATTTTTAAAGAAGCATTCCGTCTTTTTGAGCAAGCCCGTCAGTTTTTCCGTTTCGAGCGAGGACGGCAGCTTCAAGGTCCGCGCAGCCTACGATCCGATGGGGAAAGTCGCAGAATGCGGCATCTTCTATACGGAGAACACCGCGACCTTCAAGGCGCGCGACTGGACGAGAAAGCTCGGCGACGCCCGCATGATGGGAAAGGACAATACCTTCGTGTTCCCGCTCGATGTGTACGAGGGGAGCGAGAAGGCACTTGTCTATACCTTTGTCCGATACAGCAACGGCTTCTCCGTCACTTCCAAGATCCAGGAGGTCAACCTCGGGGAACATCACCGTGGCTGCATGAAGAGCCGCATCTTCTACACGAGCGAGCAGGGCACGATCGGCTTTGCGGCGTTCCGCCGGCGGGCGGGCAGCATTGCCGATTGCTTCTCCGATTCCGATCACGTCGACCTCGAACTGCTTCCCGGCTACGGGGGCATCCCGGGGGTCACGACGCGCACGGGCATCATCACCTACCGCGTGAGCGAACCGCGCTTTGAACCGTCGGAGGGGGCTTCCTTCCGCTTTGACGCCTGGTCGGAAAAGGACGCCGTGCTCAAAGTCGTCTTTTATTCCGATGTTGAGGAGGAGACGGGCTATACCGAGACGTTCTTCGTGCAAGGCGGGGGCAAATGGAAGAGCTTCCTTGCCGACGCCGCCGATTTCAAATCCGACCGCGGGGCATCGCTCGCTTCCTTCCGCGGCACGGTATCCGTCGTCTTTCAGGGCGAAGGAGACGTCCTCATCAACAATCTGTTATGGCTCTGATCTTTTCCATCGGCGATGTCGTCGAGACCAAGAAGCCGCATCCCTGCGGCGGAACGAGGTGGGAGGTCGTGCGCACGGGCGCCGACTATAAGATCAAATGTCTCACCTGCGGCAGAGTGATCATGCTCGCCCCGGACGATCTCAAGCGCCGGGTCCGCCGCGTCTTTCCCAAGGAGGAATAATGGCAAAACGCCCCCCGATGCTCCGCGCATCATCCGACCGCGCGAGCCGCACTTCGTCCGTCATCCTGGCGGTCGTCCTTGCGCTGCTCGCCGTCATTCTCTGCGCCGATCTCTGGTTTTCGCTCACCTACCGCCTCATTATCGTAGACGGCAGATCGATGGAGGATACGCTCTTCAGCGGCGATGCCATCTATATAGAAAAGGGGGCCATGCCGGAACGCGGCGATATCGTCGTCATCGACGTTACCGGTCACCCCGATCTCTTTCAGCGCGACCCGGGGGAGGAGCGCTACATCATCAAGCGCGTCATTGCCCTCGAGGGGGATGTGGTGTGCTCGGAAAACGGCACCGTCTATTTGAAGCAGGCGGGCGAGGAACGTTTTTTCGTCCTGCGGGAGGACTATACCACAGGGCAGACGGGGGACTTTTCTGCCGTTGCGGTGGGAGAGGGGGAGATGTTCTTCCTCGGCGACAACCGTTCCGACAGCAAGGATTCCCGTTACGTCGGATGCCTGCCGCTTGGCGATGTCGTGGGCGTGGTTCCCGATTTCGCGCTCCAACACAAGGATTTCATCACGGGCTGGGTGCATTTCTGGCACTTCGGCAGCGTGTGAACATTTACAAAGATACGGAGGAAACTATGAACATTCAGATCACGGCGGACAGCACCTGCGATCTCGGCGAAAGCATTGCAAAGCGCGGCATCGGCATTGCGCCGCTCTGCGTCATTCTCGGCGGCACGACCTACCGCGACGGCGTGGACATCACCCCGCAGGACATCTTTGCCTATGTGGAAAAGACGGGGGAGCTCCCCAAGACGTCTACCCCGAGCATTGCCGATTACGAGGACTTCTTCCGCCCTTACGTCGAGGCTGGCAAGACGGTCATCCACTACAATATTTCCGTCAAGGCGTCCTCTGCACACCACTATGCGGTGGAAGCGGCCAAAGCCTTTCCGGGCAAGGTGTTCGTCGTCGATTCGATGGGGCTTTCCACGGGGCAGGGCCTCGTCGTCATGAAGGCGTGCGATCTCCGCGATGCGGGAAAGAGTGCGGAGGAGATCGTCGAAGTCACCAAGGCTGTGGCGCCCAAGGTGAACACCTCCTTCGTTCCGGACCGGCTCGACTATCTCTACAAGGGCGGCCGCTGCTCCCGCATGACGATGTACGGCGCAAATCTCCTCAAGATCCATCCCATGATCGAGATGAAGGAAGGCCAGCTCGTCGCCGATAAGAAGCTCCGGGGCAGCATAGAAAAGTGCATCGCCTCCTACATCGACGACCTTGCAAGAATGTATCCCAATTACGACAAAACCCGCTGTTTCATCACGCACAGCTATGCCGATGAGAGCGTCATCGACGTCGCGCGCCAAAAGGTAAAGGAACTCTTTACCTTTGACGAAGTCCTGGAGACGGTGGCGGGTTCCGTCATCACGGGGCACTGCGGGCGCAATACGCTCGGCGTGCTGTTCATCACGGAGTAATATGATCAGACTGTATTCCGACCGCGATCTTCTGGATGCGGTCAAGCAAAAACGAAAACTCTTTCTCATCTTCTGGATCGTCACGGGCGTTGTCGCCGCGGGCTTTCTGGCGTGCGTCATCCTGTATCTGAGGCTGCCGTATCACGACGAGCGTGGAAACATCATCGTTGCGGTGACGAGCGTCCTCATGGCGCTCTATCTCATCTTCTGCTTCCCGTATGTCGGGATCTGCCTGAAGAGGGTGCGAAGCTACTGCAAGATGCTCCGATTCTTCTCGGAGGGGCTCAAGGAGAGCGCCGTCCTTCCCTTTGTGGACATCGAGGACTGGACGACGCGCGACGGCGTGGATGTCAACGTCGCCGTGTTCGGCGTCAAGAACATCAAACGGGATGAGATCATGTACCGCCATATCTATGTGGACGGGGAGAAGGAGTTCCCGCCCTTCCGCGCGGGCGACATGGTCAAGCTCGTCACGCAGGGCAATCTTCTGCTTGAGTACGAGATCCTGACTCCGCACGAAACAGAGGGCGAAACAGTGATACAGCAACAAACCACACAACAAGGAGAAGTATAAATGCGTGCAGTTGTAACGGTCACGGGGACCGACCGCCGCGGCATCATTGCCAAGGTGAGCGGCTTCCTGTATGAACGCAACATCAACATCGAGGATATTTCGCAGACCATCCTCGGCGAACAGTTTGCCATGATCATGATGGTGGACACCTCGGAGGCAAGCGAGAACTTTGTTTCGCTCGCCGCAGCCCTCGAAGAGATGGGCAAGGAGATAGGCATGAGCGTCCGGATCCAGCATGAGGACATCTTCAACGCCATGCACAACATCTGAGGAGCGGTCATGTTCAGCAAATTCGACGTCATTGAAACCATCGACATGGTCGAAAAGGAGCACCTCGACATCCGCACGGTGACGATGGGCATCTCCCTTCTCTCCTGCATCCGCGGGAGCGCGGAGGAGACGGCGCAGGCCGTCTACGACCGCGTCATGAAGAAGGCGGAAAAGCTTGTTCCCACGGCGGAGGAGCTCTCCCTGGAATACGGCATTCCCATCGTCAACAAGCGTGTCTCCGTGACGCCCGTCTCGCTCGTCACGGCGGCTTTCCCCGAAAAGAGCGCTCTTGTCGGGCGCGCACTTGACCGTGCCGCAAAGGAGCTCGGCATCGACTTTTTGGGCGGCTATTCCGCGCTCGTGCAGAAGGGCACGGCCGACTACGAGGAAGTATTCTTAAAGAGCATCCCCGACGTGCTCGCTACGACGGAGCGGCTCTGCTCCTCCGTCAACGTCGGTTCCTCGCGCTCGGGCATCAACATGGATGCCGTCCGCACGATGGGGCAGATCTTCCTCGATACCGCTTTTCTCACCAAAGATAACGACTCTTTGGGCTGCGCGAAGCTCGTCGTGTTCTGCAACGCGGTGGAGGACAACCCCTTCATGGCAGGTGCCTTCCACGGCACGGGAGAGGCGGATACCGTCATCAACGTGGGCATTTCGGGCCCCGGCGTCGTCCAGCACGCCTTGAAGTTTGTGCCGGACGCCGACCTCACGGATGCCGCGGAGACCATCAAACGCACGGCATTCAAGATCACGCGCGCGGGTCAGCTCATCGCCCGGGAGGCGAGCAAGCGCCTCAACGCCCGTTTCGGCATTGTCGATCTCTCGCTCGCGCCCACCCCCGCACGGGGAGATTCCGTTGCGCATATCTTGGAGGAGCTCGGCCTCGAAGTTGTCGGCTGTCACGGCACGACGGCAGCGCTTGCAATGCTCAACGACGCAGTCAAGAAGGGCGGCGTCATGGCTTCCTCGCGCGTGGGCGGGCTTTCGGGTGCGTTCATTCCCGTTTCGGAGGATATCGGCATGATCGAATCGGCGCAGGCCGGTAAGATCTCGCTCGACAAGTTAGAGGCGATGACCTGCGTCTGCTCGGTAGGGCTCGACATGATCGCCATCCCCGGCGATACGCCTGCGTCGACCATCTCCGCCATTATCGCGGATGAAGCCGCGATCGGCATGATCAACAACAAGACGACGGCGGTGCGCATCATCCCCGCTTACGGCAAGAAGGTGGGGGATGAGGTGAGCTTCGGCGGCCTTTTGGGGCGCGCTCCCGTCATGCCCGTTCATACGGGTTCTGCGGAGAAGTTCGTCTCCCGCGGGGGGCTCATCCCGGCGCCCATCCACAGCTTTAAGAACTGAGCGCTTTGCAGCCGCTCTGATCACAGACAACCATCACATGGAGGAATTTTATGAAACGAACGGAAGTAGAACAAAAATATAAGTGGGCGGTGGAAGATATTTTCCCGTCCGATGAGGCATGGGAAGTTGCCTTCCAGGCGCTCGCGCCCAAGATGGACTTTGCAAAGTACCGCGGTACGCTCAACACCGTGGAAAATCTCGTTGCCTATTTTGAAGCGGAGGAGGCACTCTCCGTCGAGGCCATGCGCGTCTATCTCTATGCCTTCTTAAAGCACGACGAGGACGTCGGCAACACCAAGTACATGGGGTACATGGGCAAGATGATGGGCGTTCTGACGAAGTTCTCGATGGAGACTTCCTTTGTGACGCCCGAACTCACCGCGCTCCCCGAAGAGACGCTCCGTGCCTTTGCGGCCGATGAGCGCCTCAAGGACTACGACTATATGCTCACCCGTCTGATCGCAGAAAAAAAGTATATCCTTTCCGAGGCGGAGGAGCGCATCCTTGCGCAGACGTCCGAGCCCATGTCCGTTGCAAACGACGTGTTCGGCTGCTCGACAATGCCGAGCTCAACGCGCCCGAGATCGAATATGAGGGCAAGAAGCAGACGATCACCAACGGGCTTTACTCCATGATCATGAGCGGCAAGGACCGCGAAAAGCGCGCCGAGGCATTCCGTCTCTTCTATTCTGCCTACGGCAAGATCCTCGGGACGCTTGCAGCGACGTATTACGGAAGTATCAAGAAGGATATCTTCTACAAGAACGTCCGCGGCTATGAAAGCTGCCTGCAGAAATCGCTTTTGGGCGAGGATGTCGATGAGAGCGTCTACCGCAATCTCATCAAGGCCGTCAACGACGCGACGCCCATCATGCACCGCTATATGCACATCCGCAAGCGTGTGCTCGGCTACGACGAAATGCATATGTATGATATCTATCCTTCGCTCGTGGAGGATGCCGAGCTGCGACTTTCCTACGAGGATGCGTTCGAGCTCGTCTTGAAGGGCCTTGCGCCCCTCGGAGAGGAGTACAATGCGCTCCTCAGACGGGGACGCGACGAGCGCTGGATCGACGTCTGTGAGACGGAAGGCAAGCGCAGCGGCGCGTATTCCATCGGCATCTACGGATGCCATCCCTATGTTCTTTTGAATTATCAGCCCACGACGCACAACGTCTTTACCATCGCGCATGAGATGGGCCACGCGCTGCACAGCTATTTCTCCAACAGCCGCCAGCCCTATGCCAAGTCAAACTATACGCTCTTCGTCGCAGAAGTTGCCAGCACCGTCAACGAAGTGCTGCTCTTAAAGTACCTTCTCAAGACGACGGAGGACAAGGCATTAAAGAAGTACCTTCTCAACTACTTCATGGACATGATCCGAACGACGCTCTTCCGCCAGACGCAGTTCGCAGAATTTGAAGAGAAGGCGCACGCGATGGCAGAGGCGGGCGAGCCCCTCAACAAGGACAATCTCTCCTCCCTCTACGACGGGCTCAACAAGAAGTACTACGGCGACGCCGTCACCTACGATCCCGAAATCGCGACGGAATGGGCGCGTATCCCGCACTTCTACCGTGCGTTCTACGTCTACAAGTATGCAACGGGCATCACGGCAGCCATCTGCATCGCCAACAAGATCTTGTCGGAGGGCGCTCCCGCCATCGAGAAATATTTCACCTTCCTCTCGGGGGGCGGCAGCACCGATCCCGTCTCGCTCCTGAAGGGTGCAGGCGCAGACCTTACTAAGGAAGAGACCTTCCTTGCCGCCATGAAGGAATTTGAGGATGCCCTCAATTCCTTTGAGGCGATGATCGACTGAGCGGAATATCATGGCGATCAATCAGATGCCCCACAATCTCGACGCGGAGGCGGCGCTCCTCGGCTGTATCCTCATCGATGAGGAGATCCAGTCCGAACTTTTGGAGCAGCTCCGCGAAGAGGATTTCTATCAGGAGTCTCACCGCGAGATCCTGAATGCAATGCGCGCCGTCTACGGCGGCCGCGTGCCCGTCGACGTCGTCACGCTGACCGACCGGTTGGAGCGCGACGGAAAGCTCGAACGGGCGGGCGGACTCCAATACATCACGGAACTTGCGCAGATCACGCCCTCTGCCGCCAATTATAAGCAGTATCTTACCATCGTGCGCCGCGATGCCGTCAACCGCGCGCTCATCCGCGCCGCGAAGGACATCATCGAAAACAGCATGAAGGGGGAGGAGGAGCGAGACGCCATCTCCTTTGCGGAAAAGGCCGTCTACGACATCTCCAAGCGCGAGGACAACAATGCCCTCGTCGGTATGGAGGACGGCGAGACCATCCAGGAAGTTCTGGGCAAGTTCGAGAACATCCAGTCCGACCCCAACGCCTTCCGCGGCGTGGAGACGGGATTCAAGCATTTCGACCGCATCACGAACGGCCTGCAAAAGTCTGACCTCATCGTGCTCGCCGCCCGTCCCGGCATGGGCAAGACGTCGCTTTCCATGAATATCGTTGAAAACGCCTGCCTGCACAAGAACGGCGTCGCGGCGGTATTCTCACTCGAAATGCCGCGCATCCAGATCGTGCAGCGCCTCATGTGCGCCTACGCGAATGTGAGCATGGAGAAGGCGCTCTCGGGCAAACTTCAGCAGTCCGATTGGAAGAAGCTCATGCTCGCATCCGACAGGATGCAGAAGAGCAAGATCTTCATCGACGACTCTTCGCGCGTCACGCCTGCGGAGATCCTCTCCAAATGCCGCCGCTTGAAGAGCAGCGAAGGCAGGCTCGATCTCATCATGATCGACTATATCCAGCTCATGGGCGGCGAGGCAAAGAACAGCGAGAACCGCCAGCAGGAGATCGCAAGCATCACGCGCGAACTCAAGATCATGGCAAAGGAGCTCGACGTTCCCGTCATTGCGCTCTCGCAGCTCAGACGTATCCAGACCAAGGAGCCGCAGCTTTCCGACCTGCGTGAATCGGGCGCCATCGAGCAGGACGCCGATATCGTCCTCTTCATCAGCCGCCCCGATGTCACGGCGACCGCCGAAGAGCTTGCCAAGAACGAGGTCGTCAAGGGGGCGGCGGAACTCATCATCGCCAAACACAGAAACGGCTCGACGGGCAGAGTGCAGCTCCGCTTCATCGGCGAATGCACCAAGTTTGTCGACGTAGATGCACAGGGCGCGCCCGACGAGGAGCCGCAGTACGGCAGGCCCGCGCCGCAGGACTTCCCCGACGAAGAACCGCCTTTAGGGCCCGACGACGCGCCGCCC
>QAKM01000040.1 GCA_003343805.1 Bacillota bacterium | reverse complement strand
TGCCCGTCTCCACCTCGATGCCCTTCATGCACAGCACAAAGACCTTGTCTGAAACAGGGTACTTCATGATGCGCTGCATGAAGCCACGCAGCCCCTGCGAGCTGATGGAGATGACGATGACCTCCGCGCGCCTGACTGCAAATTCGAGATCGCACGAGAGCGTGATGCGCTCGTCGAGCGTGACATATTCATTTCTGCCCGTCTCCTTGAGCACGCGGTAGGACCAGTCGTCCTCCGGACCCCAGGAACAGACGTCGTTGCCCTGTTGGGCAAGGTACCAGGCGATGAAGGAACCCCAGCGCCCGCACCCCAAGACGGATATCTTCATAGTCGTTAAATTTCCTTTCGTTCGATGAGGGCGCGCGTCAGCGTCACTTCATCCGCATATTCGAGCTCCGAGCCGATGGGGATGCCGCGCGAGAGGCGCGTCACCGTGACGCCGAGCGGCTTCAGAAGTTTTGCGATATACATCGCCGTCGCCTCGCCCTCGACGTCGGGATTGGTCGCCATGATGACTTCCGAAACGTTCCCCTCCTGCACGCGGGACAAGAGCTCGCGGATGCGGATGTCGTTGGGACCCACGCCGTTCATGGGGTCGATGACGCCGTGCAGGACGTGATACACCCCCTTGAACTCGTGCAGCTTTTCAAGGGCGATGACGTCCTTGGGCTCCTTGACGACGCAGATGACGGAGGGATCGCGGCTCTTGCAGATCTCGCACACCTCCCCCTCCGTGAAATTGCCGCAGATCTTGCAGAAGTGCACGCGCTGTTTGACGCCGAGGATGGCCTCCGCAAAGGCACGCGCCTCCCCTTCCGGCATCGCAATGATGCGGTAGGCATAGCGCTGCGCCGTCTTTTGTCCCACGCCCGGGAGCTTGGTGAGCTCGTTGATGAGCCTGCCGATGGGCTCGATAAAGACTTCCACTTACAGGAGACCCCCCATGCCGCCGAGGCCGCCGAACTTGCCCATCTTCTCCTCAAAGACGGCGTCCGCCTTCTTGTAGCCATCGTTGATGGCGGCGAGGATGAGATCTTCGAGCATCTCCTCGTCCTCGGGATCGATGACCGACTTGTCGATCTCAATGCCGTCGATCTTCTTCTTGGCGTTCATGTACACGACGACAGCCTCGCCGCCCGCCGTTCCGACGATCTCCCAATCGTCGAGGAGCGCTTCCGTTTCGCGCATCTCCTCCTGCATCTTCTGTGCCTGCTTCATGAGGTTCTGCATTCCCGCAGCCCCTCCCATACCGCCTCTGTATCCTGCCATAGTCTGCTTCTCCTTTTATTTAATCTCAATGGGGTAATCGGGAAAATCCCGTTTGAGCTGTTCCGCCGCATTCGCCTTTTGAGGCGCATCCGCCCCCTTCAGGCGCACTTCAAAGTCGGTGATGCCCACCTGCGCAAACACGTCCGCCATGACGGCACGGTGCTCCGCGCGCGCGAGCGAACGGGCAATGGTGCCGCTCTCCGTATAGAGCACGAGCGTACCGCCTTCAAAGACGGGCGCAAGGTCGGAGCACATCGTGAACAGGACGCCGTTGCGGCTCGTCTTTCTCAACGTGCGCACGAACTTGCCGAACATGACCTCCGCTCCTGCGCCTGCCGCGCCTGCCGGCGGGGCTGCCGCGGGCTTTGCCGTCTGCACGGGTGCTCCAGCGTCTGCCGGGGGGACTGCCGCGGGGGCCGTACTCCCCCGGGCCGCAGAGGCAGCTGCGGACTTTTGCCTCTGTACGGACGGCGCTGGCGGAACCTCCCGCGCGGAGGCAGGCTCATCCGCGAAATACGCCTCTTCAAAGATCGGTTCCTCCTCGGGGAAGGGAGGCACATCCTCCGATGCGTCCGCCGAGGGGGCGGCTGCGGGCGGCTCTGCTTCCCGTACCGCCGAATGCCCGGCCGATGGCTGCACGGAAGGTTGCGCCTGTGCAAGGGGAACCGCGGGAGCAGCAAAGGCGCCCTCCTTTATTTTCCGCTCCAATGCGTTGAGGCGCACCAGGAGCGCGTCCGTGCTCATGTCCTCTTCGGGGAGGGCGATGCGCATGACCGCCGTCTCCAGACACACGCGCGGCGACGAGACAAAGCGCATATCCGTCTCGGCCTTGGCAAGCACTTCGGTGGCGCGAAGGACGGCCCGTCCGTCCGCCTTCTCGGCGACCGCCTTGAGGCGGGCAAACTGTTCCCCGGGAAGGGACAAGAGCTTTTCCGCCGTGCGGCAGGTCTTTGCGACGGCGACGCGGTTGAGCTGTGCCATCAGGTCTTTTAAGAGCACCCCCACCGCCTTGCCCGACGAGAGGATGCGCTCCACCCCCTCGAGCGCCGAGGGCATATCGGAGATAAGCAGCGCCTCGGTGAGGGCGAGCGTTTCGGAAAAATCGGCCGCTCCCAGCACTTCGGAGACGCCCCGATAGGTGAGCTTGTCCTCGTAGGCGATGCACATTTCGGCGATGGAGAGCATATCGCGATCGCTCCCCGCGCCTGCACGGGCGATGGCAGCGACGGCCTCCTCCTCGTACTCCTTCCCCATGCCGTCGAGGATGCGCTTCAAGTGCGCTTCGAGGTCCTCTTCGGGGATGAGCTTGAAGTCCAGCCGCATACAGCGGGAGAGGATGGTCGCGGGGATCTTGTGCGGCTCGGTGGTCGCTAAAATAAAGATGGCGTGGGCGGGCGGCTCCTCGAGCGTCTTAAGAAGGGCGTTGAAGGCGCTGTCCGTGAGCATGTGCACCTCGTCCACGATGTACACCTTATACTTCCCCGAAACGGGCGGGTACTGCACCTTTTCGCGCAGATCGCGCATCTCGTTGACGCCGTTGTTGGAGGCGGCGTCGATCTCCAAAATGTCGAGACTGCCCTCCGAGAGCGCACGGCAGACGGCACATTCGCCGCAGGGCGAGCCGTTTACGGGATGTTCGCAGTTGACGGCGCGCGCAAAGATACGGGCGATGGTCGTCTTGCCCGTACCGCGGGGACCGGAAAAGAGATAGGCGTGCCCCACCGCGTTCTGTTCGATCTGATTTTGGAGCACCTTGACGACGTGCTCCTGCCGCACCATTTCCCCGAAGGTCTGCGGGCGGTACCGCCGATAGAGAGACGTGTGCATCCTCTCCTCCTCATTCTCCTGACCGTCCGTCCTCCGTATAGACGGACTGCAATTTTTTCTTGGCCCGCGAGAGGGCGTTGTCGATGCTCTTGACGCTCTTGCCCGTCGCCTCGCAGATCTCTGCATAGCTCATGCCTTCGAGATACATCGTCACGACGCGGAACTCGAAGTCGGAGAGCTCCTTTAAAAGGCGGCGGCGAAATTCCCGCTGTGCCTCGCTCTCCAGGACCATGTCCTCGGGCGAGCCCTCCTCTGCCCGATCCCCCAGCGTGGGATCGAAGAGGGAGACCGACTCGTTCAAGGGGCCGTTCTTGCGGCGGGCGGAGCGCTTTACCGCATCCAGGATGTGCCGCCGCACGCAGAGATAGGCAAAGTTTTTAAAGCTCTTGCCCTCCTCGGGGCGGTATCCTCGCACGGCGGCATACAGCCCGATCATGCCCTCCTGGACGAGGTCGTCCGTCTCTCCCCCCGCGAGGAAGAAGCGGCGCGCATGGGCGCGCACCGTGCCCGCATAGCGGCGCAGAAGCTGTTCCGTTGCCTCCGCATCCCCCTGCTGCGCCCGTCCGACGAGCGCTTCGTCACGTTCCGAGTCTTGCACGCACCACCTCATAAGCCGCGATCCCCAGCGCCACCGAGGCGTTGAGGGAATTGACTTTTCCGAACAGCGGAAGGGAGAGGACTTTATCGCACGTTTCGCGCGTGAGGCGCTTGACACCGCTGTCCTCCCCGCCCACGACGAGGGCGACCTTGCCCTTTAAATCGCAGTCGTAGATGCTCTCGCCGCCCGCCTCCAAGGCGTACACCCAATAGCCGCGGCTCTTCAGCGTTTCGATGGCGGCATTCAGCGAGGCGACCTTGGCGACCTTGATATGCTCGGCGGCGCCCGCCGAGATGCGCACGACCGCCTCGGTGACGCTTGCCCCGCGGGCCTTGGGGATGACGACGCCGTCCGCCCCCGCGCACTCCGCCACGCGGAGGATGCTGCCTAAGTTATGCACATCCTCGATGCCGTCGCAGAGGATGACGAGGCTGTTCTCTTTCTCGGAGAGGAGATCGTAAAGATCGGCGTACTCGTAGTCCGTCGTGAAGGCGATGACGCCCTGATGGCGCTTTTCGCGGCTCTCCCGATCGAGCGCCTCCCTCGTGACGAACTGCACGCGGACGCCCTTCTCGCGCGCCATCGCAAAGATGCGCCCCAGAGAGCCCTGTGCGCCGCGCTCCAGCAAGATCTTTTCGATCGTCTTATCCGTCTTTAAAAGTTCTAAAACGGCGTTTCTTCCCTCCGTTTTCATACATCCTCCTTGGGGGCAAACAACTCCCGGATGCGCTCCGTCTGCCCCGTGAGATAGAGATAGCCCAAAAGCGCTTCAAAGCCCGTCGAACGGACATAGTCCGCGACCGAGGCATTCTTGCTCCTGGTCGTCTTTTTGGCGTTCCTGCCGCGGCGGTAGACGGCATCCTCCTCCTCGGTGAGGAGGGGGAGCATCCGCTCGAGCGCGCCGCTCTGCCCGTGTGCCGAGACGATCTCGGCCGCCCGTTTATTGAGCTCGTTCGCCTTGGCGGCACTGTTTACCGCGAGCTCCGTGCGCACGAGCAGCGTATAGACGGCATCGCCCACAAAGGCGAGCACGACGGGATTCATAAGGCTCGCCCGCTCCTTGGGAACGGGCTCCGTGATCTCAAACATACGCTGTTATTATACCATATTTTCCCCGCTTTGACAAGCGTTCCCTCGTGTCATTTTCCGCCGCCGCCCGCTGCCCGCCGCAAACGGGGAAATACCGAGCAAAAAGTTGCAAAAAGCGCCTCCGCTCCCGTCCCAAACACTTGCCTTTTGCGCAAAAACGGCTATAATAAGTTGCGGAAAAAATGCCGCTCTTTCGCGGCAGACGACCGCCTGAACGGCGGCAAAGAGAGAATACACTATGCAGGCATTTGAAATTTTACTTCCCCTTGCCCTCATCCTGTGTCTGAGCAAGCTGATGGGCCTCGGTGCGCACCGCATCGGGATGCCGGCGGTCATCGGGATGCTCCTTGCGGGCATCCTCATCGGCCTCCTCGAATACATCCCGTGGGAGCCCCTCCAGAACCTTCTCTTCACCGAGGACATGGTGTTTATCCTCAGCGTAATGAGCAAGATCGGCGTCGTGCTCATCATGTTCTCGGCGGGGCTGACGACCGATTTAAAACAGCTCAGGCAGACGGGCGCCGCCTCCGTCGTCATCACGACGCTGGGCGTGCTCGTGCCCATGTTCTTCGGCTGGCTGGTCTCCTCCCTCTTCTTCGGGTTTGAGAACGTCCTCTCCAACCTCTTCTACGGGGCGATCCTGACGGCGACTTCCGTCTCCGTCACCGTCGCCGTCTTAAAAGAGCTCGGGAAACTCGATGGGAAAGTCGGGACCTCCATCATTGCGGCGGCCGTCATCGACGACGTCCTCGGCATCGTCATCCTCTCCGTCCTCACGGGCTTTGCCTCGGGCGGCGAAGAGGCGGGCTGGGATTGGTTCCACCCCAACGCGGGCATGACGACCGTCAAGATCGTCGCCTTCTTCATTGTCGCCATCGCCGTCGGCGTGGGATTGAGAAAGCTCTTCAACATCATGGAGCGCCGCGCCCCCCACAACCGCCGCGTGCCCATCCTCTCCCTTGCCGCCTGCTTCGTGTATGCCTATACGGCGGAAAAGCTCTTCGGTGTGGCCGACATCACGGGCGCGTACATCGCAGGCATCCTGTTGGGCGGCACCCTTGCCGAAACGCCCTACGTCGAATCCAAGGTTGACACGATGGGATACCTCTTCTTCTCCCCCATCTTCTTTGCCAACATCGGCATCGCCAACATCGAATATTTCAGCCGCATCACGCCCGCCTTCCTGGCATTCGGCCTCGTGTATGTGGCGGCAGCGCTCCTCGGCAAGCTCATCGGCTGCGGGCTGGGCGCAAAGATCTGCCGCTTCTCCTTCCGCGATTCTCTGCGCGTCGGGCTCGGCATGATGGTGCGGGCGGAGGTCGTCCTCATCTGCACGGAGCGGGGCGTTGCGAGCGGGCTCGTCGCGCCCGAGGTGTTCCCCTTCGTCATCCTCATCATCCTGCTCTCCTCCATCCTCACCCCCATCGGACTCAAACTCTCCTATCGCGGAGAGGAAAAGCGGATGCTCCATCCCCCGCTGCAGCCGCAGCCGTAAACGAACACGCATCCCGCCCGAGGCTGCCACGCCTTCACGCAAGCGGCATACGGCGCACGAAACGCCCCAAACGCCGCCCCAAGACGGCGCAAACATTCAGAACGAGATAAAGCAAACGGGATCTTACGCGCTCCGTTTGCTTTTTTTTGCACCTTATGGTACAATCAAAGAAAAACGAGGGATCAACATGAAGTATCGCAATTTAGGAAAATGGGGACTCAAAGTGAGCGAGATCGCGCTCGGGAGCTGGGTGACGCAGCTTGCGGGCAGCGACGCACAGGAGAAGGCCAAGGAGACGGTGAACGCGGCGTTTGACCTCGGCGTCAACTTTTTCGACTGCGCGGACGCCTACTCGGGCGGCGAAGCGGAGCGCTTTTTGGGCCGCTGCCTCCGCGAGCACGCGCGGAATGAATACGTCGTCTCCACCAAAGTGTTCTTCCCGATGGGACCCGGCGCCAACGACTGGGGCCTTTCCCGCAAACACATCATCGAACAACTCGACAGATCGCTGAAAAATCTGGGGCTCGACTATGTGGACCTCTACTTCTGCCACCGCTTCGACCCCACCACGCCCGTCGAGGAGACCATGCAGGTGCTCTCCGATCTGGTCGCCGCAGGCAAAGTGTTATACTACGGCGTCTCCGAATGGTCGCCCGTGCAGATCAACGAGGCGCTGCACATCGTCAAAGAGAACGGCCTTCGCCCGCTCTCCGTCATCCAGCCGCAGTACAACATGGCCGACCGCTACATCGAGGACGAGATCATGGGCATCTGCGCAAAGAACGGCGTGGGCATCACCACCTTCTCCCCCCTCGCACAGGGCCTTCTGACGGGCAAGTACCGCAAAGGAAAACCCATCCCCGAGGGCTCGCGCGCGACGTGGCAGGCGGATAAGCAGATCAATCACCTTCTGACGGAGGAAAACCTCGACAAAGTGGAGCGCCTTCTGCCCCTTGCCGAGGAGCTCCACGTTCCCCTCTCCGTGCTGGCGCTTGCCTGGATCCTGCGCCGAAAGGAAGTGACTTCCGTCATCACGGGCGCAAGCAAAGCGGAACAGCTCAAGGCGAATGCGGCGGCGAGCGGACTCACCCTGCCGCAGGACATTCTCGACGAGATCGAGCGCATCCTCGACTATCATCCCTTCGTAAGAAGAGTGGGATGAGTTTGCTTCTCCGTCGCCCTGCTGCAAATGCTGAGGGTGACCGGAAAAGCCCGAACTTTTGACCGATAAAAATCTCCCCGTCTATTCGGACGGGGAGATTTTTTCATGTTATTATGTATTATGTCTGACATTATGTCACGCATAGTACTATGCAAACGGGAAAAATCAAAGGAGCGAGCGGCGAACGGCCTGCAAATAGTCCAGATAGAGGGCATTGAAGCGCTCTTCGTCGGGAGAAGGCAAAAACAGCTTTTCCCCTTCCCGCATCCCGGCCGCAGACGTCTCATCGGCAAGCCCCAGCGCGCACGCGCACAGCAGCGCCGCTCCGAGCGCCGTACTCTCCCGCTCCTTGGGACGATCGACGGGGATGTGCAGCACATCCGCCTGGAACTGCATCAGAAGATCATTGGCGGACGCTCCCCCGTCGCACTTCAGACGAGTGAGGTGAAAACCGCTGTCCTTTTCCATGCAGACGGCAAGCTCCTTGGCCTCAAAGGCGATGCTCTCGAGAACGGCCCGCACGAGATGCGCGCGCGTCGTGCCGCGCGTGATGCCCGAAAAGAGACCGCGGCAGTCGCTCCGCCAATAGGGCGCACCGAGCCCCGTGAAGGCGGGGACAAAGCAGACGCCGCCCGCATCGGGAACGGAAGAGGCGACAAGTTCGCTCTCGGCACTCGAAGAGATGAGACCGAGCCCGTCCCGAAGCCACTGGATGCCGCTGCCCGCATTGAAGGCGCTGCCCTCGAGGGCGTAACACGTCCTGCCGCCGAGCGTATAGGCGATGGTCGAAATGAGCCCGCTCTCCGAGCGCACGCACCGCTCCCCCGTGTGGAAGAGCATGAATAGCCCGGTGCCGTACGTCACCTTGCAGTCGCCGCGGGCGGTACAAGCCTGCCCGAAGAGCGCCGCCTGCTGGTCGCCCGCCACCCCCGCGAGGGGCAGAAGGACGCTCCCGAGCTTCATCTCCCCCATGCGCGCATCGGAGGAGCGCACCTCGGGCAGGATGGAGGCGGGAATGCCGAAATAGTCCAGAAGCTCCCCGTCCCAGGAAAGGGTATGGATGTTGAAGAGCATGGTGCGGGAGGCGTTGGTGTGGTCGGTGACGAAGCTCTTCCCCTCGGTGAACCGCCAGATGAGGAAGCTGTCCACCGTCCCCGCACGCAGCCTGCCGCGCGCCAAAAGTTCCCGAGCCGCGGGAACGTGATCGAGGAGCCAGCGGATCTTGCTCGCCGAAAAGTAGGCATCCACGGGAAGGCCCGTCTTTTCGCGGATCCTTTCGCGCATTTCGGGCGGAACGGAGGCGCAGAACGCGCTCGTGCGGCGGCACTGCCACACGATGGCGGGCGCCACGGGTTCACCCGTCTCGCTGTCCCACAGGACGACGGTCTCGCGCTGGTTGGCGATGCCGATGCCCGCGATCTCCCGTTCGTCAACGGCACTGCGGCAGCGGTTGAGGACGTACGCGGCCTTGAAGAAGACCTCCCCCGCGTCCTGTTCCACCCAGCCGCTCTGCGGGAAACTCTGCCCCACTTCCTGTTGCGCCGTAAAGATAAACTGTCTTGCGGCAAGGTCAAAGACCATTGCCCGAACGCTCGTCGTACCTGCGTCGAGCGCGATCACATATTTTTTCTGCATCTCATCTTTCCCCCGCACCCGCCGTCAGATCATCCTTAAAATGGTCTCGTACAGCCGCGCATCGGCGTCGAGAAAGCTGTCAAAGACGATCTTCATCTTGTTTTCGGGATGGCGCAGCTTCCAGTTGACGGCCGCACCCGCCGCGATCTCCGCCGCCTCCTCGCGCGGGAAGTTAAAGACCCCCGTCGAGATGCAGCAAACCGCCACATTGTTGCAGCCGGCCTCGGCCGCGAGGTCGAACACCGAATTATAGCACGACCTGAGCTGCGAGCGCTGCTCATCCGAAAGTTCCCGTCCCACGCGCGGCCCGACGGTATGGATGACATACTTCGCGGGAAGGTTATAAGCCCGCGTGAGCTTGGCATCCCCGATCTCCTCCTCATGCCCCTGCAGGGCGATGATCTTTGCGCAGTCTGCCCGAAGCTGCATCCCGGCGGCCGAATGGATGACGTTATCGATGCAGCTATGCGCCGGCAGGAAGCAGCCGAGCAGCGACGTATTCCCCGCATTGACGACGGCATCCGCATCGAGGCGGGTGATGTCCCCCTGCCAATGGGCGATGTTGTACTTGATCTCTGGAATGTCGTCGATATGCACGATGCCGCGCTCCACGCTCTCCGTCCAGAAGAGCGCATCCTGATCAGAAAGGATCTCGGGCGGAACGGGCAGCGGATTGCGGGTATTCATGTACTCGCGGATGACCCTGCGCTTGCGCTCGTAAGTCGAACTGAACGCCGCGATCATGCCGCGCTCGCGCAGAAGGAATTTGAGGATGCGGTCGCACCGCTCCATCTTTTCCTCCTCGCTTTGAACGAGCTGCGGACGGGGATAGGGCGTAAGATCGAATTCGCGGCGGTATTCCTCAAACGCAAGTCCCATGTTCAGTTCCTCTCTCGGTTGTAGTTGATGAGGCAGCCCGCAAGCAGGATGGTGCGCTCGTCGGGCGTGAGCGAGCCGAGGTCAAGGGCGATGTCGTGCGTCTTGCCCCCCGAGATGACCTTGGCAACAAAGCGCGTCTCCCCGCCCGCAAGCAGGTCGCGCACGTTCGCGATGTAGACGAAGTCGCCCACTTTGAGATCGAACTTCTCTGCCGTGAAGGGCAGCATCCCCCAGTTGATGAGGTTGGAGCGGTAGCGCTTGGTGGCGTACTGTCTGCAGATGTTGGCGACGCCCCCCAGAACGCGCTGGCAGGAGGCCGCCTGTTCGCGCGCCGAGCCGTCGCCCGGGGAATTGCTGACGACGACACTGCCGTAGACGGTCCCCTCTTTGGGCCGGAAGGTGCCGAGCGCCGAAAGGACCTCTTCGGGCAGCACGCCCGTCTCGCGGCGGGAAAGTTCCTCCTTCTGCACCGCCTTTGCGCGCCCCACATAGGAGGGATCCTTGCGGGAGAGCGTAAATTCGGCAAGTTTCAGGGGATTGGATCGGTAGGATGACGTCTCGCCCGAAGGGATGAGCTCGTCCGTCGTCGTCACGGGATCGGTGAGAACGGAGACGACGCGCATCAGAAGGTGCTTGCCGAGCGCGATCTGTTCGGGCCAGTCGGCGATGTTGGGGCCGTAGACGAGCGCCTCTTCCTTCTTTGCATTGCCCCAGCCGTGATAGACGCGCTTCTCGTAGATGGAGCCGTCGTAGCGGTATTTTTTGAGGCGGCGCGAGTAGTCGAGATCGAGCGCCGAGGTGAGCACGCCGCCGTTTGCCGCCGTCGCCGCGATGGAACGGGCGTCCATGAGCGCCACGGCCGCAA
This sequence comes from Bacillota bacterium, assembly GCA_003343805.1. GTDB lineage: Bacteria > Bacillota > Clostridia > Christensenellales > Borkfalkiaceae > Gallimonas > Gallimonas intestinavium. The sequence goes on along the minus strand of QAKM01000040.1, from coordinate 2,167 downwards.
GCTGTCCGTCCTTGGGACGGCTGCCTTCGCGGTTTTCAAAGTTGCGCGTCGTATGGCGGATGGACAGCCCGTTGTTGGCGGGCACGTCCCCCGCGCCGAAGCAGGGGCCGCAGAACGCCGTCTTGACGATGGCGCCCGTCTCCATGAGCATGGAAGTATAGCCGTTCTCCGTCAGGCCCTTATACACGGGCTGCGAGGAGGGATAGACGCTGAAGGAAAAGTCGGTGCCGATGTTCTTGCCGCGCAAAATTTCGGCGGCTTCGGCGATATTCTCGTACATACCGCCCGCACAGCCTGCGATGATGCCCTGATCGACATAGACCTTGCCGTCCCTCACTTTGTCGGTGAGCGTAAAAGAATCGTCGCCCTTGATCTTCCTCCCCTGCGCCTCGACCTTGGCAAGGATCTCGACGGGATTTTCAAGAAACTCCCGGATGGTGTAGGCGTTGGAGGGATGGAAGGGAAGCGCGATCATGGGCTCGACCCGAGAAAGGTCGATGACGACCCCGGCGTCGTAATAGGCGCCCTCCTGCGGCATGAGTTCGCGGTAGTCCCCCTCCCTGCCGTGCTGCGCGAAGTACTCCTTCGTCTTTTCGTCCGTCTGCCAAACGGAGGAGAGACAGGTCGTCTCCGTCGTCATGACATCGATGCCGTTCCGGAAGTCCATGGAAAGGTTGGCGATGCCGGGACCGACAAATTCGAGGATCTTGTTCTTGACGAAGCCCTTTGAGAAAGTCGCCTTGACGAGGGCGAGCGCCACGTCCTGCGGGCCGACGCCCTTCCTCGGCTTGCCCTTCAGGTACACGGCGACGATCTGAGGCCGTGCGACGTCGTAGGTCTGCTTCAAGAGCTGTTTTACAAGTTCGCCGCCGCCCTCACCGATCGCGAGCGTGCCGAGCGCCCCGTAGCGCGTGTGCGAGTCGGAGCCGAGGATCATCGCCCCGCACTTGGCTGCCGTCTCGCGCATATACTGGTGGATGACGGCAAGATGGGCGGGAACATAGTCGCCGCCGTACTTCTTGGCCGCCGAAAGCCCGAAGATATGGTCGTCCTCGTTGATGGTGCCGCCCACCGCGCACAGCGAGTTGTGGCAGTTGGTGAGCGTGTACGAGACGGGGAACGCCTCAAGCCCGCTCGCCTTGGCCGTCTGGATGATGCCGACGTAGGTGATATCGTGCGAGGCGAGCGCATCGAAGCGAAGGCGGAGCGCCTCGTCCGTGCCGCTGTTGTGCGCCTTTAAGATGGAATAGGCGATGGTGCCCTTCCGCGCCTCCGCCTTCTTGTCCGACGTCATGAACGCCTGCGACTCCTTGACGAGCCTCCCCTCCATGAGATAGACGCCCTGTCTGATGAGTTTGACCATATTGTTTCCTCCTCGGGTAAAAGTCGAAATTACAACTATTATATCAATTTTTCCGCCCTTTTTCAAGTGTTCGCCCCAAAGAAACACAAATTCCGGGCGGTTTTTTTGCTTTTCGGAAAAAACCATTGCATTTTGCGCCGTCATGCCTTATACTGTTGTCATGAACGAAAAAAAGCGCTATCCTTTCTGTTTCTCGACTTTGATGCTCATCCTCTTCTGGGCGGGGCTCCTCCTCGCCCTTGCGGGCTTTGCGCTCACCGTGTGGCGCTTTGCGGCCTTCCTTGCAGACGGCGCCCCCTCCCCCTACGGCTGGGCGCAGTATGCCATCCTCTTCCTCATCGCTATCTTTCTTGCGGCGCTTTTGGCCTCCATCCTCATCCGCTCGCAGTACGTCATCGGGGACAAGTTCATCACGCTGCAGCTCGGGTTCCTCCGCATCCGCTATCCGCTCAAGGACCTCAAGCACATCCATCACTTCCGCGGCAGCAACAAACTCGCGCTCTATTTCGAGGGCGAAAAACCCAGCTATGCCGCCGTCGTCATCCCAAGCTCCCTCTTCGAGGGGTTCGTGCGCGAGCTGCTTGCCCGCTGCCCCTCGGCAGACTTTTCCTTCTCCACGCCCGAAGAGGAGGACGAGGAAAAGAAGAAGTGAGCTCCCGCCCGAAAAACCCGATCACAGCCGAAAAGCCTGCTCTTTTTGCAGGCTTTTCTCATAAAAACGCTGCCCAAGGGCGGGGCTGTCCCTTGTAAACAGGACGGCGCGGCCCTTTTTTTCCCGCTCCCAAACATCGGAAAAGTCCATCA
>QAKM01000076.1 GCA_003343805.1 Bacillota bacterium | reverse complement strand
TGGCTTGGCACGATCCAAGTTCTCTTCCGACTCTACATTGGTCGCTACCAAAGTGATGATTACATATGCTATGAATACCGCTCCAAACCAATATTTCCCAAAGAAGCTTTTATAATCATACCTGCGCCTTTAATTGCGGCAGCGTCTGGTTGACGGTCAAGACGGTGATCGTGACGAGCTCGCGCATCTTGTTATCGAGAGAGCCCGTGTAGCTCACCTCGCCGAAGATGAACCGCTGCAACATGCGCATAAATTCGGGATCGTTTCCCTCGTTCTGCGTCGGCGTACCGCCGAAGAGTGTGGCAAATTTTTCTTGGCAGTTTTGGATCCTGTCCATGTGTTCCTTTCCTCCCGATCGTGAATGAAATGCCGAGCGGACGGGGGACCGTCCGCTCGTTTACGCCCGCTCAGGCATCCGTCTTTTTGTCCGATGTAAAATCCGGCATGATCTGCGACTGCGCGGCGATCTCCTGGAAGTAAGCATCGCCCGAGAAGTCGCGCACCTTGGTATATTCCCCGCCCAGCGCCTCGATGGCGTATTTGAGCTCCTGATACTCGAGATAGTTGATCTCATCCCGATCGATGTAATCGAGGAGCACGGGCAGGGCGCGCTCGTCCCCGTAGCTCGCAAGATAGCTGGCGTGCATGGGGATATCGTCGGGAGCGGTGCGGAACTCGTTCAAAAGGATCTCAAACACCTCGTCATCCCGCTGTCTGCAGCGCGAGAGGATCTCCAGCATATATTCCCGCTCCACCCCCTCGCGGTAGAGGGCGAGCACGCGGTCTCTGACGGCATCCGCACTGCCCTTCAGATATTCCGTGACGGTATCCTTGAGCTCTTCATCGTCCGTCGAGATGAGAAGGTCGAGATAGACGGGAAGCGCCCGTTTGCTGCTCCCCGCGAGGTTGACGGCAAGGGTCAGGAGCTCCCCGTCCGCCTCCTTCAGAAGAGAGAGAAGCGCGTCGGGGCAGTCACGGGACTCCAGCTCACGGCACAGAAAGTCCGAAACGGAGACACCCTCCTCGTGATGCGCCTTCAGTGCTTCCACGAGTTCTTCGTCCGTCATCGAGGCGTAATAGCCCTTGGGCGTCGTACCGACGCTCTTGATGAGGGTATCGCCGAAGTTGCGGTAAAGCCGCGGAATGAGGTCCTCCCACTGCTTTTCGGTGTATTCGCCCGCGTGCTCTTCCATGTATTGAGCGAGCTTGCGGTCAAAGAGTTCGTCAAAGTCGATGAGTTTTTTCATGATATCCCCTTCAGATCAAAAAGTTCAGGATGGCTTTCACGGTACTTACATTGGCGCCGAAGAGCCCTGCGACCGCGTCGATGGAGTGCTCGCCGTCGGAGAGCCGCGCCTCGCGGTAGATGGCCGCAGCCAGCGCCTCCTTCTCGGAAAAGAGATCCTCCGCATCGGCATCGACGAGCGTATAGTTGACATCCTCCGCCGCATACAGGAGCTTGCGCTCGTTGTCGTCCGCCGTAATGGCATAGCGCGAATAGACCTGGGCAAACGCTTCGAGGAACTGATCGGGGCGGCGCCCTTCAAATTCCATCTTATGCGTGAAAAATTCACGGTAAAAATTGCAGATGACGACGCCGAAGGAATTGTCCTCGTTGCGTTCCACCAAACTCTGCATCATGGAGAGTTTGACAAGTTCATCGGCCTCATAATCGAGCAGGATCTCGCGCACGGCCTCGTCGCAGCGACACTTGATCGCCACCCTGGCCGCGAGCTGCTGGAGCTTCTGATCGCGCCCTTCAAGCTGATCGAAGGCAAGGCGGATGTAGCGGAGGACCTCCTTTTCGCCGCCGAGCCGTTCCGCCATCTCGGGCGCAACGCCGTCCGCCATGAGGAGGAAATCCGAAAGCTCCTTGTAATCCTCCTGGGGCATCCGGTAAAAATAGGAGAGCGAGACCTCCTTTTCCCCGCGCAGACGCTCCAGATAGAGCATGGCGATGACCTTGCGGGGATAGACGGTGGTGAGCACCTCGAGCGAGGCGATCGCCTCCTCCCTGCGCCCCGAACGCAGGGCAGCCACGGCATGGAACCAGAGGACAGTGTCGTCATAGGGCTGCATCTTTTTGAGCTTAGTGAGCTTCTGATAGGCCTCTTCGTCCAGCCCCGTCTCGCAGAGCGCCGTCGCGATGCGGTAGAGATCCTCGATCTGATCGGAATCCATGGCCGCAAGTTTTCTGCCGACCTCCTTGGCCTCTTCCTTGCGCTCCTGGGCAACAAGGACGGCGCAGTAGGTCGTCAGGGCATGGATGTTATCCGGATAGTACTTGAGCATCCGCTCGCATTCCTCGGCCGCCCCCGCCGTATCCCCCGTGAGCAGCCGGCACATGGCGATGAGCCCGCACGCCGAGGGGAAATCCGCACTCTCCGGCGCGATCTCCGAGAGCGCCTCTTTCGCCTTCGTCAGATCGCCCGACTTGATGTAGAGCACGCCGCGGCGCAGCAGCTCGGGATCCCCCACCGAACCGTCATCCGAATGGACGATGCGAAGGCGCGGTCCCGATTCGGCCTCAAAGCCCTCCCCGCTGAATTCAAACTCGGGCGGCGTTTCACCCGATGCCTCGTACGAGCGGCGGTAAAAGAGCTCCGCCCGCAGCGCGTCCCCCATGTTGGCAAAGGCAAAGGCAAGGCCTTCGTAGCCCTCGCCGAAGTCCGCCTCGTTGCAGGTATCAAGAAAGCGGAACCAAGCATCCGCGCACGGCACCCAGAGCGAAAACGCCTCGTAGATATCGGCATACAGCGCAGAGGCATCCGCACTCGGGGGATACATCCCCGCGCGCTTGTTGAGCATAGTGAGCGCCCCCATATAGTCGCCCGCATCATATCGTTTTTCGGCGGCATCCAGCAAAAACTCGTCGCTCAGCTCCAGCTTCCGGATGCCGTCCTCTCTGTCTTTTGTCTGTCTCATGTCTCCTCCCCGCCGAACAGACGGCGGATATCCTCTTCCGAAAAGCGGTGATCGGTGTTGCACTCATGGCAGTGCACCGCGATCCCGCCGTCCTCGCCCGCGATGCGCTCCGCCTCCGCCCGGCCGAGCGAGAGCACGGCACGCGCCGCCTTTTCCCGCGAGCACGAGCAGCGGAACACGATGGGCCGCTCGCTCTCCGTCTCGGCGGAAAAGCGCGCAAAGATCGCATCGGCCCCCTCCTCTTCGATGAGGCGGGAGACGGAGGCATACTTTCCGATCTCCTCCTCCGCCCGGGCGATGTGCTCCTCCGCCGCACCGGGGAAGGGCTGCAAAAAGACACCCCCCGCACCGCGGCAAGTGCCGTCCGTTCCGATGCGCACACCGAGTGCGATCGCCGTGGGACGCTGTTCGCTGTAAAAGAAGTAGGAGGAAAAGTCCTCCGCGATCTCCCCCGAAACGAGGGGGCTCGTCCCCACAAAGGGGAATTTTTCGCCGTCGTCACGCACGACGGTGAGCGTTCCCGCCCGACCGACACAGCCGCCCACGTCCAGCTTTCCGTCTGCCCGCGGGGGAAGCATGACGTCCGGGTGCTCGATGAAGCCGCGCATATTTAGAGCGCCGTCGCCCGAGACGGAGATCTTCCCGCCCGGGCCGCCGCCCGCGATCTGGACGGAGAGCGTGCTCTCCTCCGATTTGAGCCAACTGCAAAGATACGCCGCCGCCGTCATGGTGCGGCCGAGCGCCGCCGCTGCAACGGGGGAAAGGTGATGCCGCGCGATCGCCTCGTTAATAAGAGCGGTCGTATCGAGCACGGCAAGGGAGATATCCCCCCACGCGATGCCGCGGCAGATGGTGCTTACTGTTTTCGACATAAAAAGTTGAGCCGGTCGCTCCCCTCCTTTCCTTCGCCGAGATGCCCCTCGGTGCGGATGAGGGAAAAACCTGCGCCCGCAAGCGCGGCCGACACATCCTCCTCTTCATGGATATATTGGGTATGATGTTCGTCAAAGCGGTCAAACGCACCGTCGGACCGCCGGACAAACAGCGTGACGTCCATCTCCACCCGATCCCCATCCAATGAGTTAAAGGAGAGATAGGTCACGTCCTCGCGGTCATCCGCAGAGATATTATCTGCAACTTTGCGCCGCAACTTGTACGAAGAACTCACATCCATCCAAAAGATGCCCCCCTTTTCGAGCGCCTTTGCGATGCGGGAAAAGGCGGAGGGAAGTTTCTTTTGCGGAATGTAGTTGAAGCAGTCGTTGGGCGAAAGGATGAAGTCGTACTTCCGAGGCGCCCGAAACGAGGCGGCGTCCGCCTGAAAGTAAGGGATGTGCAGGCCCTCCTCCCGGGCGAGCTGTTCCGCCTTCGTCAGCATGGCAGCGGAGAGATCCGCCCCCTCCATCCGATAACCCGCCCGCGCCAAGGCGCGGCAGAACGCGCCGCTCCCGCAGCCGAGCTCCAGCCCGTGACGGCCCGCCCCGAGCGAGGCGAGCCCGTCAATAAAATACTGCGACCATGAAGCATAGTCGCAGTCGTCATTCAAGTATTCAAACCACTCGGCGAGCGGACCGTAGGCTTCGTTCATGGCTTGCATCAGCGCTTGTTGAGCATCTTGGGCGCCTTTTTCAGCTTCTTCTTTTTCTTGTCGTCGCCGTCGTCGAGCGCCCGCTCCAACTCCTCGAACTGCTTGTTGTATTCGACATACTGTTCGTCGTCCTTGTGCTCCTCGGCATACGCCTTCACGTCCTCATCGATGGCGTCCTTGCTCTCCTTCAGGCGGCGCAGATCGTCGCGCGAGAAAGAATCGGGGAGCTGATAGACCTCGAGGCCGTCGTCGAGCGGCTTGATGGGCCGGCTGACGAGCTGGCTCTTGCCCTGGGCAAGGATCATGCGGCGGTACTCTCGCATCGCCGCGGAACTCTCCGCCGGAGCGCTCCCGCCGATCTTGTCCTCCTTGGGATCGCGGCTGTAAAGGCCCCTGCCCGTCTTGACGCCGATGTTGGGGTTGACGAACTTATCGAACGCCCACTGCGAATAGTCCATCCACACGAGCATGATGTACGAAAGGCCGAAGAGCAGCATGACAATGATGCCGATCGCCACCAGGAACCCGATGCCCGTGAACATGAGCAGCACGGGGATGGCGGCAAGGAAGGCAAAGAACACCGTCTGTGGCAACGTGCCGACGCCCATCACGACGGCGTTGCGGAAGAGCGCCCACGGCCCCTGCTTATAGTTGATGCCGAGCGAGATCATCCAGAGCGCGATGAGCCCCATGAGCGCCACGAGCACATATCCCACGATCTTGGAGACGAGCATCCACGTCGGCGCGATGTCCAGCGCGATGCACCAGTTTGCAAGATTGCCCATCGTCTGCGCGACGAAGAGCGTCAGCGTGAACAGGAACACCGCCTCGGCAACGTTCCAGAAGTTGCGGCGGATGCCGCGCACGAAGTCGTTGGCGACAAAGATGCCCTCCGTCCAGATGAGGTTGCGGATGATATACATCCCGCCCGAAATGCCGACGGCCGCAATGAGCCCTCCTGCGATGAAGAGCGCAAAGAAGAGAAGATCGTTCTGGAAAGCCGTCCACTGCGCCATGCCGACGACGTCGGGAATGACGGGATAGCCCACGCCGAGGCCCGATCCGAAGGGCCCGATGATGTTCTGTGCCGAGACGACCATGAGGCGCCAGATGTACACGAGGATGAGGGGAACGAAGGTGACAAGTGTCAGAAGGTTGACGAGCATCAGCCTTCCGAACCTCCCCTTCATGATATCCCAAAAGAGCTGCCAGCGGTTGGAGGGCAATGTACTGCGGGCATAATCCTCGCTGCGTTCCTTCCCTTCCAGCCAACGGGCGACCCAGCCCTTGCGTTCTCTGTCTGCCATATCTTTCTCCTACGAATTTACAAAGTCGTGATGCCTCGGGATATACATACCCCGATGAGAGTATTTTAACACGAATCGGAAAATATTTCAACTGTTCAAGGGGAAAATCTTTGACTTTTCACAGGGCTTATGCTAAAATAAGGATGCTGAACAGAGGAGCGGACGAACAAAAGTACTTTTCCCGAGGGAGCAAGAGGCCTCCTTATGACGGATCAGGAAAGGGTATCGCCGCCGAAACGCACGCGCCCCTCTTGCCGTGCGTTGGGAATAAGGGAGAATACCCTTATTACTGTCACCGCGGTGATGCGCTTTCGGCGGACTCCGGAACATCCCGGAAAAAGCAGCGGAAATGCACAGACAGGGCGGTGAGCGTTCACCGTCTTTTTGTTTTGAGCATCTTATGGAAAAGGAGAAACCGTATGCAGAATCTGCACTATAACGTCGCCGTCGTCGGCGCAACGGGCATGGTCGGGCAGCGCTTTGTCACCCTGCTCGAAAACCACCCCTGGTTCACCCCCGTCGCCCTGCTTGCGAGCGCACGCTCGGCGGGAAAGAAATATGAAGAAGCCGTCGGTCATAAATGGGCCATGACCTGCCCCATCCCCGCCTATGCCAGGGAGATGGTCGTCCTCGACGCCACGGCGGACGCCGAAAGCCTTGTCGGGAAGGTCGACTTCGTTTTCTGCGCCGTCGATATGAAGAAGGAGGAGATCCGCGCTCTCGAGGAAACGTATGCAAAGCTCGAGATCCCCGTCGTCTCCAACAACTCGGCGCACCGCTTCACGCCCGACGTCCCCATGATCATCCCCGAGGTCAACCCCGAACACCTCGCGATCATCGCCGCGCAGAGAAAGCGCCTCGGGACCAAGCGCGGCTTTGTCGCCGTCAAGAGCAACTGCTCGCTGCAGTCCTATGTCCCCCTCCTGCACCCCCTGAAGAAGTTCGGCATCGAGCATTGCGCCGTCTGCACCTATCAGGCGATCTCCGGTGCCGGAAAGACCTTTGAAACGATGCCCGAGATCGTCGACAACGTCATCCCCTACATCGGCGGCGAAGAGGAAAAGAGCGAAAAAGAGCCCCTCAAGATCTGGGGCAGCATCGAGGGCGATGCGATCGTTCCCGCAGAGAGCCCCGTCATCACGGCGCAGTGCCTGCGCGTGCCTGTTTCGGACGGCCACACGGCGGCGGTATTCGTGAAATTTGCAACCAAACCCACGAAGGAGGAGATCCTTTCTGCCTGGGCGGCTTTCGAGGGTGAACCGCAGAAGCTCGGCCTTCCCTCTGCCCCCAAGCAGTTCCTCCATTACTTCGAGGAGGACAACCGCCCGCAGCCCAAACTCGACCGGATGCTGGAAAACGGCATGGCGGTGAGTGCGGGACGTCTGCGCGACGATGCCCTCTTCGACTACCGCTTTGTGGGGCTCTCCCACAACACGCTGCGCGGAGCGGCGGGCGGCGCGGTGCTGCTTGCCGAGCTCCTTGCGGCAAAGGGATATTTTGACTGACATCGCCCCGGAAGGCGAAACGCATCGGAGGTTATTATGACCGGATTTTTGAGAGGGTCCGCAACGGCAATGATCACCCCGTTCAACGAGAACGGCGTCGATCTCGAAGCATTCGGCGAGATGATGGAGTATCAGATCGCCGGCGGCACACACGCTCTCATCGTGCTCGGCACGACGGGCGAACCCGCCACCATGACCGAGGAGGAGAAGGAGGCGCTCATCCGCTATGCCGTCAAAAAGGCGGCGGGGCGCGTCAAGATCGTCATCGGCACGGGCAGCAACAACACAAAGAAGGCGGTCGAAGGCACCATCCGTGCCGAAAAGCTGGGTGCGGACGGCATCCTCGCCGTCACGCCCTACTACAACAAGTGCACGCAGAACGGCCTTGTCGCCTACTACAAGGCCATTGCGGAGGCGACAAAGCTCCCCGTCATCTGCTACAACGTCCCCGGCCGCACGGGCGTCAACATCCTGCCCGAGACGATGGCAAAGATCGCCGAGATCCCCAACATCGCGGGCATCAAGGAAGCGAGCGGCAACATGGCGCAGGTGCTGGAAACGGCGCGCCTCATCCGCGGCAAGTGCGACCTCTATTCGGGCGAGGATGCCCTCAATATGCCCATTCTGGCGGCGGGGGGAACGGCGGTCATCTCCGTCGTCTCCAACATCGCGCCTGCGGGCGTCAAGGAGCTGTGTGATGCCGTGCTTTCGGGCGATCTGAAACGCGCCAACGAATGCAACGATAAGCTCATTCCCCTCTCCAAAGCCTGCTTTGTCGAGGTCAATCCCATTCCCGCCAAGGCGGGCATGAACGCGCTCGGCTTCCGTGCGGGCACGCCCCGCGCTCCCCTTTCGGAGATCGAAGAGCCCCACCGCGCTGTGCTCCTCAAGGCCATGCAGGACTTCGGCCTGGAGGTAAAGGCATGAAGGTCATCCTCTGCGGCGCGTGCGGAAGGATGGGCAGAAACGTCGCGCAGCTCTGTTCGGAGCGCGGCGTCACCGTGACGGCAGGCGTCGACGTCGCCCCCGCCCCCATGCCCTTCCCCGTCTATCCCGATTTTTCGGACATCCGGGAAGAAGCGGACGTCGTCATCGACTTCTCCCCCGCTTCCTCCGTCAGGGAGCGGCTCGACTTCTGCAAGGCGCGGAAGATCGGCATCGTCATCGCAGGGACGGCTTTTTCCGACGAGGACGAAGCGCTCATCCGCGCGGCAGCAGACGTCATCCCCGTGTTCCAGACGGGCAACCTCTCCGTCGGCGTCAACCTCTTGCAGATGCTCGTCAAGAAGGCGGCGGAAGTGCTCGGCGACGGGTTTGACGCCGAGATCGTCGAACGCCATCACAACATGAAGAAGGACGCTCCTTCCGGCACGGCGCTCATGCTTGCAAAGAGCGTCAACGAGGGATTCGGCGGCACCAAAGAGAACGTCTACGGACGACACGGGCTGGTCGGCGCGCGCAAAAAGAGCGAGATCGGCATCCACGCCGTGCGGGGCGGTACCATCGTCGGCGAACACGAGGTCATGTTCGCTGGGCAGGACGAGATCGTCACTCTCTCCCATTCGGCCCGCAGCCGCATGGTCTTTGCGGAGGGCGCGCTCCGGGCGGCGGAATGGCTCACCGCACAGCCCGCAGGGAAATATGACATGAACGACCTGCTCGCCGGCGTTCTCTAAAGCACGAAAAAAAGGTGCGGATTTTTGCGAAAATGTGCGAATATCGCTTGACTTGAACGCGGCTTTTTGGTATGATATGAAAGCTGTGACGCGGGAAAGCTGCGTCGGGAAAAGCGAACAAGCTGCTATGGCTCAGGAGGTAGAGCACGTCCTTGGTAAGGACGAGGTCACCGGTTCAAATCCGGTTAGCAGCTCCAGATAAACTTATACGGGCTGCGGGTTTTTGCCGCAGTCCGTATTTTTCTATACAAACAGAGGAGCCGAGGGAGATCCCCTCGGCTCTTCGTCAGCTCTTTTGGATTTGATCGCGGGCGGAGTTGCCCGCCTTCCTTATAAAAAGGTTACTTTCTTGCGACGCCCGTTCTTCTTGCGGCTTCCTTGACGGCATTTGCCACCGCATCCTTCACGTTGGGATTGAAGGAATCGGGGATAATGTAGTCGGGACGAAGCTCGCTCTCGGGGATGACGGAGGCGATCGCCTCTGCCGCCGCGATCTTCATCTCATCGTTGATGTCC
>QAKM01000025.1 GCA_003343805.1 Bacillota bacterium | reverse complement strand
CTGATTGCTGAACACGCCGTCGGTGATCTTGACTTCCTCTTCGGGAGGCGTGACGGGCTCGCCGCCCATATCCTCGCCGCAGTTGTCGCACTTGCCGTCGTTGTTGTTGTCGACGTGCTCGGTGCAGGGGGTATCGGGATCATCGGGATCCTTGGGATCGGTGCAGGCCGCAAGGAGCCCCGCGCTCATTGCAAGCACGGCAGAGAGTGCAAGCATCGCTAAGAGTTTTTTCTTCATAGTTTTCCTCCAAAATTTTAAGTTGACGGATCTTAGCCGCAATTATTAGCCTTTGACTGCGCCCACCACGACGTTCTTTTCCAGCTTCTTCTGGAAGAAGGGGAAGATGCACAGGATGGGCAGGGTGCTCGCGATGATGACCGTGTAGCGGACGAGATAGAGCGACCACGCCGCCGCGGAACCTGCCGCGAGATAGTTTTCCGACCGCGCCGAGAGGTCGCGGATGAGCAGCTGCAGCGGCCACAGGTCGGAGACGTTGGAGCTTAAGTAGATGGATGCAGGCATCCACGAGTTCCACTGAAGGATGACACTGTTGAGGATGACGACGACGGCGAAGGTCATTGCCTGCGGGAGCATGATCTGGAACATGATGCGGATATGCCCCGCGCCGTCGAGTTTTGCCGATTCCACCGTCGATTCGGGCACGGTGCAGAACGCATTGGACATCATGACGACGAAGAAGGCGTTCGTGCAGCCCGGGATGATGACGGAGAGGATGGTATCCGTCAGGCCCAGCCCCTTGACGACGGCGTACGTCGGGATGAGGCCGCCGTTGAACATGGACGTGAACATGACAAAGAGCGTCAGAAACGGTTTTAATTTGGTGTTGCGGCTGATGACATACCCGCCCGTGATGTTGACGACCATGCCGATCGAAACCGAGCAGATGACGTAGAGAATGGTGTTGAGATAGCCGCGGAAGATGGAGCCGTCCTCAAAGATGTACTCGTAGCCGCTGAAGTCCCACGCGCCGTCCGCATTGGCGACCGGCCACCACACGATGCCGCCCTTGTACGTCTCCCCCATGCCGAAGGCGATCTGCTTGGGGTCGGAGACGGACGCCATGAGGACGTGCCACAAGGGAATCAGGCAGATGAAGGCGACGAGGAAGAGAATGCCCCAGGTAATGCAGGTGATGGCGATATCCCCCGCCGACTTGCCCTGCACCATGCCGCCCGATCCCTGGATGCGCTTTTGCATTGCGATACGTTCCTGTCTTGTCATAGCGACCTCCTCAGAAGAGCGAGCTCTTGGTGAGCGCGCGGGAAATGTAGTTGGACGAAAGGAGCAGGGTGACGGAGATGACCGACTGGAAGAGGCCGCTCGCCGCGGCAAGGCCGAAGTCTGCCGTAGAACCCATGGAACCCGTCGTCAGGCGGTAGGTGTAGGAATAGATGGTATCGGCGACGTCGAAGATGCCCGTGTTGTAGAGGAGCACCACCTTATCGAAGCCCGCCGTGATCATCGTACCCATCTTGATGGTGAACATCATGACGATGGTGGGCAGGATGCTGGGAAGGGTGATCTTCCAAGTCCGCTGCCATCTCGTCGCGCCGTCCATCGCCGCCGCCTCATAGAGGCTGGGATCGATGGCGTGGATCGCCGCCACGAAGATGATGGAAGAATAGCCCGCGTTCTGCCAGATGTCGGTGAACATATAGATGAGCCAGAAGGTGGGCGGATCGGCCTGCGCAAGGAGATTCCCTTCCGAATAGCCGAACCAGCCGCAGATCGCCGTGACGACGCCCTCGTCGCCGACAAGCTCTTTGATGATCTGGCAGACGACGACCGCCGAGACGAAGTACGGCATATAGGTGACCGTCTGTACGAAGCGGCGGAAGCCCTTGTTCCTGACCTCCGAAACGAGGATGGCGAGGATGACGGGCGCCGCGAAGCCGAATGTGATGTTGAGAAGGCTCATCACCGCCGTATTGCGGATAGCGAGCCAGAAATTGCTTCCTACGCTCGTCGTGAAGAGGCGCGTAAAGTTTTCCCAGCCGATCCACTCGCCCCCGAAGAGAGAGATGTTGGTGGAATCGACATCCTGGAACGCCATGAGGACGCCCATCATAGGAATATAGTTGAAAATGATGAAGTAGACGGCGCAGGGAATGAAGATGAGATATAAAATCCAGTTTAATTTGAGATCCTTTCCCCAGCCGTGCCCCTCAGAAAGCGGCCGCTTGGAGCGCGCCCCTTCGGCTGTCTTTGCGGAGGATACCGCCGAAACCCGGTCTGTCATAAGATCACCCCTTATATGATGTTATCTGCATTATAGCGTGTTTGAACCGTTCTATATTGCGGATTTTTCATAGTTATATCACTTATTTAATATAATCTGAAAGATTTTTGCGCTTGCTTGTTCAAAATTGCAAACGGAACGACGCGGTTTGCCGCGATGAGCTTTAAGATGCGGGCGGCGGCGCGGATGCAGTCCTCTCTGTTGACCTCGCCCGAACGGAGGGCTTCTGCGAGCGCTTCCGCCTGTTTTGCGCTCCCCGGCATGACGAGGTCGCAGCCCGCCGCGTGCGCCTGTTTGAAATCGCCCCTGCCTTCGAGGACGGAATCCCAATCGGAGATGACGGCGTTTTCAAAGCCCCACTCCTGCCGCAGCACTTTGGTGAGAAGGTCGAAGTTGTTGGTGCTGTAGACGCCGTTGATCTTGTTGTAGCTCGCCATGACCGTCATGGGAGCGGACTTTTGGACCGCAATGCGGAAGCCTTTTAAGTAGAGTTCCCGCAGGGCGCGCTCTCTTACGTTGCTTGAAGAGAAGACGCGCTCGAATTCGCTGTTGTTGCAGGCGAAGTGCTTGACGGAGACGCCCCTGCCTTCGTGCTTCTGCACGCCGCGCACGGTCGCCGCCGCGATCTCGCCCGAGAGGACGGGGTCTTCCGAGCAGTACTCGAAGGTGCGGCCGCAGAGCGGATTCCGGAGGATATTCATGCCGGGTGCCAGCCAGACGGTGACGCCGAGCTCCTCCATCTCCTTCCCCACCGCGTCGCCGAGGCGCTCCATGAGGACGGTGTTCCATGTCTGCGCGCGGACGAGCCCACACGGCCATGCCGTCGCATACTGATAGTGGCAGACGCCGTCTTCGGGCTTGGCGAGCATCCTGGCGCGCATCATTTTGCCGAAGAAGCCGAAATCGTACTGCGGATAGGGCTGCGTGCTCTTGAAAGAGCCGTCGGGAAGTTCGACGACCTCGGGCGTGACGTTGAGCCCCTGCGGGCCGTCGGAGAGGACGATGTTGGGGATGGAGCAGCTTTCGTAGAGCTTGGACGTCGTGGAGCCGCTCGCGCCCATCACGTTGACGAGGCGCTCCTCCCCTCTCACGTCCGCCCCCACGAGGAGCGTGGCGAGCTCCTCTTCGGAGAGGGTGCGCGCAAAGGCGGCGTATTCGTCGCCTGCGGGCGGCAGAGGCGCATAGTCGTGCGTGAGAACGGGGATGGCAGTAAGATCGACGTCGAGGACGGGCACGCCCTCACATTGTTTTTCGGTGCGGGCGGGCGGGGCGAGTTCTTGGAACTCCCCGCGGAAGGGACAGACGGGGGCGCACTGCTCGACGAGCGTTTCCTCCCCCACGCGGAGGAGGGCGACGGGCGTTAAAGCGTCGCTGCTGCCGCCGACGAAAACAGGGTACTCCCCTGCCGCCAGAATGTAGGCGGAGCGGGCTTCGTCGTAAATCGCAAGATCGCGCACGGGGAAGGAGAGCATGAGCTTGTAATCATCCCCCACGCCGATGACGTCCGTCTTGCCGAAGGCGACGAGACGCTTGACTTCGCCCTTCGGGATGCCGGCATAAACTTGCAGCACTTCCTTGCCCGCGAAACGGCCGAGGTTTTTGCCCTTGCAGCAGGCGAGCACCGTGCCGCCCGCGAGCGACACGCACGCCGTATGCGAAAAGTGCGTGTAAGAGAGGCCGTAGCCGAAGGCAAAGCGGGGCGTCTTCCCGAAGGCGTCGAAATAGCGGTAACCCACATAGATGCCTTCCGCAAAGTTCTGCTCCTTGGGATCGCCGTATTCGGAGAAAGTCGAAGTCGAGGGAAGGTCGGAAAGCGCTTTGGGCCAGCTTGCCGTGAGCCTGCCCGAGGGCGAGACTTTGCCGAGCAACAGATCGGCAAGGGCGCTGCCGCCCGCCTGCCCGCCTTGACCGAGGAACAGGAGGGCGTTTATGGGGAGTTCGTCGAGGAAAGAAAGGTCGACAAATCCCCCCACGTTGATGATGACGCAGACGTTTTTATAGTGAGCGCAGAGCGTCTTTAAGTTTTCGTATTCCACGTCGTCGAGGCGGTAGTCTGCCTTTTCGTCCTTGCGGTCCGCGCCCTCCCCCGCCTGACGGGCGATGACATAGAGGGCGTGTTCCGTCTCGTTTGTAAGATCGCTGTTTTCCACGGGGATGCCCGTGGGATAGACAAAGCGGTCGTGCGAGATGACGCCGAGGATGCGGTAAAGATCGGTGAAGGAGGCGATCTTTTCTTCGATGCGCGCCTTCCATGCGGCGTACTCGGCGGCATAGTGGGCATCATAGCGGTCGAGCCAAGCTTTCGTGAGGACGGTGACGCCCGCAGCTTCGAGCCCTTCCTCGATGCCGACAATATGGCGGGGATGCATCGCGCCCGAGCCCGTGCCGCCCGCGACCGTCTGCCGCGCGCCCGAGCCGTAGAGCGCCAGCTTTTTACATTTCAAGGGGAGCATCCCCTCGTTCTTCAAGAGCACGATGCCCTCCCGCGCCGCTTCCCTCGCGAGTTCGTGATGCAGTTTTTCGCGTTTGGAAATGTCGGGCGAGGTCGTGCCGAGGACGATCTTCTTCATAGAGACCTCTTGGTTTTTTTCTGCATTATAAAAAAAGACGGGGGCAAAGTATTGCAGATTTTTAAGACGTGTGATAGAATATTAACACAAAGTGATATTTTTGACGTTTTCCGTGAGGTTTTTTCATGCTGAATGAGGAACAGCTGCAATATTTTTGCGAAGCGGAAGCACGGCTCTCGGGCGTGTGCGCATGGGAGAGCTGACGGAGAGCGACATCGATATGCTCATGACGAAGTTCGAGCTCCCCAAAGCGCTGCGGGGAGATATCTCCCGCTTCCTCATGGGAACGCCCGTGATGCCGCACGAGAATTTTCTGGTGCTTCTGTCCCTCTTCAACCTCGCCCTCAACGGGAACGCCGTGCCCATGACGGAAATTTTGACGGGCGGGCCCATGAAGGACGCGCCAAAGGAGGACTACATCGATACCGTCGATATCGTGCAGCCGCGCACATCGGGGGAATACGAGGAGACCATCCGCTATCTCATCCGCAACGGGATGGTGGATGAGATCGAAAAGCTCCGCTTTGAGAACTATCAGGGCGTTGTGGGGCAGCTCGGGCCCAGCCAGATGCGGAGCCTCAAGAACTCCCTCATCATCTTAAATTCCATGTGCCTGCGCGCCGCCATTTCGGGCGGATTGGACACGGAGACCGCCTATACGCTCGGAGAGCTCTATGTGCAGCGCATCGAGAATACGCAGACCTTGACCGAGCTCGGAAAGCTCTCGCAGACCATCAAACGGGACTATTGCAGGCGGGTGAAACAGCTCTCCGCGCCGAAAATAGACAACTTGTATGTGCTGAGATCGGCGGAATATGTGCAGAAGCACATCTATGAAAAAGTGACGGCAAGAGAGCTCGCGGAACAAGCGGGTGTTTCGCCCGAGTATCTTTCGACGCTCTTTTCCGAACACATGAAGTGTTCCATTCCGCAGTACATTGCGCGGCAGAAGATCCTGGAGGCGAAGAAGCTGCTACGCTTTACCGAAAAGCCGCTTTCGGAGATCGCGGCACTTCTCAATTTTTCTTCGCAGAGCTACTTTCAGGCGCAGTTCAAGAAGATACGGGGCATCACGCCTGCCGCCTACCGCGAGAAGTACCGAAAAGGCGCCCGCGGAGATTGAGTTTATAAAGCCGCCCGCGCCGAAAACGGCGCGGGCGGCGTAAAAGCGGTGCAGATAGTAAGACGGACTTTTATTAGAATGGCGCGGGGCGCCCTGCCGGATGGCAGGGCGCCCCGCGCCGAAAAACGAGCAGAT
>QAKM01000046.1 GCA_003343805.1 Bacillota bacterium | reverse complement strand
GGCAACGACTCCAACTATTCAGATGAGAGCATTGCGGCGTATGCGCAAAAGGCGTACGATCTTTTGCAGGAAAACCCCAAGATGAGCACGTTTGCCGTCCCGACGCCGACGATGACCGACTCGAGCACAGGCCTTCCCACGCTCAACGGATCCATCTTTGAGAAGTACCTGCACGCCATCATCGACGTAGCGCTCGAAAGCTATGACGCACGCACGCAGACGGGATTCGATCTGATGTCCTACGCGATCTGCACGGTCAGCATCATCGATGAACCCGACCTCAACAACACGCTCGACCGCGTTCCCGGAGTCGCAAATCAGTTTGAAAACGCGATCTCCGGCTCCAAGCAGTATCTGAAGGCACAGGCAAACGAAAAGGGGATCTCCCAGGCATTTGCCGATGAGATCGAAGGGTCTCTCGAAGATTTCCCGCTCATCGTCTCCATGACGACTGCGTGGGCGCCCGACGAAGAAGTGGCGGATATCATCACCTCCTGCCCGCTCATCAGTCTGTACGATACCGCAGCGCAGCGCGACGTCTACGCGCAGCAGCAACAGCGCTGGATCTACACCTGCAATCAGCCCACCTCTCCTTATCCGACCTATCACATCGACGACACGCTCGTCTCTGCCCGCTCCTTAAGCTGGATGATGAGCGAATATGACATCACGGGTAACTTCTATTGGGCAGCCGACCTCTATCAGAAATACGTGGGCAGCGGCACCTATCTTCCCATCGACGACTATTACGGCACGGCGGAACGGTATGAGCGCGCCAACGGAGACGGCTATCTGCTCTATCCAGGCGCACCCTACGGCATGGATGAACCTCTTCCTTCCCTGCGCCTGGAAGCCATCCGTGACGGAGCGGAAGAGTACGAACTCTGGTATGCCCTGCATGAAAATTATGAGCAAGCGGGCTACGATTGGACGGATATCCAGCGCAAAGTCTCCTCGCTCATCTACCAGAACGCAAAGGTCGTCTCTACGTCCGAGCGGATGCAGCTTGCCCGTCAGGCCGTCATCTCGCTGCTGGAAATGTCCGAAAGCGACCTTACGGTCGGGATCACGGACGTCGTTGAGAGCGGTTCGTCCGTCACCTATACGGTACAGAGCGCCGATGGATGCACGCTGACCGTTCCCGAAAATTCCGGCATCGCCGTCTCGGGCAGCAGCGGCAGATGGGAGCTGACGCTGGATACATCCGACGTGGAAGCGCTCGCCTTTACCGTCACAAAAGAAGGCGTGTCCGAGACCTTCTCTCTCGAAGAGAGCAGCATCCGCCTGATCGGCGCGCAGGAACTCTCCGGCGCGACCGCTCAAGGGGGCGGTACCCTTCTTAAAGAGATCGTCGAGGCCTCGTCCGAAGGCATTCCGGGAACGGAAGAGGAGCTTTTAAAGCTCACCTTCGGCGCCGTCACGGGCAGCAACCAGTATGTGACGATCGGCGGCGACATCGCCTCCTCGCTCGGGGAAGGCACCAAGACCATCGTCCTTACCATCTACAACCCGACGCAGAAAGAGATGCCGCTCCGCGTAACAGCCAAGTTCCGCACGAGCACCTATGCCGTCTCCATCGCGCACGAGACGCTCCTGCCCGGCTGGAACACGCTGGAGATCACCGATCTTTCCCTGACGGCTGCATACAGCGGCGCCATCGACAGCCTCGGCCTGTATTTCACCGATCTTGCGGACAACTACGGCGAGCGCACGGTCTATCTCGGAAAACTGACCGTGTACACGTTCTGAGAGGAGGGGACCATGAAAAGACAATTTCGTATTTTAGCGGGCATTCTCTCCCTTGTCGGCTGCATGGCCGTCTTTTCGGGGTGCAAAGAGGAAACGCCTCCCGATCCCGACGCCGCGCTCAAAGAGGATGTCCTGATCAACGGATTCGAGCAATGGACGCCCGATCTGCAGACGGCGCTCATCTTCAACGACTTCGGCAAGGTCAGCCTGAACAGCGACCCTGCCTATGTGACACAGGGGGAGCGGTCCGTCCGGCTCGACCCGCTCGGCGGAACATACGCCACTTCGGGAACGCCCATCGTCATGTTCTCGCTCAAGTCGGATACCTATGGATTCGATCACTCCGATCTGAGCTACGCCGACTATCTCTCCTTCGATCTCTACAACGCACAGGACGAAGAAAAGACCGTCTATGTGGGGTTTGCGGGGGAGATGACGAGTGTTTCCTCCATCTCCCGCATGGGGGAGAAGTCGTTCGTCCTGCAGCCCGGCTGGAACAGCTGCCGGCTCGAAGTGGAATCGTCGCTCATCTCCATCATGGGAGACCTCACCAATGTCCCCGGCGTCTATTTCCGCTTTGAAAATGCGCACTCTGCCAACGTTGTAGAGGACGGAGAGGGCAGGACACCGCGCTATTATCTCGACAATCTGTGGATGATCAAAAAACCGGAAAAGTCGGACAGCGGATTCACGATGGAGCTCGGCGAGAACGAGATCGCCGACTTTGAACGGCTGTGGCAGGGATATATGTTCACGAACGACAATCCAGGCCTGGTGGAAGTGGTCAAGGCGTCCGATTTCGGACTGACGGCTCCTTCCGGGAACAACGTGCTCCACGTTCAGTTCGAGGGTTCCTCCACGCAGAATTGGCTGCAGATGGAGATCTCCTCCAAACTGCTCAACAAGACTGCGCTCTTCGGCATGACGTCGGATGTCGCAAAGAATGCCTATATCTGTTTTGATACCTACAACAATACGGATACCACGGTCAATCTTTGCCTCGTCTACCGCACGCCGACCAGTCTGCTGCTTTCCACGAACAATCAATGCGCCCCGCACGAATGGACGACCTATGAATACTGCGTGCAAGATCTGCTCGCGATCGACAACGGTTTCCTGACGGCAATGGGCAACTTCCAGATTTCCTACAAGGATGATTATACGGGGATCAAGGAGTATTTCTTCGACAATTTCCGTATCGAGATCAGAGAATAAAATTCGGGGGATACACACGATGAAAAAGAAGATCGCTCTCTTGCTCTCGCTTCTGGCTGCGGTCCTATTTTGTTTCGGGCTGGCCGCCTGCAAGCAAAAAGGCGTCACGCTCAAGGATTTTCCTGAAGCAGAGACGCAGACCGTCGCCCTCGGCAGCGTCTACGAACTCAAGACGCAGGCAGAAGGGGAGGACGGCAACACATACCGACTGACCTTTCAGGTCCGCACCCGGGACGACGCCGCCGTTCCCGTCTTTGACGATCGGTTCGACGTCACCGACATCGGCGGATATGTCATCACTTATACGGCCGTCACGGACGGCGTAACGCAGACGAGCGTGGTGACGCTGGATGTCACGGACGACACGGCTCCCACCATCTCCATCAGCAAACCGGAAAACGGTTCAGTCGGAGAGGAATACGAACTCCCCGTCATCACGGTGAGCGATCTTGCCGGCACCTCGCCCGAAGTGACCGTCAAAGTGTATCTCATCCGGGAAGGCGAGCGCACCGAGATCACCTCTCTTTCCGAGCGCGGCGGAAGATACTATTTCACGCCCGAAAGCGTCGGAACATACGAGATCGAAGTCACTGCCGTCAAGACGAACGGCCAGAGCAAGACCGCGACCCGCTCTTTCAACATCGATGAGCCGGTCGCGGAGGGTGAAGTGTTCTCTCCCGAAGTCGTCTCTCCCGAGTCGCAGATCAGCTTTGTGGCAGCCGGCGGCGTCGAGACCGACAAGCTCATCGTGGAAACGGCAGAAGAAACACAGGCGGGATCCGCCTATACCGGCCGCTATCTCTCCGTCAACGGGAAGGACATCGGCGAGAACGTCTGGGTGGACATCCACCTGACGCCCCGGCTTGCCATAGAAGATTACGCCGATTTCGACGTCGTCGAATTTTGGGTATATTTCCAGACGACTTCCGATCGGGTGAAGATCGGCATCCTCGGCGGTTCGACTGCCGCCTCCGATCCGCTCCTGCGCGAATTTGCAGGCAATACCTGGGCGAAAGTCAGCGTCGATGCAGACACCTTCTTCGATCTGATCGACTCCAAGCGTCTGTTTACCGTCAACTTCAACAACCCCGCAAGCGGCAATCACGCGGGCGTGCAGGAAGTGCGCATCGGCAGTGTCACGGCCAAATATGCGTTTGCTCCCGCCGTGACCGTCGATGCCCCGGCAGCGGAAACGGATAAAGAGAGCGAAGTCACGCTCACCGTCGATACCGCTGCGTCATTCACGGCACGGATACAAGATCAGGCGGGGGAAGAAGTGCCCTGCACCGTCGAAGGAAACGTCGTCCGGGCAAACCTTCCGATGGGTACATACACCTATACCCTTACCTCCGAGGACGGTTCCTATGTCGGCTCTTTCAGCGGCACGTTTACCGTCGAAGGAACGACGCAGATCGTTCTGCCCGAGGCAGAAAGCGGCATCGCAGGGAAAGAATATACCATTCCCGATGCACTCATCTCCGTCAATGGTGAGGTGCAGGAGGGCATCCGGGCGGAATGCAAAGCGACCTTCGTGCAGGGCCTCAACGGGAAGGCGAGCGAGAACGTGCTCGGCTCCTTCACGCCGCTCACGTTCGGCACGCTGACGCTCTCCTATACTTACGAGAGCGCCGCGCCCAAGACGATGACCGTCGAGATCGCCCCCGCTCAGGCGGAAGGGAGCGTACTCTTCGACCCTTCAACGGCGACGGACAGCAACATTGACTCCAACCGCTCCGAACAGAAATTTACGGCAAAGCCAGGCGATCCATCCGAGGAATACACGGGCGCCTATCTCGAACTCACAGCAGAAGGCTATACCGAATGGGCGAATACGCGCCTGAAGCTCGATCTAAACAAGGATTCCTACAAGGAATATGAGAAGATCGGCGTCTGGGTGTACTTCGAGGCACAGGGTACGATCACGCACAGCCTTTTTAACGACAACGCATACAAAACGCAGTACGCCGCAAATCGCTGGCATCTCATTCTCGTGGATCGGGAAGCGTTTATCGAGAAGATGACCGCGGCGCCCGACCTGCTCGCGATCCGCTTCCACACGCCCGGCAACGGCAATTTCCCTAACCTGACCGCAGCACGCCTCGGCGCGATCGTTGCCGTCAATGCCCTCGATGAAGCCGTCGTCGAAGTGGGGGAAGCGATCAACTACGGCGAAACGACGAAGGTCACCATCACGGTAAACGGAAATGCAAGCGACCTTTCGGCGGTCATCCGGAACACATCGGGCAAGGTTTATCCCTGCACCGTGAACGGAAATGTGATCACGGCGGAGCTTCCCATCGGCGTCTACCGTTACGAGATCAGCTCCTCCGATCCCGCCTATGCGGGAACGCTCGAAGGGAGATTCTCCGTCGAGAATCGCACGCAGATCGTCGTACTGACGGGCTCGAACTACGTTGCGGGACAGCCCTGTTCCGCTCCAGGAGCGTACATCGCGGTGGACGGAAAGATGCAGCCCGATGCAAGCCCTTCGTGGACGGCCTACTTCGTATCCGACCTCAACGGCGGCAGACGTCAGAACGTGACGGGTACCTTCACGCCCCTCACTTCGGGTACGCTGACAGCAGAATACAGCTATTACGGCGCCGAATCGCGCACGGTCAGCGTCCGCATCCGCCCCGCGGAGGCGACCAGCAATACCGTCTACTCACCTGCGATGTGGAACGATGAACTCACCTCGCAGAACGGCAGGCTGTATCGCCTCGAAGCCAAGATGAACGACGACGAAGCCTATAGTGGCTCATACTTCGCAGTAACGCTTCCCTCCAAGACGGGTTGGGAAGATATGTATCTTGCACTCGGCCTTTCGGCGGATGCCTACTCCGATTACGATAAGATCGGCATCTGGGTGTATGCCGCAGCAGACGGGAATGTCAATCTGACGCCCTTCAACAATGCAGAGCTCAAGGCGACTTACACGCCGAACGAGTGGCATCTCATCGTCATAGACCGCGACGTATTCATGGAATACATGAGCGGAAGCGGACCGAAACGCCTGTTCCCGCTGCAGTTCGGGGTTGCGAGTGCCGAAAACTTCCCCAATATGACGGAATTCCGCCTCGGGGCGATCGTGGCGCTCTACGCCTTTGACGAAGCGGAAGTCACTGTGAACGGCACGGCGGCAGCGGACGGCAACGCGGATATCTCCATCCTCGTCGAAAACGCCAAGGATATTACCGCCGTCATCAAAAATGCAGAGGGGATCAAACAGACCTGTTCCGTCAACGGCAGAACCATCACGGCACAGCTTCCCGCAGGCGTCTACACCTACGAGATCACGACGGCCGATCCCGCCTATACCGGCACCATCACGGGCAGTTTCACGGTCGAGAGCGACGCGGCGCAGATCGTTCTTCCCGAGGTAGAGGAAGGCGTTGCGGGTGAGGAATATACCATTCCCGATGCGACAGTCACGATCGACGGCGAGACGCAGACCGAAAAAGCGACCTTCAAAGCGACCTTTGTGCAGGCTCTCAACGGCAAGGCGGAAGAAGTCATCTCCAAGAAAACGTTCACGCCCGTCACGGCAGGCACTCTGACGATCGAGTATTCCTATAGTGGCGCCGTCTCCAAGACGCTGACGGTCGAGATCGCCCCCGCAGAGCCCAAGGGGAATGTCATCTTCGACGCTACCACGGCGACGGGAAGCAATCTCATTTCCAGCAACGGTATCCAGGTCTTTGAAGCAAAGCAAGGCGACGAGTCCTACGAAGGAAGCTATATCCGCATCACCGCCGGAGCAACCGCCTGGACAAATACGCGCTTATCGCTCGGTCTGTCGGCAGATTCCTATGCGGAATACGACAAAGTCGGCGTTTGGGTCTATTTTGAAGCAACCGGTACGGTCACGAGCAGTCTGTTCAATGACAACGCCTACAAAACGACGTATGCTCCGAACGAGTGGCACCTCATCCTTGTAGACCGCGCAGCGTTCATCGAAAAGATGACGGGCAGCCAGAAAGACCTGCTGGCTCTTGCCTTTGCGGTGGACGGAGCAAACGGAAGCGCGAACTTCCCCGGACTCAGCGAAGTACGCCTCGGGGCGATCGTGGCGCTGCATTCCTTTGACGAAGCGGAAGTCTCCGTCAGCGGCACCGTCGATCTCGGAGAAAAGGCCGAAGTCACTTTCACGATCGGCGAAGAGGCATCGGATATCACCGTCAAGATCACCGATGAAAATGACGAAACGAAAACGTATGCAACAGCAAACGGCACGGTAACGGTGCAGCTTCCCGTCGGGAACTACACTTACGAGATCACGACGACCGATCCTCATTACACCGGCACGATCGAGGGAACATTTGCAGTTGAGAGCAAGGTCAAGATCGTTCTGCCCGAGGCAGAGGACGGCGTTGCAGGAGAGGAATATACCATTCCCGAAGCGACGGTCACGATCGACGGCGTTGAAAAGCCCGATGCCGAGATCGGCATCTCGGCGACCTTTGTACAGGGCCTCAACGGTGCAAAAGAAGAGAACGTCACGGGCAGCTTCACGCCGATCACGGCAGGCACACTCACCATTGTCTATTCCTATGAGGGCGCGGCCTCCGTCACGCTGACGATCGAGATCGCCCCCGCAGAGCCCAAGGACAACGTCATCTTCGACGCCTCCACGGCGACGGCAGGCAATCTCATTTCCAACAATGGTATCCAGGTCTTTGAAGCTGTGCAGAGCGACGGTTCTTATGAGGGAAGCTATATCCGCATCACCGCATCTGCTCAAGGCTGGACAAATACGCGCCTAAAGCTAGGCCTGTCGGCAGATTCCTATCAAGAATACGACAAGATCGGCGTTTGGGTGTACTTTAAAGCAACAGGCTCTGTCCTTCACAGTCTCTTTAATTATTCCTCTTATCAAATGACACTTGCAGCCAATGAATGGCATCTCCTTTTGGCAGATCGTGATGATTTTATATGGGAGATGGCTGATTCCGATGGCGATCTTCTCCCGTTGAACTTTGGTGGCAGCGCGAACTTCCCGGGCCTCACCGAAGTACGCCTCGGGTCGATCGTGGGGCTGTACGAGCTTGACGATGTGACTGTCCCCGAAGGGCTGTATGCCTCCGAAGAGGGTACGACGAAAGTCGTCCTCACCGTCAATCAGGATGCAACGGACATCTCCGCCGTCATCAAAGATGCAAACGAAAAGGAGCAGACCTGCATCGTCAGCGGCAGCACGATCACCGCAGAGCTTCCCGTCGGCGTCTACACCTTCGAGATCACGACAAACGATCCCCGCTACACGGGCAAGATCACGAGCAGTTTCACCGTCGAGAGCAGCATCCAGATCGTGACGCCCGAACTTCCGACAAGCGGCACGGCTTTGGAAGAATTTACGATCCCTCAGGCGCAGATCAAGGAAAACGGCGAACTGACCGAAAATACTGCGATCTGCACGGCTGTCTTCATACCGACGTATAACTCGGATGGCACGTCCGGCACGGGAACGACGGTCTCGGGCACGTTCACGCCTTCCTCGAGCGGCACGCTCACCATCACCTACACCTATGAGGGCGCGCTCGAAAAGGAGTTCACCGTCACGATCGGAAGGGCAGCAAAACCCGAAAATGTCCTCCTCGACCTCCGCAACAACGACGTCCTTGCCGATGTCAAGACGAATGAAGGCGGATGCACCATCACTTACAATGAAGAAAATCAATATCTCGTATGGGAAAGTGCCGTCGGAAGCAACAGCGCATGGAGACAACTTTATGTGAACTTTAGGACGACACAAGACTCCATAAAAGGACAGGGAATCAAATTCGTTGCAATGGATGTCTACTACAAGACGACCGATCAATCCACAAAGGATGTAGTCGGTTGGCTATGCGGACAACAGTTTAAAGTAGGTGAGACATCGGAGACACAGCGTATTCCCTGCAACGCATGGTACACGATCTATATTCCCATTGAATACATGACGAATAACGTGCTGAACGGTACGAGCGATCTGATGCAGATCATCTTTGAGTATAATAACAATCGTTTTAATTACATTGAAGCTGTTTATCTCAAAGGCTTTGAACTTGTGAAGGAAGCAGAAACGACCATAACCTTCTACGACCCCGCCCAAGACGGAACTGACGATGTAAAAGTTGAACAGGCAGGAGGAAAATTGTCTGTTGCAACCGATGAAACAGGAAAAACATGTTTGAGCTGGGTAGGCGTCGGTGGATGGGACAAACTCGTTATCGCAAACCATTACCCGAATTGCAATGCGTTCGACGTGTATGAATATGTAGCTGTTGAAGTGTTTTACAATGCTCCAAACAGCACAAAGGTTGTATCCGGTTATTTTGCGGGAGCTGACTATACGATCGGAAGCGAAAATACAACAGATGACATCGGTCTCGCAGTAAATCAATGGGTAACAGTATATATTCCCATCGACACATTTTATTCAAGCGGCGCCGTAAAAGGTAATGCGGTTGGAGATTATTTAATATCCTGCGGCTTTACCAATGGCGGCCACTTCCCGGGCGTTACCGAAGTACGCATCGGCAACATCTATTTCACCAACGAGAACGCATAATATCAGAACACGGTCTCCGCGCGGCGAACGCCGCGCGGGCGGCCAAAGCGAGGCAGCAACATGAAATTCAAGTTTTTAGGAACCGCCGCGGCGGAAGGGTTTCCCGCCATGTACTGCGGCTGCGCTTATTGCGAAGCAGCCAGGAAAGCGGGCGGAAGAAATCTCCGCACCCGTTCCCAGGCGATGATCGACGAGGACTTCCTCATCGACTATCCCTCCGACACCTTCGTCCATGCCATGCAGTACCGCCTGCGCATGGACACCGTCAAATATATCTTTGTCACACACTCGCACCTCGACCACTTCGCCCCGGAGGACGCCACGATGCGCGGTCTCGCGTTTGCGCACAACATCCGCGAACCGCTCGTCACCGTCTACGGCAACGAGGCCGTCAAAAAGGTGTATGACTGGGCGCACGGCATCACCATCGGCAAGATCAAGGACGGTTACACGTTCGAGCTTCTGAAGGCATTTCAGCCCGTCAGAGCGGGCGATTACACCGTCATCCCGCTTCCCGCACGGCACGACGACAACGAGAACTGCTTTATCTTCGTCATCCGAAAGGGCGGCAAGACCATCCTCTACGGCAATGACACGGGGATGCTCTATGAGGAAGTGTTCGACTACCTCAAGAAGGAGCAGATCTATTTCGATATGGTCAGCCTCGACTGCACGATGGTGGAGAACCCCGTCTCCGACGAGGGAACGCATTTAGGCATCGACGGCGACGTGCGCATCTTGAAGCGCTTCCGTGAAAACGGGAACATTGACGATAAGACCAAGCTCTTTGCCACTCATTTTTCCCACAACGGCAACCCCATGCAGGAACACCTCGAAAGTCTCCTGCTGCCGCACGGCATCATGCCCGCCTACGACGGATTGGAAGTGGAACTTTGATGATCGCATTTACCTGCACGGACAGCCTCGTCAAGATCTTCCCCGATACGAGATCGGTGCGCCCGCTCGGAAGCGCCGCAGCGATCGCTTCGGAAACCTATCGGATGCAACTTTTTCTCCTGTCATCGGAGATGCGGCGGGAGATCAGACTGCACTGTTCCGCAAACGACGCCGTCCGCTTCTATGCGGAGGACTATATCGCGGCTCTTCTGACCGCACTTCCCGGCGCAGACGACTATACGGTCGGAAAGACAGGGCTCTATCCCGATCTGCTGCGGCCCTTCTCTGCGACCGATCTCTTTCTTCGGCCCGAGACCGCCTGCCCCGTCCTTGTTGAGATCGACTGCGGGAAGCTCGGCCCGGGAACGCATACGATCACCTTTGAGGCGGTAAGCGGGGAAGAGATGCTTGCAAGAGCGCAGTTCGACCTGACCGTCTTTCCCGCCCGGGCGGAGGAGAGCGATCTCATCGTCACCAACTGGCTGCACTGCGACTGCATCGCCGATCGGTACGGTGTCTCCAAAACGAGTGAAAAATACTTCTTCCTTGTGGAGCGCTTTCTGGAACGGGCAGCCGAACACGGCATGAACACCGTCCTCGTTCCCGTCTTTACGCCGCCGCTCGATACGGCGGTCGGCCATCACCGGACCAACGTCCAGCTCGTCGGGATCGTCCTGGACGAAGGGGAATACCGCTTTGATTTCAGCGAACTTGACCGCTTCGTCCAAGCCGCCCAACGTGCGGGGATAAAGTACTTTGAGATCTGCCATCTCTTCTCGCAGTGGGGGGCAAAAGCCTGCCCCGACATCCGGGTAAAGGAACACGGAAGGACGCGCCTTCGCTTCAGCTATAAAACGGACGCCTGCTCGGAGGAATACGAGACCTTCCTGCGCGCCTTTCTTCCCGCGCTGGACGGCCATCTGCATGAGCTTGGGCTGGGCGGCAGGATGTTATATCATCTCTCCGATGAACCCAACGGCGAGCATCTCGAACGCTATCGGCGCCATTTGCGGCTCATCAAGGAGATCCTGCCCGGCTGCCGCGTGATGGACGCGCTCAGCGACTACGCTTACCGCTCGATCGGAATCGACCTGCCCGTCGTGGCGATCGATGCCGTCACGCCCTTTCTGGAGAGCAAGACGGACATCATGGTCTACTACTGCACGGGGCAGGACAGGCACTTTGAACCGAACTGCTTCTTCTCTACGCCGTCCGAGCGCAACCGCGTCCTCGGCATCATGCTCTACCGTTCGCAGGCGAAGGGATTCCTGCATTGGGGCTATAACTTCTACAACTCCTATCGGTCGCTCCGAACACTTGATCCTTTCTACGAGACGGACGGCGGCGGACGGTTTCAGGCCGGGGATGCCTTTCTGGTGTATCCCGGAAAAGAGGAAGCACTTTCCTCTCTTCGCCTGAAGGTGTTTGCCGATGGTCTGCAGGACTATCGTCTCCTCAAAGCGCTCGAAACGCGAAAGGGGCGAGCGTTTGTCACAGAGCTTTTGGATCGCTTCGGCTATCTGGACTTTTTCACTTATCCGCACGACGGGGTTTCGCTCCTTCGCCTGCATGACGAAGCGTGCCGTCTCTTGTGCGATACAAAGGAATGAACGATGGAATTTGATTTCTACAGCTTGCATTTTTCCGAGAAAGATGGTATCTTATCTGCGGGAGCATTTCAGGCGCCCGACTGCGCCATTCCCGTCACGGCGGTCCGCATTGCCGGGCAGGACATCGCCTCTCCATCTCCCGCCAAACAGCCGTTTGCAGGTGGCAGGGGAGTCCTGCGCTTTGTACAGGCGATCCGAGAAGAGGATACGCTCACGATCGTGCAGGAGAGCGATCTCTGCCGCACCGAGACTACGTTCCGATACGAAGGCGGGGGGATCGGCGTATCTGCCGTCGTCACGAACATCTCGTCCCGCGAGATCGTCCTTGAAGGTGTCTCGGTCCTCGATCTTTCGGGAATTTCTCTCGCCTCGCGGGAAAGCACCTGCTTCTATCGCTTTTCCAACAGCCATCACTGTGAATGTCAGCCCCGCCGCATCGCTCTTTCGGATGCAGGCCTGTTTGAGTGCGGACACCGCACCTTCAAACGCATCTGCGGCTGCAATACGGGAAGCTGGTCGAGCAAGGAAGAACTTCCTGAGTGCATCCTCGAAGATGCCGAGCACGGGCTCTTTCTGATGTTTCAGATCGAGTCAAACGGAAGCTGGTATTGGGAGATCGGGGAGGGCGTCGGATGTAAACTCTATCTGTCGGTGGGCGGCGGGAACTTCGCCTCGAACGGCTGGAAGAAACGGCTTGCCCCCAAACAGAGCTACGCCTCTCCCAAAGCCGCATTTGCGCTGGGGAAAAGCCTCAACGAAGTGCTGCAAAAGATGACGCTCTATCGCAGGGCAACGGCCTCGTTCGGCAGGGCAGACAGCGATCTTCCTGTCATCTTCAATGAATATATGCACCTTTCCTGGGATTCACCCGAAGAGGAGCGCACAAAGAAAATGGCTGAAGACGCTGCCGAATGCGGAGCCGATGTCTATGTCATCGACTGCGGCTGGCACGACGAAGCCGACGGAAACAAGATCTATCCCTATGTCGGCGCATGGAGGGAGAGCCATATCCGTTTCTCGCACGGCGTGAGAACGGCCACCGATCACATCCGTTCCCTCGGCATGAAAGCAGGGCTTTGGATCGAACCCGAGGTGGTCGGCTCCCTGAGCGGCGTTGAGTACCCGGAGGATGCCTATATCCGTACAAACGGGGAGCGCGTCCTCGTCGCGGGACGGTACTTTCTGGACTACCGGCACCCGGAAGTCCGCCGAAAAATGAGCGAAGCCATCGATCGGATGGTCAACGAATACGGCGCGCAGTATATCAAGATCGACTGCAATCAGGACTGCGGCGTCGGAACGGAAGTAGACAGCGATTCCCCCGGAGAGGGGCTTGAACAAACCACGCAGGCGTTTTGGAGCTGGCTGCAAGGAGAACGGCAAAAGCATCCTTCCGTCATCTTTGAAAGCTGTGCGAGCGGCGGGATGCGCATGGATTGGAAGAGCATCCGAACGAGTTCGGTCATCTCCGCTTCCGATCAGGTCCTCTACGACAGACTGCCATACATCGTGACGAATATTTTTGCCGCCGCCCTTCCCGAGCAGACGGGCATCTGGAGCTATCCCGTCGTTGACAGCCGCTACTGCGATCCGACGGGGCGGCCGACGGACAGCGAAGTCATCATGAACATGGTCAATGCTGCCCTCGGCAGGGTGCATCTTGCCTCCGATCTGCGCAAGCTGACCGAAAGACAGCGGGAGTGGGTCAAAGAGGGGATCTACTTTTCCAAGTCGCAGAATGCGTTCCGAAGATCCGCCGTTCCCTTCCTCCCGTTCGGATTTGCACAATTCGGCATGAAATATACGGCGCTCGGACTGACGGACGGCAAGAAAATGCTGCTCGCCGTCTGGAATTTCCGGGGCGGCAAGCTGGATGTTCCGCTCGAGGGATACACGGTCGAGAAAGCCACGATCGCCTATCCCAAGGACAGCTCCGCCGCCCTGACGATACGGCCCGCCGCCATCCGAGTGGAAACGGATAAGATGGCCTCGCTCATCATAGAAGTCCGTCTCTCGTCATAACCATGATATAACATGACAGAACAACTTTTTGGAGAGCTGCATTCTCTTTTGAACATCCTGCTTGCGGTCCTTCTTGGCTTTGCCATCGGGTATGAACGCAAACTGCGCTACAAGGAAGCGGGCATCCGCACCCACACCATCGTGTGCGTGGGCTCCGCCCTCATCATGGTCGTTTCCAAATACGGCTTTTCCGATATTCAGGAATACGATGCCTCCCGTGTGGCGGCGCAGATCGTCTCCGGCATCGGCTTTCTGGGCGCGGGCATCATCATCTACCGCAAGCACGAGATCCACGGCCTCACCACCGCAGCCGGCGTCTGGGCCACCGCAGGCGTGGGCATGGCGGCGGGCGCGGGGATGTACGTCGTCGCAGCGGGTGCAGCCGTCGTCATCATCGGGGTGCAGTGCATCTTTCACATCAAGTGCAGGCTCTTCCGCACCAAGAAGTATTTCCAAGTCAAGATCTGCTTTACGAGCAGCGGCACCGAGAATGATACGATCAAGGAACTCTTTCAGACGGACCGCTTCAACCGCCTTGTCATCGAGCGGAAAGGGGGCGAGACCGTCTATCACGCGACCCTCAACACGGACAGGGAATATTCCTCGCAGAAGCTCTCTCAGATCATGACGGAACATCCGTTCATCCGCTCCATCGAGCGCTGCGACGAGGACTGAACCCCAAAGAAGTCCGAAAAATTCATTTCATCAGGAAAAAACGATGGAAAACACACCCGATCGGCTTCCCGCATGGCTTGCGGATGCCGTGTTTTATGAGATCTATCCTCAATCCTTCCAGGATTCCAATGGCGACGGCATCGGCGATATCCCGGGCATGATCGCCCGCCTCGACTATATCAAAGACCTGGGCTGCAACGCCGTCTGGGTGAATCCCTGGTACGATTCTCCCTTCGGCGATGCCGGATACGATGTAAGAAACTACAAGAAGATCGCCCCGCGCTACGGCACCAATGAGGATGCGAAGCGTTTCTTTGACGAGGCACACAAGCGGGGGATGCACGTTCTCATCGACCTCGTCCCCGGCCATACATCCATCGACCATCCGTGGTTCCGGGCGTCTGCAAAACCCGAACGCAACGAATACACCGACCGCTATCTCTGGACGGACAACACCTGGACCGTTCCGCAGAACACCGCATATCTTCTGGGAATGTATGACCGCAACGGGATCGCTCTTGCAAACTATTTTTCCCATCAGCCCGCACTCAATTACGGTTTTGCACATCCGACTGCGCCGTGGATGATGTCGCCCGATTCTCCCGCCGCCCTTCAGACGCGGGAGGCGATCAAAGACGTCATGCGCTTCTGGCTCGACCTCGGAACAGACGGATTCCGCGTGGACATGGCGCTCAAGCTCGTCAAGGATGACGACGAGGGCCGCCCCGAGAATATCCGCCTCTGGCAGGATTTCCGCGCCTTTCTCGACCGGGAATATCCGTACTGCGCGATGGTGTCCGAGTGGGGCGTTCCCAAAGAATCCATTGCGGGCGGGTTCCACATGGACTTTATGCTGCATTTCGGGCCGCCCGCCTATACCTCGCTCTTTCGCAGCGAGCATCCCTTCTTTTCCAAGGAAGGAAGGGGGGATATCTCGCTCTTCCTCGATACCTATCTTCCGACGCTTGCTTCCACGGGAGGGAAAGGGCTCATCTGCATCCCTTCGGGCAATCACGATATGCCCCGCCTCTCGCGCGGACGCGATATGCTCGATCTGAAGATCTGTTTTGCCTTCCTTCTGACAATGCCGGGCGCTCCCTTCCTCTATTACGGAGATGAGATCGGGATGCGCTATCTCGAAGGTCTCACCTCGGTGGAGGGAGGATATCATCGGACGGGGTCCCGTTCCCCGATGCAGTGGAAAAGGGGATGCGGATTCGGATTTACCTCCTCCGAGACCTCCTACATCCCGTTCGATAAGAGCGCGAATGCGCCCACCGTCTCGGAGCAGGCGGACGATAAAAATTCCCTTTGGCACGCAGTCAGAGCACTGCTCCGGGTGCGCAATACGCACAAAGCGCTTCAGTCGTTCGGCGATTTCAAACCGCTGTTTGCCGAAAAAGAGACTTACCCCTTCATCTATGAGCGGCGGGCAGATGGGGAGCGCATCGTCGTTGCTCTCAATCCCGCAAACAGAGCGGTGAGCGTACCCTTCCCGCTGGACGGGGAGATCCTGTGGAGCGTCGGAGCGGTCCCCGAAAACAAGACAATGTCTGCGTGCAGCGCAGCCGTCATTTTGACGAAATAAGGAAAAGACATGGACCAGGAATTTGATTTTGAGAACATTGTATCGCAATTTGACATTGCGGGCACGCTTATAAGCTGCGTCCGCTACGGCGAAGGGCATATCAACGACACCTTTAAGGCGACGGTCTTGGAGGACGGCCGTAAGGAAGTGCATTACATCCTCCAGCGCATCAACCATCGGCTGTTCACCGAAGTCGATAAGCTCATGCACAACATCGCTCTCGTCAGCGACTTCTGCCGCAGAAGCGTACTCTCCCGCGGCGGAGATCCCTCCAGGGAGTGCCTCACGCTCATCCGCACGAAAGGGGGTGAAACCTACTATTTCGACGGCGAAAACTATTTCAGGATGTATGTCTTTATCGAGCGGGCGACCTCCTATCAGACCGTGCGCGATGCAAAAGATTTTTACGAGAGCGCCGTTGCGTTCGGAAACTTTGCAAATCTATTAGCAGAATTTGACGCCTCGCAGCTTTACGAAGTTCTGCCTAATTTCCACAATACCAAAGTACGGTACAAAAATTTCATCGCGGCCGTGGACAAAGACATCTGCGGGCGCGCAAAGGAAGTCGCTTCCGAGATCGAGTGGGTCAAGGCGCATAAGGACCTCTGCGGTCAGATCGTGGACAAGATCGCAGCGGGGGAGATCCCGCTCCGCGTGACGCACAACGATACGAAACTCAATAACGTGATGCTGGACGACGAAACGGGCAAAGGGATCGCCGTTATCGACGTCGATACCGTCATGCCCGGCTCGCTTTGCTATGACTTCGGCGACAGCATCCGGTTCGGCTGCAATTCTGCAGCAGAGGATGAGCCCGATCTTTCCAAGGTTCACTTCCGTTTCGACCTCTACGAAACATACTTAAAG
>QAKM01000036.1 GCA_003343805.1 Bacillota bacterium | reverse complement strand
CTTCGGGCCGCGCCGCCTGCCCAAACAGAACGCCGCGGGGCGGACGCAACAGCGTCCGCCCCGCGGCGTATCCCGTCTTACACTCTTCCGAGCACATGATCGACGGTACACGATAAATAGTCTGCTATGCGCACCAGATTGTCGGCCGAAGGCAACGTTTTCCCTGTAAGCCAATTATAAAACACGCTCCATGAGATCCCCGTCTCCTTGACGAAACGATACTGACTTTTCTCCGCCTCCGACAGCAGCAAACGCAGTTGCTTCCCGAAAGGAAGCGCGGGCTTATACTCGACTTCTTCTTTCGGATATTCGGTCAACCCCAACACAAAGTCCGCCGAGCAATGGAAATATTCCACGAGCGACAAAAGCGTCTCATAATTCGGAGCACGCTTCCCCGTCAGATAGGACGACATCTTGGAGCTGCAAGTTCCGATCTCTTTGGCGAGGGCAGTCTGGGTCAGACCCCGTTCATCCAACAGCTCCTGCAGGTTTTCTGCTACTTTCGACAAAATAACCATAGAATAGACCTTTTCCTACAATCTATTCTCTTCTGAACTGAAAGAAAATTCTTGCATTCTTTCAGTTTAGAAGTTATACTATTGTCAAATAAGTCGATCTGCGCAGAAAACTTAGAATAAAAAAAGGAGCACTACAAAAGAATGCTGCAAAAAGAAGAAAAAAATGCGGCAGGTTGCGGTGAAACCTGCCTTTTAGAGGAGCTTTTGCTCGCCATGCGGGATATTTTCGACGGCCCGATCGTGCAGATCGGGGACAAGGCCTTCCTGCATCTTGAAAGCGGGCTCTTCTGCCTGACGATGCAAAAACTCAGATAAGTGCAAAACGGCGGCGCGGCGGAGATCTCCGCCGCGCCGCCCGTTCCGTTTGCCCGCGCAAACTTTCTCCCGCGCCGCATATACTGCTATCGATGAAACATCTTCTCTTTTGCGGCGGAGGAAGCGCCGGACACGTCGTCCCCAACCTTGCCGTCATGCAGGAACTTGGGGGAAAGTGCCGCCTCTCCTATGCGGGGAGCACGGGCGGCATCGAGGAGCGGCTCGCACAGGGCGCCGGCTATCCCTTCTTCGGCATCCCCTGCCCCAAACTCATCCGCAGTTTCACGCCCAAAAATCTCACGCTGCCCTTCCGCATGGTGCAGTCGGACGGGCTTGCGCTTGCCCTTCTGAAGGAGCTCCGGCCCGACCTCGTCTTTTCCAAGGGGGGATACGCGAGCCTCCCCTATCTTCGGGCGGCCAACAAACTGCACATCCCCGCCCTCACGCACGAGAGCGACCTGTCCCCCGGCCTTGCGACCCGCCTTGCGGCCGGGCACTGCAGGCTCGTCCTCACCTCCTTCGAGGAGACCGCCCGCCGCTTTCAAAACGGCAGATACGTCGGCTCGCCCATGCGGAAGGAACTGTTTGCGGGCAGCCCCGCGCGCGCCCGTGCAAAATACGGCTTTACGAGGGGGAAACCCGTGCTGCTCGTCCTCGGCGGAGGAAACGGCAGCCGCACCCTCAACGAGGCCGTGCGGGCGCACCTCCCCGCCCTGCTCGAAACGTTTCAGATCGTGCACCTTCGCGGCAACGACGGCGGAAACCCTGCACCGGGCGCGCCCCGCGGGTATAAAGCGCTCGCCTATGAGCCCGATATGGCAAGCGCCTACGCGGCGGCAGATCTCGTTCTCTCGCGGGCGGGCAGCAACACGGTGTTCGAGGCGCTCGCTCTCAAAAAGCCCGCCCTCTTCGTCCCGCTCGAGCGCGCCTCCCGCGGCGACCAGCTCGAAAACGCCCGCCATTTCGAGGCGCTCGGCCTCTGCCGCATCCTGCGGGAGGGAGATCTCTCCGCGCTCCCCGAGGCGCTTTCGGCACTGCTTCGGGACGAAACGCTCGCCGCCCGCCTGAAAGAAGCCCCCATCAAAAACGGCACGCCTGCCGTCATCGAGGCCATCCGGGAGACGGTCGGCCCCCTGTGACCTGCCTGCAGGGCGGCCGCGGCGCTGCAGCAGGGGCGCCGCGGCCGCCCCGCGTCCCGTCATCCGAACAGGTCGGAACGCAGGATCACGTCGGGGACTTTGCCCGTCAGGACGCTCTCACAGATCATCACCTCGGCGCACTCGCAGAATTGGCTCGTGCCCGCCGGGAGCACGACGGTGATGTCGAGGATGATCTCGAGATAGACGGCATGGCGCGTCTGGTTGATGCCCGCGGACGTAAAGGAGGAGCGGAACGTGCAGTGCGCCGCTCCCACGGGGAGCAGTTTGAAATTGACGGGCGGGCCGAAGCCGGAGAGCGCCTCGATGCCCGAAAACGCCCCGAGCGGCACCTCGACCCCCGCCTCGGAGAGGGCCGCAAAGTTCTTCTGCGCAAGGTACGCCGCATCCCGCGCGATGGCGTTGACGCGCTGCGCATCGGCCGAGAGCGCCGTGATCTCCCCCGCGGCGTTTTTCTGCACGGTAATGAGATCGGAATAGCCGAGCCCGTCGGAGAGCGTCGCCCCGATCGCATCGTGCATGGCGGAAGCGGCATGGGCGCGGATCGTCGCCTCCGCGACCGAACGGATGACCCCCGCCGCATTGAAGAAGAGGGTCAGCGCAAGGATGAGCGGGACAAGGAGGACGACGGCAAAGAAGATACGCCGCCTCCACTTCGTCCGCGGCGTCACATAACGTCTCACGCCTCAGTCTATGCGGCGCTTCCCCTATTCAGAACGGCACATTCCCCGCCGCCCGCGCATACAATGGAGCATGGAACTTGTCGAAGAGATCTATGAC
The DNA here is from genome assembly GCA_003343805.1 of Bacillota bacterium. Classification (GTDB taxonomy): domain Bacteria; phylum Bacillota; class Clostridia; order Christensenellales; family Borkfalkiaceae; genus Gallimonas; species Gallimonas intestinavium. The sequence goes on along the minus strand of QAKM01000036.1, from coordinate 11,818 downwards.
CGGGAAAAGGCCGTCGCCTACGCGCGCCGCTGGGCGTTCGGCCGCAATCCCCAATATTACGACTTCTCCCGCCTCGGCGGGGACTGCACCAACTACGCCTCGCAGGTCATCTTTGCGGGCGCGGGGCAGATGAACTTTACCCCCACGTTCGGCTGGTACTACCGCTCGCTCAGCGACCGCACCCCCTCGTGGACGGGCGTCGAATACCTCTACAATTTCCTCGTAAACAACGAGGGCGAGGGGCCGTTCGCAAAAGAGGTGCCGCCGGAAGAACTAGAAAAAGGAGACGTGGTGCAGCTCGGCCGAAGCACGGGCGACTGGTATCATACCCCCGTCGTCGTCGGCTTCTCGCGCGGGGAGATCCTGGTCGCCGCGCATACCTATGACGCCTACAACCGGCCGCTCTCCTCGTACAATGCGGCAAAGCTCCGCGGGATCCACATCCTCGGCGTGCGCAAGAAAAAGACGGAAGAATGCTGATCCTTATGCCGCGGCGGACGCCCCCCAAAGGGGCGTCCGCCGCGGCAACATTTATTCCATACCCTTTTCCTTGCGGATACGCCTCACTTCCCGCTCGAACCCGTTCTCGCTCGGCGTATAGTAAACGCGGTCCTTGAGCTCGTCGGGAAGGTACTGCTGTTTGACCCAACCCCCGAAATCGTGCGGGTAGAGGTAGTTCTTGCGCTCCGCCTTCCGCTTGTCGTCCCCGTAGGAAATATCGCGAAGATAGGGCGGAACGGCCCCGAGCGGCGCCTCTTTCGCGTCCTTTTGCGCCGCGAACATGGCGACCTTTGTCGATTGGCTCTTGGGCGCCTCCGCCACATAGATGACGGCCTCCGAAAGGGGCAGCAGCCCCTCGGGCAGACCGATGTGCTCGAATGCCGTCAGCGCGCTCGTGGCGACCGTCAGCGCGTTCGGATCGGCGAGACCCACGTCCTCGGCGGCGTGCACGACGGTGCGCCTTAAGATGAGGCGGGGATCGCATCCCCCCTCGATGAGCCGCATGGCGTAGTAAAGCGCGGCGTTCGAGTCGCTCCCGCGCAGCGACTTGCAGAAGGCGGAGAGCATATCGTAATATTGGTCCTCGCCGAAGGCGAGCGAACGCCTGCCCGTCGAATTTTCCGCGTCCCGGAGCGTCACACGGATGTGCCCGTCGCCTGCAGGCGGCGTCGTGAGGACGGCGAGCTCCAGAGCGTTGTAAGCAAAGCGCAAGTCTCCCGCCGCCGTGCGCGCGATGTGAGAGAGCGCCTCCTCATCCACCTCGGCCTGATAGCTGCCGAGGCCCTTTCGCTTATCCTTGAGCGCCCGGGAAAGCGCCTTCAGGATGTCGCTCTCTTTGAGCGGCTCAAATTCAAATACGCGGCACCGCGAGACGATGGCGGGCGTCATGGAGGCGTAGGGATTCTCCGTCGTCGAGCCGATGAAGATGAGGATGCCCTGCTCGACGGAAGGGAGCAGGGAATCGAGCTGCGCCTTGTTGAAGCGGTGGCACTCGACTAAGAGGAGATAGGTGCGGCGGCCGCGAAGGCGCAGGTTTTCCCGCGCTTCCTCGACGGCGCGGCGCACGTCCGCAACGCCCGCCGTCACCGCGTTGAGGCGCACAAATTCCCCGTCCGTCTGCGCGGCGATGACGTTGGCAAGCGTCGTCTTGCCGCAGCCGGGCGGCCCCCAGAAGATGCAGCTCCCCAGGCGGTCGAGCGCGATGGCACGGCGCAGGAGCGAGCCCTCCGAAACGAGCTTCTCCTGCCCCACAAAGTCTCTGAACGTGGAGGCGCGCATCCGCTCGGCGAGCGGCTTTGCCTTCTCCTCGTGGTCGTTGAAATCGAAAAGATCGGTCATGCCTTACTTCCCTTCCGGGGCGCCCTCGCCCTTTTCTGCGTGCCCGCCCTTTTCGTCGGCGTTCCCTTCCACGAGCGCCCTGATCTCTTCACGGTGCTTTACCCCCAGCTCATAGCCCTTGTCGAGCGCGAAATCGAGGTTCTTGACGAGGTACTGATCCATCGCGCCGAGCTCGGGCTCCAGCCACAGATCGATGTAGCGGGCGCGCGAGCGCTTCTTTCTCTGCGTGAGGCGGGTATCCATGATGTCGATGCAGCGGAGGAGGGTGTCGACGAGGTTGGGCGACGCCTTCTTGGCGGTGAGATCGCCCAGAACGTCGACGGCAACGATGACCTCGGCGCCCATTTCGCGCACTTCTTTCGTTGGAACGCGCTCCAGAATGCCGCCATCCACGAGCGTCTTATCGCCGATGACGGCGGGCGTGAACGCCCCCGGGATGGAACTCGAGGCGAGGATCGCATCGATGACGTTGCCCTCTTTGAGTTCGACCACCTTCCCTGCTGCCAGATCGACCGCGATGCAGGAAAAGGGGATCTTGAGATCGGCAAACGTGATGTCGCCGAGGTACTGTTCGAGGAGCTGACGCGCCTTGTTGAAGCGCAGAAGGCCGTTCGCGCGGATGGGATTGATGTTGAGCGTGGCGATCCTGGAGAGCTTCAAGGAGAGCGCCACTTCCCTCAGCGTCTCAAGCGGGAGCCCCGCGCAGTAGCACGCCCCCACGATGGCGCCCATCGAACAGCCCGTCACATAGTCGGGACGGATGCCGATCTCCTCGAGCGCCTGCAAAAAACCGATGTGCGCGATGCCGCGCGCCCCGCCCGAACCGAGGGCGAGCCCCAATGTTTTGCGCATAATTTCCTCCTTCGGGGCGTAGGGTAACGTATGCCCCTTCGCAAAAAGATCTCTTCCGCCGCCCTGTTCTTGCTGCTCTTTTTCTTTGCGGCGGTCTTTCTCTCGTCGCCCGCCCGCTACGGGCAGAGCGTTTTAAACGGACTCATGCTGTGGGCGGGAGCCATCCTGCCGACGGCGCTGCCTCTTCTCGTTGTCCTGTCTCTGATGGTGCGTTCCCCCGCCTTTTCCGCGCTCTCCCGTCGGCTCTCTCCCGCGGCGGAAAAGCTCTTCCGCGTACCGGGTGCAGGCGCGGGCGCCATGCTGCTCTCCGTGCTCTCCGGCTATCCCGCGGGCGCGCGGACGGTCGCGGAGCTTTCTTCGGGCGGCCGCCTCAAACAGGGCGACATCTTTTACACCGCCTGCCTTTGCTCCACGTCGGGGCCGGCGTTCTGCCTCGGCGCGGCAGCCTCGATGTTCGGCTCGCCCGCCGCAGGCCTTCTGCTCTTTTTATCGCATCTTGTGGCGGTAGGGCTCATCTCCCTTCTTCTGCCCCGCCTCACAGGGCACAAAAAAAGCGCTTCCGCCGCGCCCCTTCCCGTGCGGAACGGGGAGCCCTTCTCCGAACTTCTCCTCGGGGCGGTGCGTTCCGTCCTCTCGGTGGGGGCGCTCATCGCCCTCTTCTTCTGCCTCAAAGAGATGCTCTTTTCTCTTCTCCCGCCCCTTTCGGGGGTCGGGGAAGGCATCCTGTCGGGCCTTTTGGAGGTGACGGCGGGCGTTTCGGCGCTTGCAAAGCTGAAAACGCCGCTCTCGCTCGCCCTCGCCGCCGCAGAAGTGAGCTTCGGCGGGCTGTGCGTCAACGCGCAGCAGCTCTCCTTCCTGGCGGGAACGGGCGTCAGAGCTCTTCCCTTTCTGCTCGTCAAACTCGCGCACGGGGTGCTCGCCTTTGCACTCTGCTATCCCCTCGCGCGGCTCGTTTTCCCCGGTCAATAGGCGCCGATGATGTGGAACTGACGGCAGAATGCCTCCGCCTCTTTGAGGGCGGTCCGGACCTCCTCGCGGGCGATGTCGCCGTCGATCTCGATGAAGAAGCGGTACTCGCCGAACACATCGCGGATGGGACGGCTCTCGATGCGGGTCAGGTTGATGCCGTGGCGCGCAAAGACGCCCAGAAGCTCGTAAAGGGAGCCGGGGCGGTGCTTGCAGATGGCGCAGAAGAACACTTTCTCGCTGCGCTTCGGGTGCGCCTCTTCCCGTCGCACGAGGCGCAGAAAGCGCGTAAAGTTGCGCTTTTCGTCGGCAATGTTCTCCTGAGAGAGCACGACGCCCTGTTTTTTGGCGTGCGCGCCGACGATGCCCGCCGAATGCGCATCCAGCTTTTCCAGGCTCTCCGCCGTCGAGCGGGTGTACAGAAGTTTCGCCCCCGGGAAACGGGTGCGCAGATATTCCGAGCACTGGCCGATCGCCTGCTCGTGCGAATAGATGCGCTCGATCGCATCGCACGAAACGCCCTCGAGCGTCGCGAGGCGGTGGTCGATCGCAAGGACGAGCTCCTCGACGGCAAAGGGCGCATCGGGGTGCTCGAGAAGATCGAGATTCTTTAAGACGCCGCCCTGGATGGAATTTTCGATGGGCAGAACGGCAAAGTCCGCCTCTCCCTTCTGCAGGGCAGAGACGGCGGTGTAAAAGTCGGGGCAGAGGACGATCTCCCCCTCCCCGTCGGAAAAGCGCAGGGCGGCGAGCTCAGAATAGCTCCCCTTGGGCCCCAGGCAACTGTAGCGCGCGGCGCTCATGCCTTCTCCGCGATGTCGAGGACGAGCCGTTCGGTGTCCTCCCAGCCGAGGCAGGGATCGGTGATAGACTGCCCGAACACGATGTCGTGCTTCTGGTTGCCCTCGACGAGGAAGCTCTCGATCATGAATCCCTTGACGATCTTCTTGAAGTCCGGATCGTAGAGACGGTTCTGCATGACCTCCTCGCAGATGCGGATCTGCTGGCGGAACTGCTTGCCCGAATTGGAGTGGTTGGCATCGATGATGACGGCGGGATTTTTGAGTTCGCCCTTGGAGCGGTTGTACCCTTCAAAGACGCGCATCACCGTCTCATAGTGGAAATTGGGGATGTCGTTGCCGTAGGAATCGACCATGCCCCGCAGAACGGCATGGGCATACTCGTTGCCGTCCGTCGCCACCTGGTAGTTGCCGTACTTAAAGACCTGCGGGCTCTGCGCCGCGTAGATGGAGTTGAGGAGCACGGGGATAGAGCCCCCCATCGGGTTCTTGATGCCGACGGGCAGATCGATGCCGCTCGACACAAGGCGGTGCATCTGATTCTCGCTCGAGCGCGCGCCCACGGCGATGTAGGTGAGGACGTCCTCGAAGAAGGGATAGTTTTCGGGATAGAGCATCTCGTCCGCCGCGGTGAGACCGGACTCCTCGATGGCGTGCAGGTGCAGCTCGCGGATGGTGCGGATGCCGCGGACGATGTCCTCCTTATTTTCGGGATCGGGCTGCGAAAACATCCCCTTATAGCCCACGCCCTTGGTGCGCGGCTTGTTGGTGTAGATGCGGGGGACGAGGACGAGCTTTTCCTTGACGCGCTCGTTGAGCTTGCCTAAGCGCCGCACATATTCGAGCACGGGTGCGCTCTCATGCGCGGAGCAGGGGCCGATGATGAGGAGGAGCTTGTCCGCGCGCCCCGCGATGACGTCCATCGCGAGCCGGTCGCGCTCCTTTTTGATCGCGGCGAGGGCGGGCGGCAGCGGCATTTCGCCGTGCAGCTCCTCGGGCGAGGGGATGTGTGCCTGTCTTGTGAACATAAATTATCCTCTTTTTGTGATGTAAGAGTAAACTGCCGCGGGGACGTATTGGTCAAACGGCTTCCCGAACGAAATGCAGTTTTTGACTAAGGTCGAACTGATGTGCAGATGCTCCTTCTCGCAGGGGAGATAGAGAGTGATCATCTCCTTGTCGAGATCGCGGCTCGCATAAAAATCGGCGTTCTCGTACTCGAAATCCACCGTATTGCGGAGCCCGCGCACATAAAAGCGGGTGTTTTCTTTTTTAAGAAGGTCGACGATGACGCCGTCCCACGCGAGCACCCTCACGCGCGGCTCCTCTTTGTAGGTCTCGCGCACCATAGCAAGGCGCTCGTCGAGCGAGAACATACAGTGCTTGCGCCGGTTCTCGGCGATGGCGATGACGACTTCGTCGAAGAGCGCAAGGCACTTTTTCACGGTGTCGTCATGGCCGATCGTAAAGGGATCGAACGTCCCTGCAAATACACAGCGTTTCATGGCTCCTCGCCTCCTTTCTCTTCATCTGCCGGGCGGAAGAAATACACCCGCGTGCGGCCGTAGCGGCGCTCGTCTGCGATCTCCCAGCCCTCGGGCGGTGTCTCTTCGCGCTCACCCTCAAAGACGACGAACCCGTCCGCCTCCAGAAGCCCGCGCTCTTTCACGAGCCCCAGGATCTCCGCAAGGCAGTCCATGCGGTAGGGTGGGTCGCAGAAGATGAGGGAGAACCTCCCGGAGAGCGTCTTTAAACAGCTCTCGTAGGGCAGATTCACGGTCTGCGCGCGCTCCCCCACCAGCTTCAGGTTGGCGGCAAGGAGCTTTAAACTCTCCTTGGAGATGTCGTTAAAGACGACCTCCCCTGCCCCGCGCGAGAGGCTCTCGATGCCGAGCGCCCCGCTCCCGCAGAAGAGATCGAGGACGCGCGCCCCCAAAAGGCGGGAGGAGAGGATCTGAAAGACGGACTCCTTGGCGCGGTCGGCGGTGGGACGGATGTCCTGCCCGCGAAACTCCTTGAGCACCCTGCCGCGGTACTTCCCTGCAATGATCCTCATCTCTTTTTCTTGGACTGCAGCGTCTTTTTGCGCTGTTCCTCCGTCTGGACGTGATGGAGACGCTCCTCGCGGGCAGCCTCTGCCGCCGCCTTGATGGCCGCCTCGCGCTCCTCGCGCCGGGTGCGCTTGCGCTGGTTGTTCCAGGCGCCGAGCATATAGAACACGCCGCTGACGACAATGGGCACGATGACAGTCGGGATGGTCCAGAAATAGGAGAGGCCGGCAAGGCCGGAAACATAGTTGCGCAGCCAGGTGATCGGCACGATCGCACAGCCCGCGAGCATGGCGAACGCCCACAGCATGGCATTGCCCGCCGTCGTCCCTTCGAGCGCGCCCGAAAGGATGCCGAGGATGATGACGGGCAGCCCGATGAGGAAGCCGATGAAGAAGCCCTTCCACGGGCGGTACTCCTTTTCGACGTGGTGATCGGGTGCGGTAAAGATGCCCTCCTCCTGTTCGCGCTTGCGATAAAGCCGCCCCGAAAGGAAGGTATCGTAATGGGCATCCCCGAAGTGGAACATGAGGTGCGCGTTGAAGAAGATGCCGCCCGCGATGCAGGCGATGCCGAGCACGATCTGCAGCCAGACGATCTCGATCACCTGCACGGCAAGCATCATAAGACTCATGAAGAAATACATGAGCGCGGGAGTGAGCATCCGCCGCCAGCTCTCCTTCTGGATGCGCCAGAAGAGCTGCCAGGCGTTGGGATGCGCGTAATCGACGACTTTTTTGGGCTTCTTGGGTGCCTCGTTGAGCATGGGTCCCTCCGTACAGACTGCGCCGTTGTGCCGCAGCCTTTTTATTATAGCGCAAACGGACGGGCGCTGTCAAGCATTCACAAAAAGCGCGTGACGCCCTCTTCGGTGACGGCCGCGTGGAGGGGGATGTCCGTCCTCTCCCGCGGGAGCTCCCTTACGGCCTGTCCCGCATAGGCGAGCCCGACGCGCAGCACCCCGGGATGCGCCGCGAAGTACCGATCGTAATACCCGCCCCCGTAGCCGAGACGGAAGCCCTCCCTGTCCCACGCGAGCAGGGGCGTAAGCGCGACGGCACACGTTTTCTCCTCCCCCGCCCGGGGCTGCAGGATGCCGTACTTTCCCCGCTCCAACGGCTCGCGGTAGGGCACGGAGCACATCTCTCCCCCCACGATCCGCGGCACGCACACCGTCTTTCCGCGCGCAAGCAGTGCGCGGATGAGCGCCTCCGTCCCGACCTCCGAGCCGAAGGAGAGATAGACAAAGAAGGACTGTTCCTCTCCGAAGGCAGAGAGGACATATTCGGCGATGGCGGCATCCCGTTCGGGCGAACAAAGCCCCGCGCGGAGCGCCTTCATCCGGGCTCTCAGAGTTGTTTTATCCGTCATATTCTTTCTCCGTTCCCTGCAGCGTGCGCAGGAGCACCTCGTATTCCGTCGTGCCGTGTTCCCGGGCATAGCGGGTGAAGTCATTGAGGACGAGCCGCCGCTCCCCGATCCGCGCGCCGCCCGCGCACACCCGGGCATCCATGCAGAGCACGCCGCCCCGCCCGTCCGCGCGGAAGAAGCCGTCCCCGTAGCCGAGGCGCAGGGTGTAAAAGCGGCTCCCCTTCCCTGCCCGCTGATAGCCGGCGCCCTCCCCCACGCGCGCACAGGCGTGCGACACGGACGCATAGATGCGGGCCGCAGGCTGCACGGGGAGCGCTCCCTCGAACCCAGCGGGCAGGTAGCCGTACAGGCCGATGCCGGGACGCACGGCATCCAGGCAGTATTCCCGCCCCGCCAGAATGCCGCCCGTCGCCGCAAGATGGCAGAGCGCGCACGGGAATACCGCCCGCACCTCCTCCGCTGCCCGGCGAAAGAGCACAAACTGCTGCCTTCGCACGGCCTCCTCGGCGGGCGCCCAAAGATGAGAGTACACCCCCGTGAGCGAAACGCCGAGCGCCTTTGCCCGCCGCGCCTGTCTGCCCGCCTGCGCGGGCGGAACGCCGTAGCGGTTCATGCCCGTGTTGACGGCGAGATGACACAAAAAGCCGGCCTCTGCCGCCAGCCGGAGCGAGCGCGGCGAGGAGACCGTCCCCGTGAGCTCGTATGCCCGAAGGCGCAGGGCATCCTCCTTGTCGAGGGGCGGAGCGAGGACGAGGATGTCCTCCTGGATGCCCGCGATGCGAAGGGAAGCGCCCTCCCGGACCGTGGCGACGCAGAATCCCGCGGCGATGCCGTGAAGAGCATGGGCGACGGCCGCCGCCCCGTGGCCGTAAGCGTCGTCCTTGACGACGGCCAAAAGGGGCACCCCCGCCCGTGCCCGCAGGAGCCGCGCATTCTTCCGGATGCGTCCGAGCGATATCTTTGCCATGACCTGCTGCATACTTCCATTGTATGCAGAACGCGGCTGAGGGAGCGCAAGAAATAAGATAACTCCTTCCGTCTGCTTCGCAGACACCTCCCTCTGAGAGGGAGGCAAGGGAGCGACAGCTCCCCTGCTTCTAAAATGAAATGAGCCGAGCAGGGTTTCCCTGCGCTGGCTCACTCAATTTGCCCTATGCTTAGGGCTTATTGTCCTTAGAATGACAAATGGGTGCGCGGGCAATAACGCCGCTTAAAATCGCGGCAGTTCGCCCCTCACGGCATTTGTTTTGCGGAGCAAAAGAAATGCGTGAACTTTTATTCTTTATAAATAAACCGATGGCAGTGCTCGCATTCGATGACGTTTCCGCCCTCGAGCGCGCTCTGCTGGGCGATCGCGAAGTCCATGCCGCAGATGCAGCGCCCGTTCGTGAGCGGCACGATGACGGGGAAGATGCGGTCCTTGCGCTTGGACTTGTAGCGCGCGAGGATATCCGCGGGGATGTTCTTGCCGATCGCATCGAGGCGGTCGCCGATCGCCTTGACCTCCGCCGCACGCGACGCCTTGACCTCCTTGAACTTCTCGTTATATTCCTTATACTGCTTCTGCATGGAGATGGTCTGCTTCTTCATGCGCTGGTATTCCTCGCAGGCATTCTCGATCTCGGAGACGAGCTTGTTAAGCTCGTTCTTGAGCGAACGGAGCTGATCGGAGAGCGTCTGCACCTTCTTCTTGTAGAAGGCGACGTCTCCCCCCGCCTCCACCATCTCGTCGATGCCGGCGTATTCGGAGATCGCCTTGTTGAGCTCCTGATAGTTGAAGGTGAGACGCATGGCCATCTCCTTGAGCTCGCGGGCGCGGGCGTCCATCGCCTCGAGCTTCTCCGCCGCCGTCTCCATGAACTTTTTGGCCTGCACATACTTCTTGCGCTCGTCGCTTTGCGAGATCTCCTGTTCGATCTTGCGGAGCTCCGCATCCACCTTCTGATATTCGAGTAATTCCTTTGAAACTGCCATAAATCGCTCCTTTTCCCGCACGGGGCGGGCCTTTATAATAGACGTGCGTCCACAAAGTACGCACATTGGATACTTACACTGCGCTTCACACGCTCGAAAAAGCGGTAAAAGCCGTAATTTTCCGCCGCATAGTGGGTGAGGATGAGCACGTTCATGCCCCCTTCCACCGCCATCGCGACGAGATGATGCTTGGGATCGGACGAAACGAAGGTATCCGCCCCGTTCTGAAGGGCAAAGGCGATGCTCCCCTCCTCCATGCCCGCGCCGCAGAAACTTGCGACCCGCTTCACGGGGCGATCCCCGTACACGACGAGCCGCTCCGTCCCGAACGTCTCCCGGATACGCGCCGCATATCCTGCAAGCGGCATCTCCTCTACGTCAAAGACGCGCCCGTATGCGCCGTCCCCTGCCCGTTCGTAAAGGGCAAGGGCGCTTTCCCCGCCAAGGCCGTGCATCAGGCTCTCATCGATGCCTCCCGCCGCCGTATCCAGATTGAGATGGGCGGAGAGGACGGAGATCCCCGCCTTTGCCGCGGCGAGCACATTGGAGCCCGCGCCTTCGGGCGTCAGATTTTTAAGGGGCGCATAGATGGCTGGATGGTGGGTGACGATGAGCCCGGCCCCGATCTCCTTTGCCCGATCGACGGCCGCCGCCGAAAGGTCGAGCGAAAAGAGCACGCTCTCAAATTCACCGCCGCAGTCCACGAGCAGGCCGCTGTTGTCATAGCCGCCCGTCGCCTCGCAGTATGTGCGGCTCAGCGCAAAGGGCGCAAGACGGTCGATGAGTTCAAACATCTCCTTCGATCGCATCCAGGATCACCTCCAGATCGTAACATTTGCGCCGGAGCTCCTCGCGGCTCTCCTGCCGCATGGCGGAGAGCAGATGCTCTTTGAGCTTGCGGCGCTCCTCTCTTGCCCACTTGATAAAGGCGGGCGAGGGCGAGCGCAGGTTGTCCCTGCCGTACCGAAACTCCCATTCGGTGTAGTCGTCTGCGGGCGAAGGCGCGCCGTCCGCCGCTCCCGGGAACTCGCCCGCGATGAGGTCGTAAAACTTTCCGTCCTCAAAGGTATAGTCGCGGGTGATCAAACAGCCCCGCCCGATCAGGAACCGCCGCACCTTTTCGCTGTTCTTCATGGGCTGCAGGACGAACTTTTTGGGGAGATACCCGCGCTCCAGGATGCGCACGATCTCCTCCCCGCCCATGCCGGCGATGAGGACGAGGTCGCACGCTTTGACGCCGTCCAGCCCGTCCGCAACGACGGGGATGCAGCGGCCCTCCTCCACCTCACGGCGAAGGAGCGTGCGCGCCTTCTGAAGGCTCCCCGCGCTGATATCCGAAATGTACGCGCGGCGGCAGCGGCCGTTTTGCAGCATATACTGCGTGCAGTAGCCGTGGTCGCACCCGATGTCGGCAAAGACGTCCGCCTCGGGAAGATGCGCACAGATGGTCTCGATGCGGCCCATTTACTCCAAAAAGTCCTTGAGCCTGCGGCTGCGGCTGGGGTGACGGAGCTTGCGCAGCGCCTTCGCCTCGATCTGGCGGATGCGCTCGCGGGTGACGTTAAATTCCTTGCCCACTTCCTCGAGCGTGCGCGGCTTGCCGTCGTCGATGCCGTAGCGGAGGCGCAGCACCTTCTCCTCGCGCGGGGTCAGGGTATCGAGCACGCTCAAAAGCTGCTCTTTAAGCATGATGAAGGAGACGGAATCGCTGGGGGTCTGCGTCTTGTCGTCCTCGATGAAGTCCCCGAGGTGCGAATCTTCCTCCTCGCCGATGGGCGTCTCCAGAGAGACGGGATCCTGGGCGATCTTCTGGATCTCCCTCACGCGCGCGACGTCCACCTCCATCGCCGCGGCGATCTCTTCGGGCGTGGGCTCGCGGCCGTTCTCCTGCAGCAGGATGCGCGAAACGCGGGTGAGCTTGTTGATGGTCTCCACCATGTGCACGGGGATGCGGATGGTGCGCGCCTG
>QAKM01000005.1 GCA_003343805.1 Bacillota bacterium | reverse complement strand
CCCGCGCCGAAAAACGAGCAGATGTTATTGCAAAACATAAAACAACCGAAAAGAAACGGTCGATCCGTGCGGCCCGTTCCATGAAAGAGCTTGCCTGATCCGAAGGAGCGCTTGGCACGCCGAAATGCCCCGATCGGCGAAAAAGGCGGCCTTCGCCTCACTCCTCGCAAAGAAGGCGCTTTAAGATATACTCGCAGGCGATGCGGCAGTGCTCGTAGGTGAGCCCGCCCTGGAAGTACGCCGTGTAGGGCTTGCGGATGGGAGCATCGGCGGAGAGCTCGATGCTCGCCCCCTGCACAAAGCTGCCTGCCGCCATGATGACTTTGCAGTCGTAGCCGGGCATATCCCACGCCTCGAGATGCACGAAACTGTCGACGGGAGAGCACTCCTGCACCGACTGGATGAAGCCTGTGAGCTCCTCTTCCGTGTTGAAGCGGACGGCGCGGGTGATATCGGCGGGCAGCTTGTCGGCGGAAGGGAAGTTCTCGTAACCCAGCGCATCAAGGCAGGCGCCGATGAGGAGTCCCCCTTTGAGCGCCTGCGCGACGGTGTGCGGCGCGAGAAAGAGCCCCTGATAGTAGTACTGATAGCCATAGGCATAGGAGCCGACTTCCCCGCCGACCGAGGGCGCGGTGAGGCGGTTTTCGATGCGCGTGATGCACGCCTCCTTGCCAGCAATGTAACCGCCCGTGGGAGCGAGACCGCCCCCGGGGTTCTTGATGAGAGAGCCGACGATGACGTCTGCCCCCACTTCGGTGGGTTCGCGCGTTTCGACAAATTCGCCGTAACAGTTATCGACAAAGATGACGCCCTCAAAGCCCGCGGCGCGGACGAGGGAACACATTTTTTCGATCTCTTCCACCGTGAAGGCGTCGCGGAGCTCGTAGCCGCGCGAGCGCTGGATGTAGACCATTTGGTAAGTATTTTGGAAAAGGGCGGCGCGGACGGCCTCTTCATCCACCTTGCCCTCTTTTGTGAGAGCGACCGTCTCGAACGAAATTTTATAATCTTTGAGCGAGCCGTTCCCCTCCCCCCAGACGACGCCGCGCAGGGTATCGTACGGCGTGCCCGTGATGCAGAGGACGCTGTCAGAAGGCACGAGCAGGCCGAAGAGGGCGACGGTGAGGGCGTGCGTGCCCGAAAGGAGCACGGGTGAGGCGATGGCGCGCTCCGCCCCGAAGGCACGCGCAAAGACGCGGCCAAGCGTGTCCCTCCCCTCGTCGCCGTAGCCGTAGCCCGTCGAAGGGGCGAAGTGACGGAGCGCGATCATCTCCTCGCGGAATGCGTCGAGCACTTTGCGCTGGTTGAAAAGAGCTGTTTCGTCGATCATGGAAAAGCGGGAGGAGAGCGCTTTCTCCTCAGCCGCGATGAGTTCATTTGCCTTCATAGAGTGAACAAACCTCCTGTACAAGGGCCTCCGTGGGTCCCAGTGCGAGCCAGACGACATTGCGTTTCCGTAAATAGGTCAACTGTCGTTTGGCGTAATTACGTGTATTTTTCTTGATTATGTCTGACATAGCATTGATTTTGTCTGACATAGTACTATGCAAATCGCTGTTTTTTAAGATCTCGGCCACTTCCTTGTAGCCAATTCCCTGCATACATTGGGCATTTTCGGGAACGCCGCTTTCGAGGAGCCCTTTCACTTCCTCGACGAGTCCCGCCTTCATCATCGCGTCGACGCGGGCTTCGATGCGGGCATAGAGCTCATTCCGGGGGTAGTCCACCCCCACCGCGAGGACGGGAAGGCGGGGGGTGCGCTCGTCGTGCTGTTCGGACTTGCGCTTTCCCGTGAGTTCATAAATCTCAAGCGCGCGGATGACACGCTTTTTGTCGTTCGGGTGCAATACTTCGGCGGAGGCAGGGTCGATCTCCCGAAGGAGCGAAAAGAGCGCTTCCTTCCCCTCCTTTTCAAAGATCGCCTCATACTTTTGTCGAATACCTTCATCGGCGGGCGCGCCGCCCAACGTGCGTTGATAGAGAAGCGCATCGAGATAGAAGGACGTGCCGCCGACCAAAATGGGCACTTTGCCGCGGGCGACGATGTCTTCCAGAATGGGAAGGGCAAGGCGTTCGTAATCGCTGACGGAGAAACTCTCGGTGGGCTCGACGACGTCGATCATGTAGTGCGGGATGCCCCCCATCTCCCCTTTCGTCGGCTTTGCGGTGCCGATGTCAAGGCCCTTGTAGACGAGGAGCGCATCCGCCGAGATGATCTCGCCGTTCAGCCGCTTGGCGCACTCCACGGAGAGCGCCGTCTTTCCGGAAGCCGTGGGGCCCGAGATAACGAGCGCCTTCATACGATCCTCTTGAAGAGCTTTTCAAACTCACTCTTCGTCCTTTGGATCACGGCGGGCCGCCCGTGCGGGCATTTCAAGCCCATGTCGCCGTCCATATCTGAAAGCAGGCGCTTTGCCTCCTCTTCCGTGAGCCGTTCACCGCCCTTGACCGCCGCTTTGCACGCCATCGTAGCGAGCTTATCGCGCACGATGTCCGCAAGGCGGATGGCACGGAGCGACTCCATCGAGGAGAGTACTTCGCGGAAGAACGCTTCGAGGTCCATGCCGAAGAGATCGAGCGGCACCGAAGAGACCTTGACGGAGGTGCCGCCAAATTCGTCGATGTCGAACCCGAGGGCGCGGAGAGCCTCAAATTGCGAGACGAGGAAGGAAAATTCCTGCGCATTGACGTTTAAAATATAGGGCATGAGCATGGGCTGGGAGAGCGGCGTGCGAGCTTCACACGTTTGTTTGAGCTTTTCGTAGATGAGCCGCTCGTGCGCCGCGTGCTGATCGATAAAATATGCTTCATCGCCGCGCTCGAAAATGAGGTAGGTTTCAAAGAGGACGCCGCGGAAGATGAGCGTTGCGGGGTCTATTTTTTGCTGTTTTGCCCGTTCGTCGCGCTCCAAAAGGTATTTTTTGTTCTCTTCGAAGGCGTCTTCCTGCTCTTCCTGCGGAGCGGGGCGCGAAGACGCGAGGGGCGAACGCACTTCGAAGGCGTTGGGCTTCTCCTCTTCGAGGGCGCGGACGCGCTCACGGCCGTGAAGTTTAGGGATCTCGAATGCGAGCTCCTTCTTCGCCTCCTCCACGCTCATGCGAGGGGCGGGCTTTGCGGTTTGGGACGCCTCTGCGGGCAAAACCGATTGCGCGGGCGGAGCCTTGAAAGCGGGCGCGGGTGAGGGCGCCGCGGCGAAGTCGGGAACGGCCTGAAAGACGGGAGCTTCGGGCGAAACGGGCTTGGAAGGCGCGGGCTGCGCAGCGGATGCGCGTTCGGGAGCCTCGGGAAGGGGCGAGACAGCCCCCTTGTTCTTCCCTACCGTGGAGGAAATGGCGGGCGAAATGTATTCAAGCGCCGCGGAGCTCCCGTCGAGCACCGCAGAGATGACGGAATACACCGTGCCGTAGACGATGCGGTTATCGGCAAAGCGGACGTCCGCCTTGTTGGGATGCACGTTGACGTCGACGACCTCGGGCGGCACTTCCAGAAAGAGCACATAGAAGGGATACTGCCGCTTCATGAGGTAGCTCCCGTAGGCGTTGGTGACGGCGAGCGCGACCGTCTGATTGACGATGTATCTGCCGTTCAAAAAGAGGCTCTGATAGCTTCGGTTGGGCTTGTTGTAGGCGCGGTTGCCGATATACCCCCAAAGGCGCATGCCGTGCTTTTCGGCGCGGATGGAGATGCAGTTTTGAAGCGTCCCCGCGCCGTATACGACGGCGAGCGCGCTTTCGAGCCCGTCGCCGAAGGAGCGGTAACGCACCTTGCCGTTGACGAGATAGGTGAAGGAAATTTCGGGGCGGGAGAGAAGGAAGCGCGCCATGATGGCGGTGATGTCTCCTTCCTCGCTCGCGTCACTCTTTAGGAATTTGAGGCGGGCGGGCGTGTTGTAAAAGAGGTTTTCGACGGTGACGACGGTGCCCTCTGCGCCGCCTGCGGGGGAAATTTCGCCGAAGACGCCCCCTTCCACGGTGAGCGAGTACGCTTCCTCCCCCTTCGCGCGGGAGAGGATGGTCGTCTTGGATACGGAAGCGACGGAAGCGACCGCCTCGCCGCGGAAACCGAGCGTAAAGATGGCGGCAAGGTCGTCCGCCGTCTTTAATTTGCTGGTGGCGTGCGGCAGGAAGGCGGCTTTTAAGTCCTCTTTGCGGATACCCGAGCCGTTGTCCGTCACGCGGATGAGCTTCTTGCCGCCGCTCTCCGCCTCCACCGTGATCTCGGTGGCGCCTGCGTCGATGGCGTTTTCGACGAGCTCCTTGACGACGGAGTAAGGGCGGTCGACGACCTCCCCCGCTGCGATGCGGTTGTAGACTTCGGGGGGCAGAATGTTGATGTTCATTTGATCTCCTTCCAGCGCGCGATGAGCTGAAATGCCGCCATGGGCGTGAGGGTGTTGATATCGAGCGCGGCGAGCTCGTCGAGGATGGGGCTGCTCTCTGACGCAGCCGCTTCGGGCTCTTCGGGCTCTACGGCGTTCTGCGCCCCGCGTGCAAGGTCGTTCTTTTCGAGCTTCTTCAAGATACGCTTGGCGCGCGAGGTGACCTCCTGCGGCACGCCCGCAAGGGAAGCGACCTCGACACCGAAGCTGCGCGACGCCCCGCCCCGCACGATCTTGCGCAGGAATACAATGGAGCCATTGACTTCACGGGCGTTGATCTTATAGTTCTTGATGCCCTCGAGCCGCCCTTCGAGCTCGGTGAGCTCGTGATAGTGCGTTGCAAAGAGCGTCTTGGCGCGGATCTTTTCGTTGAGATATTCGATGACCGCCCACGCGATGGAGAGACCGTCGTAAGTGCTCGTGCCGCGACCCACTTCGTCGAGGATGAGAAGAGAGCGGGAGGTGGCGTTGCGCAAAATGTTGGCGACTTCCGTCATTTCCACCATGAAGGTGGAGCGGTCTAAGATGAGATTGTCGCTCGCGCCGATGCGGGTGAAGATGCGGTCGATGAGCGGCACGCGCGCCCGCTTGGCAGGCACGAAACAGCCGATGTGCGCCATGAGCGCGATGAGCGCCGTCTGGCGAAGGTAGGTGCTCTTGCCCGCCATGTTGGGACCGGTGATGACCATCGTGCGGTTTTCGCCCGCGTCCAGCAGACAGTCGTTGGGAACAAAGCGGTCTTTGGAGAGCGCTTCGACGACGGGATGGCGGCCGTCCTCGATTTCAAGTGCGCCGTCCTCGGCGATCTCGGGGCGGCAGTACTTGTTCTCTTTGGCGACGACGGCGAAGGCGAGGAAGCAGTCGAGCTGCGCGACGGCAGAGGCGAGCTGCTGAAAGACGGGGATATTCCCCGAGAGGACGGAGAGGATCTCGTCGAAGAGCTGTTCTTCGAGGCGGCCGGCGCGCTCGTCGCTGCCCAAGATCTTACTTTCGAGCTCTTTGAGCTCGTCCGTCGTATAGCGCTCGCCGTTTGTGAGCGTCTGACGGCGCACATAGGAGTACGGGACCTTCTCCTTGAAGGAGTTGCTCACCTCGATGTAGTAGCCGAACACGCGGTTAAAGCCCACCTTCAGGGTGCGGATGCCCGTGCGTTCGCGCTCGCGCGTCTCGAGGGCAGCGAGCATGGTCTTGCTCTCCGTCTTGACGTCGCGGAGCTCATCGAGCGTCTTGTTGTAGCCGCGGCGGATGTAGCCCCCCTCCTTGCGCGTCGTCGCCGTCTCCGAAATGGCGCCGTCGAGAAGGGCGCAGATCTCGCGCGTGTCGACAAGGTCGGCAGCGATCGAACACAGCAGTTCGGAGGAAAAGCCCGAAAGCTGCATTTTGAGCGAGGGAATGGCGGCAAGCGAGCGGGAGAGCGCGATGCAGTCCTGCGGCTGCAGATTGCCGTTGGAGATGCGGCCCGTCAGCCGCTCGATGTCGCGCATCCCGCCCAAGAGGTCGGAGATGCCCATGCGGACGACGGTGGCAGAGGCAAGCTCTTCGACGGCGTCGAGGCGGCGATCGATCTTCGCCTTGTCTAAAAGCGGCGTGATGAGCATGGAGGCGAGTTTTCGTGCACCCATGCCCGTGCGCGTCTTATCCAAAAGCCATAAAAGCGAGCCGTAGCGCTTGCCCTCCGCGTTGTTCTTCAGAATTTCCAGGTTGCGGACGGCGACGGGATCGAGCGTCATATAGCCCGCGTTTTCGGTAAGGGTCAGTCGGTTGATGTTGGAGAGGGCGTGCTTCTGCGTCTCGCGCAGGTACTCGAGGAGCGCCCCCGCCGCGATGGCGACAACGGGCTTTGCATCGAGGCCGAGCGCCTCCAGCGAGGCCGCATGGAACTGCTCCTTGAGGTTCTTCTCGGCCGTGGAAGTCGCAAACGCCCACGGAAGATAACAGGAAAAGGCGGGCAGGAGATGGCGCTCCACCTCTTCGCTCTCCTTGACGTCGAGGAGGAGCTCGTCGTTGCAGATGATCTCCGCAACGGAGAGATTGACAAGATGGGCAAGGAGCGCCTCTTTGTCCTCCTCGGCACAGGCGGAGCATTCGCCCGTCGTGATGTCCGCCCAGGCGAGGGCATACTGCCCCGAACGCCTGACGGCGCAGGCGATGTAGTTATTCTTGCGCTCGTCCAGAAGGCCGTCCTCGATGAGGGTGCCCGCCGAGACGACGCGGATGACGTCCCGCTCCACCATACCGCGGCCCGCCTCCTTGGGGTCGGAGAGCTGTTCGCAGATCGCGACCTTCTCCCCCAGCGAGACGAGCTTGGAGATGTACGTTTCCGCTGCATGATAGGGAACGCCGCACATGGGCGCGCGCTCTTCGAGGCCGCAGTCCCGCCCCGTGAGCGTGAGATCGAGGAGCTTGGAGACGCGCACGGCGTCATCGAAGAACATCTCGTAAAAGTCGCCGAGACGATAGAAAATGACGCAGTCTTTGTACTGCTCTTTGACTTTGAGATAGTGCTCCATCATGGGAGAGAGAGCCATAGATGTCCTCCTGAGTATATCAAGTTAAAGTTCCATATAGGGAAATACCATTTGCATGGTCGACCTTCAGATCAACAAACTCGCCGATGACGTTTTGTTCGCTTGCAAAGTAGCCCATGCGACCCGCCTCGTTGCGGCCGAGATAGAGCCCCTTCTTTTCGTCGTAGTCCTCGCACAAGATCTCCGTGACCTTTCCAACGTATTCGAGCGAAGCGCGGCGGGTGTTTTCGTTGACGGCATCGACGAGGCGCATGATGCGGTCTTTGGAGACTTCCTCGGGGATGCGCCCCTCCATTTCCGCCGCCTTCGTGCCCGTGCGGGGGGAATAGACGAAGGTGAAGGCGGAGGCAAAGTCCGCCTCTTGGACGAGGGAGAGCGTCTGAAGGAAGTCCTCCTCCGTCTCCGTCGGGAAGCCGACGATGAGATCGGTCGTGACGGCGCAATTCGGGATGAGATCGCGCAGCATCTTGATCTCGCTGAGGTACTTTTCGCGCGTGTAGCGGCGGTTCATCAAAGATAGGATGCGGTCGCTCCCCGCCTGTACGGGAAGATGCAGAAGATTGCAAATTTTCTCGTGTTTCTGCATGACGAGGGCGAGCTCTCTCGTAAAGTCCTTGGGGTGCGAGGTCATGAAGCGCAGGCGGAACTTGCCCTCGATCCGGGCACAGCGGTCCAAAAGCTCGGGGAAGGACATCCCCCCGTTCCCGTCGCTGTTGTAGGAGTTGACATTTTGCCCCAAGAGGGTGATCTCTTTATACCCTTCACGGACGAGGCTTTCGACTTCTTCCAGGATGACCTCGGCCCTGCGGGAGTGCTCTCTGCCTCTCACATAGGGCACGATGCAATAGGTGCAGAAGTTGTTGCACCCGTAGGTGATGTTCACCCATGCGTTGGGATAGCTCGTGCGGACGGGGGTGATGTGATCCTCCGTCTCCTTGCGCTCGGGAAGGACGGAGACCTGCTTTTTGCGCTTTTCGCGCAGGGCATCGATGAGCGGGCCGAGCTCCGCCACGTTGTGCGTGCCGAAGATGATGTCGATAAAGGGAAATTTCTCCCTTAAAAGCTGTGCCTTGCCCTCTTCCTGCGCCATGCAGCCGCCCACGGCGACGATGAGCTCCTTCTTGCGCTTTTTGAGCTTTTTTAAGTTGCCGATGTTGCCGAAGGCGTGGTTTTCCGCATTTTCGCGGATACAGCAGGTGTTAAAGACGATGATGTCGGCCTCTTCCACGTCGGGAACGGAAGTCGTGTACCCCTTCTCACGGAGGATGCCCGCGATCTTTTCCGATTCATGGACGTTCATCTGACAGCCATAAGTGACGATGTGATAGTTCAAAGCTGAGAAAGGACCTCCCCTACTTTTTCATGGATGACGAGCTCGGCGACGCCGTCGAGAGGCGTTTTGTCGCGGTTGATGAGCACGAGGTGATCCCCGCGGAAGTATTCCAGAAACCCTGCCGCGGGATAGACGGAGAGCGACGTCCCCGCCACGATGAGAAGATCGGCCCCGGCGATCGCGCGGACGGCGCCGAGGATGGTATTCTCGTCGAGCGGTTCGCCGTAGAGGACGACGTCGGGCTTGATGATGCCGCCGCATTCGCAGCGGGGAATGCCCGCGCTCTTTTGAATGTATTCCGCCGAAAAACGCTTGCCGCAGGAGAGGCAATGATTGCGCCAGACGCTGCCGTGGAGCTCATAGACGCGCTTCGAACCCGCCTTCTGATGGAGGCCGTCGATGTTCTGCGTGACGACGGCAAGGAGCTTCCCCTCCCGCTCCCATTCGGCAAGTTTTTTGTGCGCCGCGTTGGGCTCGGCATCGAGCGGCAGCATCTTGTCGCGGTAGAAGCGGTAAAACTCCTCCGTGTGGGCATAGAAATAGGTGTCGCTCAAGATGGTCTCAGGCGGGACGGAATACTTCCGGTTGTAAAGGCCGTCCTGCGAACGGAAATCGGGGATGCCGCTCTCGGTGGAGACGCCCGCGCCGCCGAAAAAGACGATGCGG
>QAKM01000068.1 GCA_003343805.1 Bacillota bacterium | reverse complement strand
ATGAAGAAGTTCCTTTCTCTGGTGCTCGCTCTGGTGATGACCATGTCTCTGGTCACCGTCAGCGCGGGTGCCAAGGACTTCGGCGACAACGGCGACATCGATTACAAAGAAGCCGTTGACGTCATCTCCGCTCTGGGGATTGTGGACGGCTACAGTGACGGCAGCTTCCGTCCCGACGGGTCCCTGACCCGCGGCGCGGCAGCCAAGATCATCTGCAACCTGATCCTCGGCCCCACCACCGCCAGCGCCTTGAGCGCCAGCACCGCTCCCTTTAAGGATGTGCCCACCACCAACGTGTTCGCGGGCTACATCACCTACTGCGCGCAGCAGGGCATCATCTCCGGCTACGGTGACGGCACCTTCCGTCCCACCGGCAGCCTGACCGGCAACGCCTTTATGAAGATGCTGCTGGGCGCCCTGGGCTATGACTCCTCCATCGAGGGCTACACCGGCTCCAACTGGCAGGTCAGCGTCATCAAGCAGGCCGCCGGTATCGGCCTGGACGACGGCAATGACGACTTCGTCGGCAGCCGCACCGTGACCCGCCAGGAGGCTGCGCTGTATTCCTTCAACATGCTGAAGGCCACCATGGTGGACTATGACTCCAAGAGCACCATCGTGGTTGGCGGCGTGGAGGTCAGCACCATTCCCGCCCGCTTTGAGGTCACCAATACCTCTACCCGGACGGACGGCAACATCAAGGACGACGGTCTGATGCAGTTCGCCGAGATGTACTTCACCTCTCTGAAGGGCACTGACTCTCAGGATGACTTCAACCGTCCTGCTACCGAGTGGCGCTATAACAACCGGGCTATCGGCACCTACACCAAGGAGGCTGACGAGACCTACACCGCTAAGGTAGAGCTGACTGACGTGTATTCCGACCTGGGCCTGTCTGAGTCCACCAAGGCCACTGAGCAGTATGTGGATGGTAAGGAAGTTACCGAGCAGACTCTGGTTCGCCGCGACAGCAACAACACCAAGGTCACCGACTCTGGCAACGGCGTCCTGACCCAGGTGTGGTATGAGGAGGACGAGCGCGGCAACGTGGAGTACCTCATTATCAGCGCTGTCAACACCTATGTGGCTGAGGTCAGCGCCATCAACAACCGGGATGATGAGGACCGCTCCATCACTCTGAGCCCCAAGAGCACTCCCGATGGCGGCATCTCCAGCCCCGGCACCCTGGCCGACAGCGGCCGGTTCGAGACTCAGGACTTCGCCCGCAACGACCTGGTGACCTATACCGCCGCCTGGAACGGCAGCCGGTATGAGATCCAGACCGTGGAGGCCCTGACCGACTATGAGACCGGCACTCTGACCGAGTGGAACGGCAAGAGCTATGATACCAGCGATCAGAACACCAAGGGCCGCAACGACTTCACCGTCGGCGGCACCACCTATGACTACAGCGCCAACTTTGCCGCTGATAATGAAAACGGCGATCCCACTGACCTGTGGGACTTTGAGGTTGATGAGTCCGAGCTGAACGTCTATTGCGATCAGTATGGCTATGCCATCTTCGTCTCCGGCGTGGAGGGCACCAAGAACTATGCCGCCGTCATCGGTGTTGGCCAGACCAACCCCTACGGCAGCACCACCGATGGTGTGACCCTGCTGCTGGCTGACGGTTCCACCGTTCGCGTGGAGGCCGAGCTGGATAAGAACATGCACACGGCCAACACGGTCGACGAGCCCATCGGCGATCTGGTGAGCTACAAGGTCAATGATGATGAGGTCTATGAGCTGACTCTGCTGGAGGATGCGGATGGCAACCAGACCGGCATCTATGACGCTGGCGTACTCACTGGCACCTCCGCTGAGTTCGAGAACGGCCGTTCTCTGCTGGCCCTGGATGGACACAACTACTACACTACCAACGATACCATCTTCATGGTAGCGACTGGTAAGTGCAGTGGCAGCCCGTTGGAGGCTGTTGACGATCTGGATTATGACGTGTACATCGGCTATGACGCCATGCCCAGCATCGATGACACCGACGGCATCTATGGCTACGCCATTTCCGTGGATGACAACAACCGCGTCGACGTGGTGTACATTGCCGCTCCCAACCTGGCCGGCATCAACACTGTTGATACCTACTTCGTGAAGGAGTCCGGCGCGAAGGTCACCCACAACAGCAATGGCGACTACTACACCCTGCCCGCCGTGGTGGACGGTGAGGAGACCGACGTCCGCATCAGCGCTGACATCAAGGTCACCACCACCGAGGGCCCTGTGGACTTCTCTGACAACACTGTCGAGGGTGTGTTCGCCATCAACAATGTGAAGGTCGACAGCAACAACATCATCACCGACTTCGACATCGTGGGCGGCACCTATGGCGCCAAGACCTCTTCTGACAATGTGTTCACCGAGGAAAATGGCTCCGAGGGCACCAAGTCCGCAAGCCGCGGCCTGCTGGGCTTCGAGCACGGCTACTACGCCTACAATGACGACACCATGGTCTACTATGTGGACAAGGACTTCAAGGACATCATGGTCTCCAGCGTGAGCGCTGTGAACGATGATAAGAACGACCTGGTCTACGCCAGCTATGACGATAAGGATCGCGTCCTGGTGGATGTGGTCATCGTGGAAGTCGACGACGACAAGACTCCCGAGGAGATCGAGGAGATCACCGAGGACGGTACACCCGAGGGCGTCTATGTTGACCTGGCCAATGAGAAGGTCACCGCAACGCTCCGCGCCGGCAGCAAGAGCACGGCTGAGGAGTTGATCCGCGAGTATCTGACCGATCACGGCTTCGACATTAACACCGAAATTGATGGTCAGTGGGTTGTAACTGCTCCCAACGGAAGAGATTACACGCTGACCCAGCAGCCGACGGTCACTCTGGCCGCAATCACCCTGGATGAAAGCGATGCGAACACCGTCGAGATCACCAGCCCCAAGACCGTGTACCTGGCCACGGGCGATGAAGTCACTGTTCAGCTGACGAATGAGAGCAATTGGAGTAAGAACAGCTACACTGTTACCGTCAGTGGCGTCAGTGGTGTTTCTGTCAAGACCGATAGCGTGAAGGTTGACGGCAGAGTCATGACCTTTGTGCTGAAGGCTTCCAGCGACATCACGACTGCTGGTACGATCAATATCAGCTGGTCCTGATCGTTCTTTAACTTAGGATTGCAAGACCTGCAGCCTGAACAGTAGAACAGAAAAGTCCCCGGCTCGAAAGAGCCGGGGACTTTCCTATTTTCACTTCTCCCCCCACACGATGAAGTGGGCTCCGGCCGGCATGGTGCCGCCGGTGACAATGAATTTCTTCACCTGAGAGTAGGGGACGTAGCCCCTGAAATCATCATCCACGTCATTCCCGCTGATGAGCCGGTCGGCCCGGAATCCCACGTTCAGCGTCAGCCAGGGCTGGTACATGCCGCTGGAATAGCTGATGGAGTGAAAGCGGTTGTTGCTGCTCTCGCTGTTGAGATACAGCCACATCTGGCTGCCATTGGTGTTCTTGTAGTCCAAATGGACGTTGGCCCATTGGGTCCAGTCAATGCCGCTCAGGTCGATTTCAATGGATGTGGTGTCGGAGGTGATATCCACCTCCTTCAGCTTGGTGAACCGGCTGCGGTTTGCCAGGGCGGTCAGGTCGGCCTGGTCCGCCTTGGCATCCAGCTGGGCACCCAGCGCGGAGATGGCCTCCGCCTGGGTTTTCAGCGCCGCGTCGATTTTGGCGTTGTCGGCGTTGAAGTCGGACATCAGGATTCGGTCCGTGGGCTCCCACTGGGAGAGCTGATAGTTTGTGGTTTGATTCAAAATAAATCCCCCTTTCGCAGGGGCCTCCGCCCCGGCGCTCCAAACGGCCAAAGGGCGCGGGGCGGAAAGTTCCCTGCACTACCTCCGGTAGTGCAGGGAAAAGTTGCATCCAAGAATGCAACGGAAAAATCTTTTTTGCGTGCACGATGCCGTGCAACTTTTGCCCTACACTCCCTAGGAGTGTAGGGCAAATTCGGAGGGGCGGCCCCCGAACAGCCCTTCGGAGGCGGCTCGGCTTCCCCCTGCCGGGCCGTCTCCCCAAATTACAACGAAACGAGGAATGTTTTTTGAATCAAACGGCCAATTATCAGTTGTCCCAATGGGAGGCAAGTGATCGGATCCTGATGTCCGACTTCAACGATGACAACGCCAAGCTCGACGCGGCAATCAAGGCCAACGTGGATACTGCCGCCACCAAGGCAGATGCTACCGCCCTCGCCGCCGAGGTGTCCGCCCGGCAGGCGGCGGACGAGGCCCTGGCGGAAAAGGCAGGGGCGCAGCTGATCCAGCGGGTCACGCTGTCGGCGGCACAGGAGTGGGTGACCCTGGACATGAGCGAGCTCGACTGGGCCCAATGGTCCACCGTTGCCGTCTGCATCCGGCCGGTGCTGGTGTCCGGGGACGAGTATCTGGTCTACTGCAACACCGCTGGTCCTTCCATCACCATTCCTATAACCCTGACCGGTCAGTTTCTGATGTGCCTGCTGCCATTTTTCTCCGGCAGTTCCCCCATACGGGGCTTGCTGCTGCCGGGGCGGTCAGATAGTAGTTACCTGTGCTACGACACCGCCTGTTCGGCCTTGACGGAGTTGGAGATCGGTGCGCCGGACCACAATTTTCAGACTGGCAGTGTCTTTGAGATCTGGGGAAACCGGTGAAGATGGGGAAAGCCCCCGGGCCATACGGCCCGGGGGCTTTTTGCGTGAGATATTGTCAGAATAGAAATCCTGTCAATTAGCCATTCTTGACCTCGATCACCACGTCATCCTTCACAGCGGTAAGATTCACGGTGAGGGTGAGAGGAGAACGATCGCCCTGCCCATCGGTCTTTGCATGACCGAAACCATTGGGGGTAGCGGTGATGTTGCCGCCGAAGATACCGCCGCCGTCCTTGGTCACCTCAATCGTCACGGCCAGGTTTTTACCATGCTCGACCGTAGTACCAGAAGTAATTTTAGCGGTAGCATTCTTGAGGTTGCTGGTGTCCAGGGTAATCGTATAGGTGGCGGGTTTCACCACAACATTGGCAGTCGTGTAGCCATTGGCCTCAAAGGAAACGGGGGCAGCGGAGACGATCACATAACCTTCGGGAAGCTTCAGCTTTCCGATGTTGGCCGCACTGTCCAGCAGGGCATAAGCCTTGCCTTCCTCAGCGACAACGCTCACCAGATGCTTCTCACTGTCAGGAATCCGAGCGCCAGTGCTGTCAACATAGGTCACATAGACATCCATGGTCTCAGCGGGGATCTTCTCAAACACAACCGTCACAGGGACCTCGGAGCGGATGCGCTCGATGGTGTACTTGCCGTCCTTGTCCAGAGCCTTGGTCACGTCAGTGCTGTCGACCGTCACGCTCTTCACCCGATAGCCATCCTTGGGGATGACGGTGATGACAGCATCCTCGTTGCGCTCATACTCCACGGTCTTGTTGTCAGTGGCCTTGCCGTCCACCAGAACGGTGCCCATGTTCTCATCATAGTTGTTGACCTTCACGCCATAGGCAACCTTGGCGGTGGGGACTTCCTGGACGAACAGGGTATCCACCATCCAGTCGCTGACATGAGCGTAGATGGCGTCGTTGGTATCCTCAGCCAGAGCGTTGTAGGAGCTGACGGTGATCTCGCCGTCCTTATCCACATAGTAGATGGCGGCATCCTCGTCCACCGTGATGGTCCAGGCATCAACGCCAGCCTTGGTGTTCAGGATCACGGTGTAGTTCTTGGAGGGACGGTCGATGCCGATGGCAGAGCTGGTGGGATTGCCATCGCTGTCGAAGTCGTTGTTGCTGCCGACATAGCCCTTCTCGGCGTTCTTGGAGTAGGTCTCACGCTTGTAACCGTAGGTGGTCAGTCTGGTGATGACGCCGTCCTTGTCCACAGAGTAGCTCTTGAACAGGCCGTTCAGTTCGCCAGCCTTGGTGCTGGTCAGATCAGTATCATCCAGCTCCACATTCCAGTCGACCTTGACAGTGGTCACATCGCCGTTGACAACAGCGTTGTACTCATAGTAGTCGCCGTCCTTATCGTGGATCAGGTTGGAGACAGACTCACCAGCCAGGAACACGGTGTTCTTGGTGTCGTCATCGATGTCAACACCGGTCTTCGGCAGGATGAACATGACGGTGACCATGCTGCTCTTGCAGTAGTAGTAGACGTCCGCTCTTTCATCGATGTCGGTATCAGTCGTGACGGAGGGAACGCTCTTGATGCCGGTGTAGGCGGTCCACTCCTCAATGTCAGCCAGATTGTCCTTCTGTTCGCCGATGACAAAGGTGGAGGCGCTGTTGGCAGTAACAATCTGATCAGGCTTGCCGGAGGCATCCTCATTGAGCACGATGCCGGCCTTGTCATTCGTCAGGGTGAACTCAGTGGCGTCGTCCACGCTCTTTGTGCCCTTGATGGCATCGCCGTCAGCGTCCTTATTGGTCACGGCCCGCAGCTCGTACACGCCGTCAGAATCCACCTTGTAGGTGACGATGACAGCCCGGCCAGTTGCATAGGAGGCCGGAACGTTATAGCCGGTACCCAGCTCATCGCCGCCGTAGTACTTGTCGGTGGTGACGATGTCGGAGGTGCCGTCGGCAAAGACCAGCTCGGCCTTCTTGCCCACATAGTCGCTCTTGTCAGCGGCGGAGAGCAGCAGGGCATAGTTGGTGTTCTCGACTTCCTCGATGTAGATCATGTAGCCGTAGGAGTCCAGATACACGGTGTAGTCGTTGTCCACGGTGACCTGGCCGATGTCCTCGCCGGCGATGTTCACGGAATCCGTGTAACGGTTGCCGTCGATGGTCAGAGCCTTGCGGAAGTCCTCGTCATCCTTGCTGTTCTCGGAACGGGTCACGGTGCCGGAGACCTCCTCGGCCAGGGCCGCGGACTTCACTTCCTCGGCAGACTCAGAGTAGGTGTACAGCACATAGGCGTCATCCTCAAACTCCTCATCGGTCTCGAACTTCAGGATGCCGGACACGCCCTTGGGAGCGGACTCCACAGCGATTTCTACGTAAGCGGGATCGTCGCCCTTGGCGTCCACAGACTTGTTGATGGTGCCCACATAGGTCTCAACTGTGGTGATGATGACCTTATCGGCGTCGCTGTCATAGAAGACCTCGGTCAGGGTGCCATTGCCGGAGTTGGCAACCTTCTCATCGCTGCTGCGCTTGATGGCCAGGGACCAATCCTCGTCATCCACGCCGTTGTTGTAAACGGTCACGTTTCCTGCGTTCACGGTGTGGTTCAGGCCCAGGTCGCGATAGATGTCACCGGCCTCCACGCTGGCGGTGTAGGTCACATCAGCCTTGTGGGGATAGGTGCCGATCTTCACGCCCTTCAGACGCCACATGTTGGAGGGACGGCCGAAATCATCGGTGTCGTCATACAGCTTCAGATCGCCGAAATACTGCTCGGCAAACTGCACGAAGCCGTCGGGATCAATATTGTCGTCGTTGTTGGTGCCGGTGCCCCAGGACTTGTCCTGAGCCTTGTCGCCGGCGATGGTGACGGTGGCACCGTTCACGTTGACTGTGGTCTTGGTGTCATACTCCACCATGGTGGCCTGCAGCATGTTGAAGGAATACAGAGCGGCCTCCTGACGAGTCACGGTCTTGGAACCAACGAAGTTGTCGTTGCCGTCGTCCAGGCCAATGCCCATGGCCTGCTTGACCACGTTGACCTGCCAGTTGGAGCCGGTGTAGCCCTCGATGGAGCTGTCATAGCCCAGAGCGCCCAGCAGCATCTTCATGAA
>QAKM01000104.1 GCA_003343805.1 Bacillota bacterium | reverse complement strand
TACTGGCTGCGCACAAGTGCGCCGGAGAATTGGCCTGCCAGCCATGCATTGTTTACTTGCCACCCTTAAAAGGGTCGTCCGGGTCAAACATGCTCAATTGATCGCTTTCCTTGTCTTTCTTTAACTGGTTGGCTATGTATTCTTTTATCGCTTTTGTGTTTTTCCCGACCGTGTCCACATAGTATCCCTTACACCAAAATTCGCGGTTGCGGTAGGCAAATTTCATGTTTCCCCATTTTTGAAATATCATCAGGCTGCTCTTCCCCTTCAGATATCCCATAAACCCCGCAACGCTCATTTTGGGCGGGATACTTACCAGCATATGGATATGATCCGCACATATTTCTCCCTCGATCACCTCTACGCCTTTCCAACTGCACAACTTCCGCAGTATCTCTCGTATTTCAAGTCTCTTTTCTTCATAGAACACTTTCCGCCTGTATTTCGGCGCAAACACGATATGATACTTGCAATTCCACTTTGTATGTGCTAAACTGTTTACGATATTGTTTTGCTCTTGCATTATGATATCCTCCGATTGTGTTTTCTTGCTTTGACTGGCAGGTCATTCTTGATTGTAACACAATCGGAGTTCCTTTGTCTATTTCATCGGCTTTAGCCTCCCCGGAACCCCGCGACTATCGCGGGGTTTTCGTTTACACAAAAATAAAGGGCTGCACCCGTCTTGGGCGCAGTCCCTTTTTCAACCGATCATCGCCTTATAGCGCTCTCCCCATGCCGCCATATCGTCCATGAGCTGCAACAGCGACCGGCCGATGTCCGTCAGGGCGTATTCCACGCGGGGCGGGACCTCGGCATATACCGTGCGGGAGATGATGCCGTCCTCCTCCATGGCGCGCAGGTTCTCCGAGAGCACCTTCTTGGAGATGGAAGGGACGCCGTTTTTGAGTTCGGTAAACCGCTGCGGCGCCTTCAGTAAGTTTCGGATGATGAGCAGTTTCCACTTGTTCCCGATCAGCTGTACCGTGGTTGCCACGGGGCATTCGGGCAGTTCTTCCTTCGTCAGCATACATGATTCCTCCCTTTTTCTCCATGATAACACATCCGGGGGAGCAAGTCAAGCCTATTGGTTTCAAAAAGTTACAAGGTTACAAAAGAATTATCCTGTAAACAAAATGTAACCTTTGAGACAGTATCTCCGTTCTGTGGTATGATGTCGGCAGAATTATTCAGGAGGTATTGATATGGCAAATTATTCTAAGACGAGCGTTGCGGACGCAGCGCGCGTGGAACTGCACGATCAGCTGGGACTGACGGGCGCGGAAGTGAGCATCAACATCCTGCCCGCAGGGGCGAGCGTTCCCTTTGTTCATTCGCATAAAGAGAACGAGGAGATCTACGCCGTGTTGGAAGGCACGGGCAAGGCGGAGATCGACGGCGAGACCGTCACCTTAAAGGCCGGCGACTGGCTGCGCATCGCACCCGCCGCGAGAAGGCGCTTTTTTGCCGCCGAGGACAGCGCGTTCAAGTACATCTGCATCCAGGTCAAGGCAAATTCTCTGACGGAATATACTGCGACCGACGCCGTCATGGCATAATGGTGCTTCGGGGGCGGAGCGCGGAAGGGCGGCCGTCTCCCGTACAGTCATGGGATGCAAAAGGGCACGGTGTTGCACCGCGCCCTTTTTTCGTGTCCGTTTTTTTGTCCCAGTTGGGACGTGTTGAGAATTTATAGCACGCGCACGCGGATGACGCCCGAGACGCGGCGGATGAGTTCGACCGCTTCGTGGCTCAGAACATCATCGAGATCGAGCAGCAGATAGGCGTACTCCCCGCGGCTCTGATCCTGCATGTGGGCAATGTTGACGCCCTGCGAGGAGACGATCGCAAGGATCTTGGACAAGATCTCCTTGACGTTCTTGTGATGCACACACACACGGGAGACGCTCGTCCTCGGCATGGAGACGGCGGGATAGTTGACGCTGTTGGTGATATTGCCGTTTTCGAGATAGTCGGTGAGCTGCTTGGCCGCCATATAGGCGCAGTTGTCCTCCGCTTCGGGCGTGCTGGCGCCGAGGTGGGGCACACAGAGGATATTCTCGTGATCCAGCAGTTTCTCATCGGGGAAATCGGTGATATAGCGGGAAACTTTGCCGCTTGCAACGGCTTCGATCATGGCGTCCGAATCGACAAGGTCGCCGCGCGCGTTGTTGATGATGACGACGCCGTCCTTGCAGGCAGCGATCGAATCCTTTCCGATCATGCCCTTCGTCGCGGGCGTGAGGGGAACGTGCAGCGTGATATAGTCGCAGTTTGCAAAGATCGCGGAAAGTTCGGACGTAAACTTGACGCGGTTGTTGATGAGCCATGCGTTCTTGACGGAGATGTAGGGATCGTATCCCATGACGGACATCCCGAGATCGATGGCGGCATTGGCGACCATCGCACCGATCGCACCGAGCCCAATGACGCCCAAAGTCTTTCCGAGCACTTCCTGGCCTGCAAACTTGCCTTTGCCCTTCTCGACGAGCTTCCCTACGCCCTCCTGGCCCTTGAGCGACTGCACCCAGTTGGCGCCATCAACGACCTTTCTTCCGCCGAGGAAGAGTTCGCAGAGGACGAGCTCCTTCACCGCATTGGCGTTGGCACCCGGCGTGTTGAAGACGACGATGCCCTGTTCGGTGCATTTCTCGATGGGGATGTTGTTGACGCCTGCGCCTGCACGCGCCACGGCGAGCAAATTTTCGCCGAGGGGATAGTCGTGCATCGCGAAGGAGCGGAGGATGATGCCTTCGGGGTTTTCAACGCTGTCGGAGTACTCATAGCCGCGGAAGGTCTCGTCTGCAACGGGGCTGATGGAATTGAGCTTTAAGATCTTCATTTGTTTTCCTCCTCGAACTGCTTCATGTATTCGATGAGCGCCTTGACGCCTTCGACGGGCATCGCATTGTAGATGGACGCGCGCATCCCGCCCACCAGTCGGTGTCCCTTGAGCGAGACGAGACCGTGTTCCGATGCCCCCTTGATGAACGCTGCATCGAGATCCTTGTTCGGGGTGACGAAGGGAACGTTCATGATGGAGCGGTACTTCTTTTCCACAGAGTTGGTGTAGAAGGAAGAGTTATCGATGAAGTCATAGAGAAGGCCCGCCTTGTATTCGTTGACCTCGTTGATGGCTTTGATGCCGCCCAGTCGCTTGAGCCGACGCAGGACGAGCGTCGCCATATAGATCGAGAAGCAGGGAGGGGTATTGTAGAGGCTCTTGTTCTCATCCTGTACCTTCCATTTGAGCATGGTGGGGCAGATGGAGAGGGGATCCTGGATGAGATCGCGCTTTGCGATGACGAGCGTCACGCCGGCAGGCGCGAGATTCTTCTGCGCACCCGCATAGATGACGCCGAACTGTTTGACGTCGATCTCGCGGGAGAGGATATCGGACGACATATCGACAACGAGAGGCGCTTTCGTTTCGGGAAACTCCACATAGCGCGTACCGAAAATGGTATTGTTTGCGCAGATGTGCACATAGTCGGTGTCCTCGCGGAAGGGGATGCTCTTCACATCGGGAATATAGGTGTAAGTCTTATCCTCGGAGGAGGCCACGCACGCGGCATCGCCGTAAATCTTGCCCTCCTGGAAGGCCTTCTTCGCGAAGTTGCCCGTCACGACATAGTCCGCCTTTCCCTTGTGCATCAGGTTGAGAGGAACGGCCGCAAACTGCTGACTTGCACCGCCCTGCACAAAGATGACCGCATAGTCATCGGGAATATTCAGAAGCTCGCGAAGGAGCGCTTCACCCTCGTTGACGACCTCTTCAAACTTCTTGTTCCGGTGCGAGATCTCCGTGACGGACATCCCGGTGCCGGCAAAATCCAAAAATTCCTTCTGCGCCTCTTCCAGAACTTCAAGGGGGAGCGCCGAAGGCCCGGCCGAAAAGTTATAAGCTCTCATAATTACCTCCCAAATATAAAATTATTTGCGGAAATCGTATAAAATCGACGCCTGCCGCGTATAAGTTACTAAGATTTATTATAGACCTTCTTGTTCCGTTTGGCAAGCATTTGACGACATTTTTTCAAATTCGTCGTCAACGCCACAAAATATGGTAGAAATTCCAAATTCTGCGCAAAAATAAGGGGAAAAGATATTTACTTTTATGCGTTTTTCGTGTAAAATAGAAAAAACAGCCGTTAAAAGTCTTGCGGCTCTCTGCATAAGAATCATTCACGCCGAGCGTGGAATCAATAAAAAAACCGAACAGAACGTCCGCAAGGATCGGAAACAGGGGAAGGAGAGGTCTTTTCTCTCTTCTTTGTTGTGCCTGCGGACAAAGGAGTATTTTTTGGAGAAAGAAAAAAAGAGCGAAGGACGGAGCGCCATCGAGCTTGCCATTCTGAACGGCATCGAGGCGTATAACCGCGAACAGGCTAAGAAGAATGCGGGCAATGCTCCCGCCAAGCAGCAGGAGGAGCGAAGCGAGAACAAATCGCTCTTCGGCAAAGAGGCAATGGAAGAAGCCGGTCTCAAGCAAAAGCGCCGTTCGCGCGCCAAAGGGAAGGGGACCAAGCTCCCCGAACCCAAGGCCGAGGAACAACCGGCAAAGGAAACGCCCGCAAAGGGCCGGAATGCACAGCAGCCCAAAAAGCGCGGAGAAAAGGCCACGGCTCCCGCAGCCGCACAGGCTCCCAAGCAGGCGAAAGAGAAGGTGCAGAAGGGGAAACGGAAAAGACCCATCAAAGTGCTCTTCTTCGGCGGTGTCGGCGAGATCGGCAAGAACATGACCGCCATCGAGTACGGAAACGACATCATCGTCATCGACGCGGGCATCATTTTCCCGACCGAAGAGATGCCGGGCATCGACCTCGTGTTCCCCGACATCACTTATCTTGTCCAGAACAAGAATAAGATCCGCGGCGTCTTTCTGACGCACGGCCACGAAGATCACATCGGCGGCGTTCCTTATCTCATGAAGGAACTTGATCCTTCGACGCCTGTCTACGGGTCCAAACTGACCCTGGCGCTCGTCGACAATAAGCTCCGCGAGCACCGCTTGAACAACGTGATCGAGCACACCGTCGCCCCCAAGGACCGCATCAAGGCCGGGTGCTTCACGGTCAACTTCGTCAATGTCAATCATTCCATCGCAGGAGCCATGGCGCTCGCCATCGAGACGCCGTACGGGATCATCTTCCACAGCGGCGACTTCAAGATCGATCTGACGCCCGTTGCCGGCAAGCCCATCGACCTTGCGGAGATCGCCGAATACGGCAAGAAGGGCGTGCTTCTCTATCTCGGAGAATCGACCAACATCGAGCGCCCCGGCTATACGATGAGCGAAAAGGTCGTGGGAACGACGCTCGAGCATCTCTTTGCGGAGAATGCCGACCGCCGCATCATCATCGCGACGTTCGCTTCCAACGTCCATCGTTTGCAGCAGATCATCGATATTGCCGTCAAATTCCGCCGCAAGGTGGCGTTCTCCGGCCGCAGTATGTTCAACGTCGTCGAAGCCGCCCTCAAGATCGGGGAGATGACCATCCCCGAAGGCGTCATCGTCGACGTTGAAAAGACCAAGAACTATTTCGACCGCGAGATCGTCATCATCTCTACGGGGTCGCAGGGCGAGCCCATGAGCGCGCTCACGCGCATGGCCGCAGGCGAATTCAACAAGTTGACGATCGGCTCCAACGACACCATCATCATCTCGGCAAGCCCCATCCCGGGCAACGAGCGCATGATCTACAGCGTCATCAACAACCTCTACAAGAAGGGCGCCAACGTCGTTTACGAGAGTCTCGAGAGGATCCACGTCTCGGGCCACGCCTGCCAGGAAGAGCACAAGATCCTGCACAGTCTGTTAAATCCCAAGTTCTTCATCCCCGTGCACGGCGAATACCGTCACTTAAAGCGGCACGCCCTGCTTGCAGAGGAACTCGGCATGAGCTCCTCGTGCATCTTCATCCCCGATATCGGCACCTGCGTCGAAGTGACGGACGATGCGCTCCGCCAGGGAGAGAGCATCCCTGCCGGCGCACGCCTCATCGACGGCGAAGGATTTGAAGATTTCGGCAGGAGCGAAGCCCTCAAGGACCGTCTCCGGATGTCCGAAGAGGGGCTCGTCATCATCTCCGTCGTGCTCTCAAACGGTGTCATCCTGGGCGATCCCGACCTCGAATGCCGCGGCATCGTGTTCCAGGACGAGCAGGCCTCCATGCGCGATCTTCGCAACGTCGTCGAAAAGACGCTCGACAGCGTCAATGCCCAGACGGCCGCCTCGGATGTGGCCGCCGCATTGAAGCGCGCCGTCAAAAACCATCTCTTCAAGAAGACCAAGCAGTCCCCGATGATCATTCCGGTCGTCCGGGAACTGTAAACGAAAGGACCGCGCCAGCCGCGGTCTCTTGCTATGGAAGAACTCTTTGATCAACTATATGCCCTCCGCGAGGAAGCAAAAAAAGGGCGGGATCCAACCACGCCCGACGAAACGCTTTTCTACCTCCTCTCCGTCGCAAAGGAGCGGAAGCCTTCCCGCATCCTCGAGATCGGAGCGGCCGAAGGGCTCACTTCCTGTGCGATGCTTCTGTCGCAGCCGCAGGCGCATCTCACGGCCATCGAGCTTGTTGCAGAGCGCGCACGCTCGGCCAGAGAGAACTTCCGCCGCTTCGGCGTTGAAGGGCGTGCCGCTTTGTATGAAGGCGATGCGGGCGAGATCCTGCCTCTCTTGCAGGGGGAATACGATCTCATCTTTCTTGACGGTCCCAAGGTGCAGTACCGCCGCTATCTGCCAGACTGCAAACGGCTCTTAAAAAAGGGAGGGATCTTGCTTTCGGACGACGTCTTGCTCTTTGGCTGGGTGGACGGTTCCGTTCCCGTGCCGCACAAGCGAAGGATGCTCGTGGAACACATCCGCGAATATTTGGAGCTTTTAAAGGGAGATCCCGACTTTGAGACGGAGGTGCTGCCCATCGGCGAAGGCCTCGCCGTGAGCGTAAAAATAAAATGAAACCGCTGATCTTTCTCAACGGGCCGATGGGCGTCGGAAAGAGCACCGTTGCAACCATTTTACAGCAGAAGTTTGACCGCTGCGCCTACCTCGACGGAGATTGGTGCTATCAGGTGCATCCCTTCCGCGTCACAGAGGAGAGCAAGGCGCTCATCATTCATAACATTGCGCATCTTCTTGACGGATATCTGAGAAGCCCCGACGTCGATCTTATCCTCTTTTCCTGGGTGATGAATAAAAGAGAGATCCGCAACGCCGTCCTTTCCCGCATGACAGAGCGGGGGAAATGCCTGTTTGTGACCCTGACCGCATCGGAGGAAACGCTGCGGGAGCGCTTTCAAAAGGACATCGCGGCAGGGCTGCGCACCCAGGATGGCTTCGAGCGGGCGCTCTCTTATCTGCCCGATTATCAAGCCGATTTCGGCGGGCTGAAACTTATAACCGACGGCAGATCGCCCGAAGAATGTGCCGAAACGATCTTGAACTACATCGTATCCCATCGGGAGGACTGACATGACAAGACCCGAACTGCTTGCCCCGGCAGGCAATCTCAACAAGTTAAAACTTGCATTCTACTACGGCGCGGATGCCGTCTATGTGGGCGGGAAGAGCTTTTCCCTGCGCACCTTCGCCGACAATTTTACCGATGAAGAGCTGGCGGAGGGCATCGCCTATGCCCACGCGCGCGGGAAAAAGGTGTATGTTGCCGTCAATATCTTTGCGCGAAACACAGACTTTGAGCAGTTGACGGAGTATTTCCGCACCCTGGAGCATCTCGGAGCGGACGCCGTGCTCATCTCCGATCTCGGCGTCTTCCGTGCGTGCAGAAAGGCGGCTCCCGATCTTCCCATCCACATCTCCACGCAGGCGAATACGACGAACAGCCAGTCGGCCGCCATGTGGAAGGAACTCGGTGCAAGCCGCGTGGTGCTCGCACGCGAACTCTCCATGGAGGAGATCGCAAAGATCCATGAAGAAAACCCCGGGCTCGAACTTGAGGCCTTCATACACGGGGCCATGTGCATCTCCTACAGCGGCAGATGCCTGCTTTCCGACTATCTCGACGGCCGCTCCTCCAACCGCGGTGCCTGCGTACAGGCGTGCCGTTATCGCTATGAGATCCGCACCCACGAATGCAAAAATGACGGCTGGACGGAAGTACAGGAGGACGAAAAGGGGACGTATTTACTCAACAGCAAGGACCTCAACATGAGCGCGCACCTCAAGGAGCTCGAGGATGCCGGCATCTGCTCCTTCAAGATCGAGGGGCGCATGAAGAGCGAGTACTACCTGGCGACCGTCGTCAACGCCTATCGCCGCATCCTGGACGGAGGCGATGTCCAAGCGCTGCAAGAGGAACTCTCCTGTGCCGCCCACCGCGACTATACGACCGCCTATATGCTGGGAGACAACTGCAAGACGGTCTCTTACGACAATTCCCAAACCAAGGGAATGTGCGAGTTCATCGCCGTCGTCAGAGGCTATAAAGGCCCTGAAAACGGCCTCGACGGCACCCCTGCACGGCCCGGCCGCGTGTATGCCGAAATGCGCACGCGCTTTTATGAAGGGGATACCCTGGAGATCCTGTCTCCCTCCGATGCCTTCGGAAAACAGATCATCGTAAAAGACATGAAGGACAGTGCGGGCGCCCCCTGCGCGGACGCCAAGCGCGTACAGGAAGTAGTCTCTTTTGCGTGTCCTTATGCGCTTCGTGCGGGCGACATCCTGCGCAGGAGACGCTGAGATGCGCTGTCTCTTTCTCTATCACGAAGGAAGCGGACGCGGGACCGTCGCAAGGAAGCTGCCCCTCATCAAAAGACGCCTTTCCCGCCGCTATCAGCAGGTGGATATCGTCTGCACAACAAGCGCGGACGAGCTGATGACGCACGTCCGGGAGGGGATGAGCACATACGATGCCGTCGTCTTTTCCGGCGGAGACGGCACATTCAACGACGTGTTGCAGGCGGCAGAGGGGAGTGAGACGCCGCTCGGATATCTTCCCACGGGAACGGTCAACGACGTCGCACGCTCGCTCGGCATCCCGAGGAATATCAAGGGCGCACTCAACGTCATCTTAAGCGGCCGTGCCGAGCGGCTCGACTGCATGAAGATCGGGGAACGGCGCGCCATGTATATCGTGGCGGCGGGCGCCTTCACCAGCGCCACCTACACGACTCCGCAGGCCATGAAGCGCGTGATGGGGGCGGCTGCTTATGCGGTCGAGGCCGTCCTACACAACCTTGACTTTCAGGTATTCCCCCTCAAGATCAACTGCGACGGAAAGTCCATCGAGACCTCGGCGGTGCTTGTATTTGTCCTCAACGGACGCTCCGTCGCCGGTTTCCCCATCAACCGCGAAGGGAGCATGAACGACGGAAAGCTCGAAGTCGTCGTGATCCGTCAGGCCAAGAGGCCCAATCTCCTCCAGAAGCTGACAAAATATCTGTCGCTCGCATCCCTCTTTCTCTTCGGCTGCAAGGTCAAGAAGAAGGATATCTTGACCATGAGCGGAAAACGCATCGACATCGAGACCGAAAAAAACGTTGTATGGGACTTCGACGGCGAAGAGGGCGTAACGGGAAGCATCGAAGTCACGGCGGAACGCGGGAATGTAAAACTATTCGTCCCGCGCGGAAAAAAAGTGTAAAATTACATCGAAAAACGCTTGCTTTTTCTTTCGTCTTTTCGTATAATGTATGAGCGTGCTTGAGGCAGGCATGCTACTGTGGCTCAGTCGGTAGAGCAGCTGATTCGTAATCAGCAGGTCG
>QAKM01000077.1 GCA_003343805.1 Bacillota bacterium | reverse complement strand
TTCCTCGACGGGAGGGGTGTTGACGAGGCTGAGATAGTTCTGATGGATCATCTGCTGTTCGCGTTCGCGGAAGCGCTCTTCGTCTTCGCTGCGGATGCGCATCTCCTGCTCGGCGAGTTCGCGCGCGTGCTGGGCCTTGAGCTGTTCCTCGCGGTCGCGGATCATCTGTTCGTACTTGGCGCGTTCCTCGGCAAATGGCTGCATCTCCATGATGCGGGCGTTCTGCTGTGTCTTTTCGTCGGCGAGGGAATCGGCGTGGGCGCGCTCCTCTTCGAGGCGGGCCTCTTCGGCGGCGCGGCGTTCCTCTTCCTCCCGGGCAAGGCGCTCCTCCTCTTCGAGACGGGCCCGTTCGCGTTCGGCGGCCTCCTCCTGAAGGCGCTGTTCCTCCTGAAGCCGCTCCTCTTCGGCGCGGCGCGCCTCCTCGGCGAGACGTGCTTCTTCCATCATGCGGCGTTCCTCCCCGCGCCGACGCAGTTCATCTTCATATCTGAGCCGGGCGATCGCCTCCGCTTCCATGCGGCGGCGCTGTTCTTCTTCGAGGCGTGCGTGTTCGCGGGCGCGCAGTTCCTCCCAATAGCGGTTCTTGGCGGCCTCTTCCGCGATCATGCGGTTGCGCTGTTCTTCCTCGCTGCGGAAGAGTTCCTCGCGCGTGCGGAGCATCTCTTCGCGGGCGCGCAGTTCTTCCTGGGCGCGGCGCTGCTCCTCCTCGAAGGCGGCACGCTGTGCCTGCAGTTCGAGGAGCGCGGGATGATCTTCGGGAAGGGGGGCGGTCGCTTCGGCGGCCTCCGCGGGGGCTTTCTCGCCTGCTGCCGTCATTTCGTCCGTTTCGTTTTCTTCGGGTGCAGGCTCGGAGAGGGAGGCAGACCCTGCTTCTGCCGCGGCATACGCAGGGGAGACGGGCTGTTCGGAAGGCTCTGTGCTTTCGTCGGGGAGCGTTTCCTCGGGCGCGATGTCTGCGGGGCATTCCGCGCCTTCTTCGGGCGCCGTCTCTTCGGAAGAGGGGGCGGCCGTCTCTTCGGCGGGAAGTTCTTCGCTGTCCGTCATAAGATCGGGCATGGAGTCTGCGATCGCGTCGGCGGGAAGGGGGGAGAGGGGGGCTTCGGCCGTTTCGTCTGGCTCCTGGCTCGGCTCGTCCCATTCGGCCGTGTCGGAAACGGCGAGCTCTTCCTGCACTTCGTCTTCGTCCGCCGCTTCGTCATTTCCGCCGGTGGGAACGCGGCTCGTCGACTGGCGCAGGACGCGCATATCGACGGGGGAGGGAGCGGGGGAGGAGAAGTCGAAGTCCTTGTCGGAGATGAGGCTGTCGATGACGGTGCGGGAGTATTCCCACTCCATGAGATTGCGCTCGGCGACCTCTTTGCCCTGGTCGGTGAGGGAGAAGTACTTGCGTCTGCCTCCGCCTGCCGTGCCGCCCCAATAGGACGTGATATAGCCCTCCTTTTCCAGGCGCTTCAGGGCGCTGTAGAGG
Source organism: Bacillota bacterium (assembly GCA_003343805.1). Classification (GTDB taxonomy): domain Bacteria; phylum Bacillota; class Clostridia; order Christensenellales; family Borkfalkiaceae; genus Gallimonas; species Gallimonas intestinavium. The sequence continues at coordinate 24,816 of QAKM01000077.1, read as the reverse complement.
GAAGGCTGTTTGAGCTGATACTGGTTGTGGCTCTTGCGGGCGATCTCTTCGAGGATCGCGTAGCCGTACTTGTCTCCGTCGTAGAGGGAACGGAGGATGATGGTGTTGATGTGGCCGCGGATGAGGTCGGAACTGATGGTGCCGTGTTCCTTTTCCTCCTCGTCGCCGTCCTCGTCCTCGGGCTCGTCCGGTCCGGGCGGGGGGACGGGGCTTTCCTGCTCCGCGAAGGGGGCCGCTTCGTCCGCGACGTCGACGACCTCTTCTTCGTCTTCGCTATGGGTAAATTCCTGATCCATAGGGAGTCTCCTTCGTAGTAGATATCCATATTATACAGGATGCGGCACGATTTGTCAAGGGCGGAGAGTACTATGCCTGACATAATTGAGAATTTTTTTTGCTATTTTGTGCGTGCGGGTGCCTCCGACCACAGCATACGGGGGCTGGCGATACTATGCGAGGCAGAGGACGGGTGATTTTTCCAAACGAAACAAGGGCGGGGACAGTGATGTGTCCCCGCCCGAGACCGGACCGTTTTCAGCTTTCGTTTGTCTTGACGAGTTTTTTCTCGAGCAGCACCACGAGGAAGTACATGAGGGCTGCGAGCAGACAGAGGATGACGGTCGCCGCCATCACGAGATCGAGCTTGAACACCTGCCCGCCGTACACGATGAGGTAGCCGAGCCCCGCCCGCGAGACGATGTATTCGCCCATGATGGAGCCGATCCAGCTCATGCCGACCGCCACTTTGAGCATGGAGACAAAGGCAGGCAGAGAGGACGGGATGACGAGTTTTAAGAGGATGAGCGCTTTCCCGGCGCCCATCGATCTTAAGAGCAGGACTTTGCCTCCGTCCGCCGAGAGAAAGGCGGAAAGCATATGCAGGATGACGAGGATGATGGTGACGAGCACCGTCATGAAGACGATCGCCTTGCTCCCCGTGCCGCACCAGATGATGATGAGCGGCCCGAGGGCGATCTTGGGCAGGGCGTTGAGGACGACGATGTAGGGCTCGAGCACCCGCCTGAGCGTCTCGCTCCACCACAGGAGCAGCGCGATGATGCAGCCGAAAAGGACGGCCGCGAGGAAGCCGAGGATGGTCTCGGAGAGGGTGACGCCGATGTGATAGAAGAGGGTGCCCTCCGAGTAGAGGGAGGCGATCGTTTGAAGGATGCGCGAGGGGGAGCTGACGAGGAAGGGGTCTGCCCAGCCGAGGGCGGTGACAAGTTCCCACAGCCCGACAAGGAGCAGCAGGAGCCCCAGGCGGACGGTGCCGATGAAAAGGCTCTTTCGCCTGCCTCGCTTCAGATAGAGACGATGTTCCTTGGAGACGGTGTGTTTCATGGGTTGAGCTCCTTCCAGAGGCGTTCAAACCAGCCCGAAAAGCGGGGCTCCTCCCGCCGTCTGAGGGGATCTGTTGAGGTAAAGTCCGTCTCGTGCTCGGCGAGCAGCCGCGCGGGACGGGTGGTGAGGACGAAGATGCGGTCGGCGAGGGAGATCGCCTCCGAGATGTCGTGCGTGATGAGGAGTGCCGCCTTCTTCTCGCTGCGGAGGATGCGGGAGACGTCTGCCGTCACGTTGAGGCGGGTCTGATAGTCGAGCGCGGAGAAGGGTTCGTCGAGGAGCAGGATATCGGGCTCCATGGCGAGGGTGCGGATGAGGGCGGCGCGCTGGCGCATCCCGCCCGAAAGCTGGGAGGGATAGCTCTTCAAAAAGTCGGCAAGGCCGTACGTTCGGGCGAGCTCCGCGGCGCGGGCGCGGCGTTCTGGGGTGTTCTTTTTTTGCACTTCGAGCGGGAGATAGAGGTTTTTTTCGATGGTGCGCCAGGGGAAGAGTTCGTCGCGCTGGAGCATATAGCCGATGCTCCCGCGGAGGGTGACCGTGCCCTCGGAGGGCTTCAAAAGCCCCGCCGCAAGCGAGAGGACGGTGCTCTTTCCGCAGCCGGAGGGGCCGATCATGGCGGCAAACTCTCCCTCCCCGAGGGAGAAGGAGAGCCCTTTTAAGGCGGTCACTTCTCCCCGTTTGGTGTGGTAGGTGAGTCTTACGTTGTCAAAGGTGAGTATTTCGTTCATGGTCGTGCCGCCCCGAAGGGCGCTTTTGCGTCATTTGAGCGCGGCGGCGACTTGCTCGGCGAGCGTGTTGTCGACAAGGGCCGCATAGTCGGCGCGCTCGGGCAGTTCGCCCGCGCTTTCGATGATGTCCTGCAGGCGTTCAAAGCTCGCTTTCGAGAGCGTCATGTCGGGCTGCCAGGCGGAGATACTGCGATAACTTTCGACGCTGACGGCGAGCGATCCCTGCGAGGTGGAGGGGAAATGGGGGAGAAGGTACTCGGCGACGGTCTGTGCCGGTTCGTTTTCGGCAAAGTCGATGGCGCGCATGACGGCGCGGAGGAAGCCTTCGGCTGTTTCCCGGTTTTCGTCCAGCCACGAGCGCTTGGCGATGTAGGCGGTGTAGGGGACTTCGCCCGACGCTTCGCCCACGGCGGCGACGACATAGCCCTTGCCCGCCGCTTCGTATTCGGAGGCCGTCGGCTCGAACATGGTGCAGTAGTCGGCGACGCCCGATTCAAAGGCGCCCGTCATCAGGTTGAAGGCGACGTCGTAGTTGAGCGTCACCTCGTCCGCGACGCCGTGTTCTTTTAAGATATATTCAAAGGTCATGGCGGGGACGCCGCCCTTTCTGCCCGCGAGCACCTCCTTGCCCGCGAGGTCTTCCCAAGAGAAGTCGGGTTCGTCGGTGCGGGAGACGAGGAAGGAGCCGTCGCGGCGGGTGAGCTGGCCGAACACGGTGGGGACGTCCTGCGTGCCGCCGAGGAGCACATAGATGGCTGCTTCGGGGCCGCAGAAGCCGATGTCGGCATCGCCCGAGAGGACGGCTGCCATCACCTTGTCGGCGCCGCCGCCGTTCGTGAGTTCGATCTCGATGTTCTCCTCCCCGAAATAGCCGAGGGAGTCGGCGAGATACATGGGGGCATAGAACACCGAGTGGGTGACTTCGTTGACGCGCACGAGGACGGGGCCTGCCTGCGGGCCGTCCTCGGCACAGGCGGAGAGGGGCAGGAGCGCAAAGAGCGCGGCGGTAAAAAAGAGAAGCGGTTTTTTCATGGGATGGGTCTCCTTGATGGGCCGCTGCCGCGGTTGGGCGGAGCGAACTGAGAAATTTGGCAATATTATATCGTATGCGGCGGGCGCTTTCATTGACAACGCCCGAAAAAGCGTGTATAATGTCAACCTGTATTACACTTTTTCGGGTGACAAAGATGAAAGAGATGCAAACGACTTACGATCCCAAACAATTTGAGGATCGCATCTACGCGGATTGGCAGGAAAACGGCTGTTTCCGCGCTGAAATAGACGAAGGGAAGGTCCCTTTTTCGCTGATGATGCCGCCCCCCAACGTGACGGGGCAGCTCCACATGGGCCACGCGATGGACGAGACCATGCAGGACGTCATCACGCGCTTCAAGCGGATGCAGGGGTATTCCGTCCTCTGGCTTCCCGGCACCGATCACGCCTCCATCGCGACGGAGGTAAAGATCGTCAATCAGCTCAAGGAGGAGGGCCTCACCAAGGAGGAACTCGGCCGTGAGGGCTTTTTGGAGCGCGCCTGGGCGTGGAAGAACAAGTATGCGAACCGCATCTGCGATCAGCTCAAGAAGCTCGGTTCTTCCTGTGATTGGTCCCGCCTCGCCTTCACGATGGACGAGCGCTGCTCAAAGGCCGTAAGGGAGGCCTTCTTCCGCCTCTACAACAAGGGGCTCATCTACCGCGGCAGCCGCATCATCAACTGGTGCCCCGACTGCAAGACGGCGCTCTCGGATGCCGAGGTCGAGTACAGCGAGGATGCGGGCTTCTTCTGGCATTTCAAATATCCCGTGGACGGCACGGACGAGTATATCATCATTGCGACCACCCGACCCGAGACCATGCTGGGCGATACCGCCGTCGCGGTGCATCCCGGCGATGCGCGGTACGCATCCCTCGTCGGCAAGACGCTCACTCTGCCCCTCGTGGGGAGGAAGATCCCGCTCGTTGAGGACGAGTATGTCGATCCCGAGTTCGGGACGGGTGCGGTGAAGATCACGCCCGCGCACGATCCCAACGACTTTGAAGTGGGGCTTCGGCACGATCTGCCCGTCATCCGCGTGATGAACGACGACGGCACGATGAACGAGCTCGCAGGCGAATATGCGGGACTTGACCGCTATGAGGCGAGAAAGCGCATCGTTGCGGACATGGAGAAGCTCGGCCTTCTCGTCAAGGTGGAGCCGCACGCGCACAACGTGGGTCACTGCTACCGCTGCCATTCGACGGTGGAGCCCATCGTCTCCAAGCAGTGGTTCGTCAAGATGGCGCCCCTTGCCAAGCCCGCCATCGACGCGGTGATGAAGAACAAAACGAAGTTTGTTCCCGATCGCTTTGCGAAGATCTATTATAATTGGTTGGAAAACATCCGCGACTGGTGCATCTCCCGTCAGCTCTGGTGGGGGCACCGCATCCCCGTGTGGTACTGCGGCGACTGCGGCGAGGTCATCTGCTCGCGCGAGACGCCCTCCGTCTGCCCCAAGTGCGGCAGCACGCATCTCACGCAGGACGAGGATGTGCTGGATACCTGGTTCTCTTCGGCGCTGTGGCCCTTCTCCACGCTGGGCTGGCCGGAAAAGACCCCCGAATTTGAATATTTCTATCCCACCGACGTGCTCGTGACGGGCTACGACATCATCCCGTTCTGGGTGATGCGCATGATGTTCTCGGGCATCGAACAGACGGGCAAAGTTCCCTTCCACGACGTGCTCATCCACGGGCTCGTGCGCGACGAAAAGGGCCGCAAGATGAGCAAGTCCCTGGGCAACGGCATCGATCCGCTGCAGGTCATCGAGGAATACGGTGCGGACTCCTTGCGTCTTTCCCTCCTCACCGGCGTGGCGCCCGGCAACGACACGCGCTTCACCGAGGCCAAGGTGGAGGCGGCGCGCAACTTCATCAACAAGGTCTGGAACGCCGCGCGCTTCGTGCTCATGAACGTCAAAGAGGACGAGATCGTGCCTCTCTCCGAGGTCCGGCTGCAGCCCGCCGACCGCTGGATCATCTCCCGCCTGATGGCGACGGTGCGCGAAGTGACCGTCTCTCTGCAGAAGTACGACCTGGGCATCGCGGCGGATAAGCTGACCGACTTCGTCTGGAACGACTTCTGCGACTGGTACATCGAGCTTAGTAAGCCCGCCCTCTACGGCGACGACGCCGAAAAGCGGAAGGGGGCGCTCTCGGTGCTCGTGTATGTGCTCGACAACGCGCTGCGCCTGCTGCATCCCTTCATCCCCTTCGTCACGGAGGAGATCTACAGCTATCTTCCCGGGGAGCACGGCCGCATCATCACGGCGGAGTACCCGCGCTATGTGGGCAAGCTCGCCTACAAGAAGGAGGCGAAGGCCTTCGAGGGCATCATCGGGCTCATTAAGACGGTGCGTGCGATGAAGGTGGCGGTCAACTGCCCGCCCTCCCGCAAGGTGCATATCTATCTCGTGACGGAGAACAAGCGGCTCGTCTCGCTCAATCGTCCGTCCATTCTCCGCCTCGCGGGAGCGAGCGCCGTGGAGACCGTCGAGAGCGGTGCGGCGGCGGGGAACAAGGCCGTCTCGCAGGTGTGCGATCTCGGCCAGGTGTTCATCCCGCTCGGGGAGCTCGTCGATCTCGACGAGGAGAAGAAGCGCCTTGAAAAGGAGCTCGAGCGCGTGACGGGGGAGATCGCCCGCGCAAACGGCAAACTCGCCAACCAGGGCTTTATCTCCAAAGCGCCCAAGAAGCTCGTCGATGACGAGCGGGCAAAACTCGAGAAATTCCTCGACATGAAGGAAAAGATCGAAGTGCAGCTCAAGGAGCTGGAAGCATAACTCTGTTTCTATGGGCGCCGCCCGCGGCGAAAAGCCGCGGGCGGCGCTATTATATTGCAGGAATTGCCCGCTTTTTACAGAAAAATGCGGAAAGAGAACGAGATGCGCGCGGCAAACAGATTTTTTTGCGATCGGCGTAAGAAATTGCGTTCAAACAGTTGACAATCTTTTGCGGATTTGATAGAATATGAATCGATAAAAAAATATCGATTTGAGGTGACACGGTTGGAGGGCAAGACGGCGGAAATTTCCAAGGCGGCGTTCCTCCGCTTCCCGGAGTACCTTCGCTATCTCAAGGCGGAGGCGGCGAGGGGGGTGGAGTACGTCTCTTCTTCGGAGATCGCCGAGGATATGCACCTTTCCGCCGTGTGTGTGAGAAAGGATCTGGCGCTCGTCGCGTCGGAGCCCGGGAAGCCCCGCATGGGATTTGCCGTCATGCAGCTCATCGGCGATCTCGAGCGCGCGCTCGGATATCACCGCAAGACGCACGCCTGTGTCGTCGGTGCGGGGCGGCTCGGAAGGGCGTTCCTCGTCTATGACGGATTCGAGCACTACGGCATCAGCGTCGTCGCCGCATTCGATATCTCTCCCGCGCAGGTGGGGGCGCTTCGCGGCAAGCCCATCTATCCCATGGAGCGGCTCAAGGAGATCGCAGAGCGCGAGGAGGTCAGGCTCGGCATCCTCACCGTCCCCGGCGAAGCGGCGCAGAAGGCGTGCGACGCGATGGTGGAGGCGGGCATCACGGCCATTCTGAGCTTTGCGCCCGCGTATGTGCGCGTTCCCGAAGGGGTGACGCTCCGCTGCGAGGACCTTGCGGCAACGCTCGCTTCTCTGTCGGCAGAGGCCGCGGAGAACGGCGATCACTGAGGCAATATTTTAATTTAGGAAAATATATCGGAGGTATCACATGAAAGACTTTATCGTCAACGATGAGGAATCGCTCGAAAAGCTCCTCTCCCGCGTCAGGGCGGCTCAGGCAAAGTACGCCACCTACACGCAGGAACAGGTAGACAAGATCTTCTTTGCTGCGGCACTTGCGGCAAACAAGATGCGCCTTCCTCTCGCGAAGATGGCAGTCGAAGAGACGGGCATGGGCGTTGTGGAGGACAAGGTCATCAAGAACAATTACGCGGCCGAGTACATCTACAACAAGTATAAGGACGTCAAGACCTGCGGCGTCGTGGAACGTGACGAGGGCTTCGGCTATACCAAGGTCGCAGAGCCCGTCGGCGTCGTCGCTGCGGTCATTCCCACGACCAACCCCACGTCCACCGCGATCTTCAAGTGCCTCATCTGCTTAAAGACGAGGAACGCGCTCATCATCTCGCCTCACCCCCGTGCAAAGCAGTGCACCATCGAGGCGGCGAAGGTCGTGCTCGAGGCGGCGGTAAAGGCCGGCGCGCCCGAGGACATCATCGGCTGGATCGATCAGCCCACCGTGCCTCTTTCCGGCATGATCATGAGAGAGGCCGACCTCATCCTTGCAACGGGCGGTCCCGGCATGGTCAAGGCGGCATATTCCTCCGGTAAGCCCGCAGTCGGCGTCGGCGCAGGCAATACGCCCGCCGTCATCGATTCCTCCGCGGACATCAAGCTCGCGGCTTCCTCCATCCTGCACTCCAAGACGTTCGATAACGGCATGATCTGCGCTTCCGAGCAGTCGGTCATCGTCCTTAAAGACGTCTACGACGAGTTCAAGAAGGAGATGGCGCTCCGCGGCGCATACTTCCTCACCCCCGAAGAGACGGACAAGGTGAGAAAGACCATCATCATCAACGGCGCGCTCAACGCCAAGATCGTCGGCCAGAGCGCCTGCAAGATCGCAGAACTTTCGGGCTTCACCGCTCCCGCCGGCAGCAAGGTGCTCGTCGGTGAAGTCGAGTCCGTCGACATCTCCGAAGAGTTCGCACACGAGAAGCTCTCGCCTGTGCTTGCCATGTATAAGGCAGAGGACTTCGAGGATGCCGTCGCCAAGGCAGACCGTCTCATCAAGGACGGCGGCCTCGGTCACACCTCTTCGCTCTATGTCAACGTCGAGACGGGTCAGGACAAGATCGAGCGCTTCCGCTCCGTCATGAAGACCTGCCGTATCGTCATCAATACGCCTTCTTCGCACGGCGGTATCGGCGATCTGTACAACTTCAAGATGACGCCTTCGCTCACCCTCGGCTGCGGCTCGTGGGGCGGCAACTCCGTCTCGGAGAACGTCGGCGTCAAGCACCTCATCAATTACAAAACCGTTGCGGAAAGGAAGGAAAATATGCTTTGGTTCAGAGCTCCCGAAAAGGTCTATTTCAAGCGCGGATGCCTCGGAGTTGCCCTCAAGGAACTCGGACATCAGGTCTACAATAAGAAGAAGGCGTTCATCGTCACCGACGGTTTCCTCTATCAGAGCGGCTTCACCAAGAAGATCACCGATATCCTCGACGCAGAGGGCATCACGCACGCGACCTTCTTCAACGTCACGCCCGATCCTACGCTCGCCTGCGCGAACGAGGGCGTCAAGCAGATGCGCGACTTCGCTCCCGACGTCATCATTGCGGTCGGCGGCGGTTCGCCCATGGACGCAGCCAAGATCATGTGGGTGATGTATGAGCATCCCGACGTTGACTTCCAGGATATGGCGATGCGCTTCATCGATATCCGCAAGAGAGTTTACACCTTCCCTCACATGGGCGACAAGGCGCTCTTCGTCGCCATTCCCACGACGGCAGGTACGGGCTCCGAAGTCACGCCCTTCGCCGTCATCACCGACGAAAAGACGGGTACCAAGTATCCTCTTGCAGACTATGAGCTCATGCCCGACGTCGCCATCGTCGATGCAGACCTCATGATGAACATCCCCAAGGGCCTTACGTCCTGCTCGGGTATCGACGCGATGAGCCATGCGCTCGAGGCGATCGCTTCCGTCATGGCGACCGACTTCACGAACGGCATCGCCAAGGAAGCTGCCCGCATCATCTTCGAGTATCTGCCCCGCGCTTACGAGAAGGGTGCACACGACGCAGAGGCGCGCGAGAGAATGGCAAATGCTTCCTGCATGGCAGGTATGGCGTTTGCGAATGCATTCCTCGGTGTCTGCCACTCCATGGCGCACAAGCTCGGCTCCTACTGGCACATCCCTCACGGCATGGCGAACTCGCTCATGCTCGAAGAGGTCATCCGCTTCAACAGCTCGGAAGCTCCCGCCAAGATGGGTACCTTCCCTCAGTACGCTTATCCTCAGTGCAAGGCGCGCTATGCGGATGTCGCCCGCTATGTCGGCTGCACGGGTGCCAATGACGATGAGCTCGTCGAAGCGCTCATCGCGAAGCTCCACGAGCTGCAGGCTGCGATCGGCCAGCCCAAGACCATCCAGGAAGCGCTTGCCGGCAAGGTCACGGAGGAGCAGTTCCTCGACCGTCTCGATCAGATGACCGAGGATGCGTTCGACGATCAGTGCACGGGCGCCAACCCCAGATACCCGCTCATGAGCGAGATCAAGCAGATGTATCTCAACGCTTACTACGGCAGAAAGTAACAAAAATGCGCGAACGCCGGGGCAGGGGAATATCCTCTGCCCCGACTTCGGCTAAAAATTAAGGAGACAGTGAAATGAGAGGTATCAATACTTCGGTCACCAAACTGAGAAGAAAGATCTTTGTCGAAGTCGCCAAAGTCGCCTATCTTGTGGATGACGAGAACGTCAACAGCGCCATCGAGGCCATCCCGTACACCATCTCCCCGACGGAGGTGCCGCAGTACCGCGAGAGCATCTACCGCGAGCGCGCCATCGCTTCCGAGCGCGTGCGCCTCGCCCTCGGGATGTCGCTCCGCCCGCAGGACAGGCCCGTCCACATCACGGCGGGGCTGGATGCGAGCAATATCTCCGACCAATACTACGAGCCTCCGCTCATGCAGGTCATTCCTTCGGCGTGCGACAAGTGCGAGGACAACGTCTATGAAGTGAGCAACCAGTGCCGCGGCTGCGTGTCGCGCGCCTGCATGGCCGTCTGCCCCAAGGGCGCCATCTCCATCGGCAAGGACGGAAGGACGGTCATCGACCGCGAGAAGTGCATCAAGTGCGGCAAGTGCAAGGCGGCCTGCCCGTACGACGCCATCGCGCACAAGGTGCGTCCCTGTGCTGATGCGTGCGGCGTCAAGGCGATCTCCAGCGATCCTCTGGGCCGTGCTTCCATCGATCCCAAGAAATGCGTGGGCTGCGGTCAGTGTATGGTGAGCTGCCCGTTCGGTGCCATTGCCGACAAGTCGCAGATCTTCCAGCTCGGCCGTGCCATCCGAAGGGGCGACAACGTCGTTGCCATCGTGGCGCCCGCCATCGTGGGGCAGTTTGGCCCCAAGGCGACGCTGTGGCGCATCAAGGCCGCGCTCAAGGACATCGGCTTTACCGAAGTCTTTGAGGTCGCGCACGGCGCGGACGTGGGGGCTTCCACCGAGGCGCACCACTATGCGACGGAGGTCGTGACGGGCAAACTTCCCTTCCTTCTCACCTCATGCTGCCCGGCGTGGAGTATGCTCGCAAAGACGCAGTTCCCTGACATGGTGGACAAAGTCTCGAGTGCACTGACGCCCATGGTCGCGACGGCGCGTTCCGTCAAGCAGCGGATGCCCGATGCGCGCGTCATCTTCGTTGGCCCGTGCGCGGCGAAGAAGCTCGAGGCGATGCGCCGCACCGTGCGTTCGGACGTCGATTTCGTCATCACGTTTGAAGAGCTTGCCGCGATCTTCGAGGCGGCGGGCATCGACTTCGAGACATACACGAAGGAAGATCCCATCCACGACGCTTCGGGCGCGGGCAGAGGATACGGCGTGGCGGGAGGGGTTTCCCACGCGATCGAGGAGTGTGTGCGCGAGTACTACCCCGGGGTCGAAGTCAAGATCGAACACGCGGAAGGGCTCGTCGAATGCAAGAAGATGCTCATGCTTGCAAAAGCCGGCAAGAAGAACGGCTGCCTCATCGAGGGCATGGGCTGCTTCGGCGGCTGTGTCGCGGGTGCGGGCGTCAATATCCCCGTCGAGAAGGGCGCCGCTGCCGTGCAGAAGTTCGTGCAGGATTCCACGAATAAGCTCCCGCCCAAGGAGCTGTACGAGATCCAGCTTCCCTAAATTTCAGGATAGTACGAAAATAAAACGCATTTTTCCGCGGTTTGCATAGTACTATGCGTGGCATAAGATAATCAAACAGGCGCTTCCGATCCGGGAAACGCCTGTTTTTATGTTTAATCAGCGGGGCGGAAGTGATTTTGGGCAGAAAAAAGCGGCGGAGATGACCTCCGCCGCCTGTGCGTCCGTGGGTGTTGCCTTATTCTGCGACGACTTTGACTTTGATCTTGGAGACGACGCCCTCCATGAGGCGCACCTCGGCGCTGAAATCGCCGACGTTTTTGATGTTTTCCTTTAAAGAGATCTTCTTCTTGTCGATCTCATAGCCCTGCGCTTCGAGGGCGGAGGCGATGTGCGCCGTCGTGACCGAGCCGAACACTCTGCCGTTTTCGCCCGCCTTGATGGCGACGGTGACTTCCGCGCCGTTGAGCTTTGCCGCGAGCTCCTTCTGCGCCTTTACATATTCCGCGCGGTGATATTCATCGGCGATGCGGCGCTGCGTGATCTCGTTGATGCCGCCCGCCGTGGCGACTTCGGCAAGTCCCTTCTTGAGGAGGAAATTCCTTGCGTATCCGTCCGAAACGTCGACGAGTTCGCCTTTTTTGCCCGTGCCTTTGACATCTGCTTTCAAAATGACTTTCATGATAGTTCTCCTTTTGAAATATTGTACCAAAGGATGGGGGCTTTGTCAACGGGGTTTTGGATAATTTTTCGGCTTTTGCGCATATTGCCTTCGTATAGGAGGTAACGATGGACCACGATCAGATCAACTGCGGCGTTTCGTGCGGAGTCTCGGAATGCAAGTTCAATGTGGACGGCTGCCACTGCGAGCTGGAGACCATCCACGTCGGCAACACTTGCGAAGGCGAGCACTGCACCTGCTGCGACAGCTATCAGAAGCGGCGTTGAGTGCCGTGCGGCTGTGCATGGGAGCCCCTGAGGGGGCTCTTTTTTTGATGTGCGGAGGAAGTCCGTGTGCGTCATGTATCGTTTTTTGATAGCGGCACAAACTGCTGTCACGGCGGGAAAGGCCGTTTTGAGATAGAGTCCGTTTGTTCGGGCGGGGCGTCTTTCGGAGGCATCTTCGGGGGATGCCTGTTTTTTTGCAGGCATATCTGCTGCCGCCTCCTGCATACGATGAGGGGATGAGAGCGATCGTGCGGGGGATGAGAAAATTCGGGCGCGTCCTGTGGCGCGCTCTGCCGTTTGCGCTTCTTCTCTTGGCGCTCGGCGTCGTGCTCCTTCCCGCAGAGGAGGCGGAGGGGGAGACGCGCACCGTCGTCCGGGTGTGGAACGTGGATACCTTTGAGGGCGGGAAGGGTTCCCGCACGGCCTTTCTGCGAAGTGTCGCACGGGAGCTGCAGGGGGACGGGGCGTATTATCTCGTGACGAGCTATTCGGTGGAAGGCGCGCTCGCGGCGCTTGCGGAGGGGGATGCGCCCGACGTCCTCTCCTTCGGCGTGGGGCTTCCGGAGTTTGCGGAACGGCTCCTGCCTCTCTCGTATTCCTTTGCGGGCGGGGAGCTGGGCGGAAAGATGCTCGCCTATCCCTGGTGCATGGGCGGGTATTATCTCTTTTCGCTCACCGCTTTTGAAGAGGAGGGACGGACGGCGGTGTCCGTCGGCGGGGAAAACCTTTCCTGCGTGGCGGCGCGGCTCGAGGGCATCGAGGGAGAGGAGACGGAGAGTGTTGCGGCCTATACGGGCTTTTTGAGCGGGAAGTACCGCTATCTTCTGGGTACGCAGCGCGACGTGTGCCGTTTTCAGGCGCGGGGCGTCATCGTGCAGGCGCGCCCGCTCACGAAGTACTGCGATCTTTTTCAGTATATCGGCATCCTCTCGTCCGAAAGGCGGGAGGCCTCTCTTGCCTTTGTGGAGAAGCTCCTCTCGCCCGAGGTGCAGGGGCGGCTCGCCGCGATCGGGATGTATCCGCTTGAGAAAGGCGCGGAGCGGACGGTGAGCGTGTTTTCATCGCGGGAGGCGCTCGGTCGGCTCGCTGCGGCGGCACGGGAAGGGGATGTGTCGGAAAAATACCTGAAAAGTATTTGAAATCGGACGCGGAATGTGGTAGAATAGGAGGAGTAACGATTTGACGGCGGCCGGATATCTGAGAGCGCACCTCCCGCGGCTGAAGGCGGGGGAGCAGTTTGACTTTGCACGGCACACTTCGATCGGCTGCGGGGGGACGGCTGCGGCATGGGCCTGCCCTTCGGACGGGGAGGAGCTCGCTTCCCTCCTTGCCCTCTGCGAAAGAGAGCGCATCCCGTATTGTTTTCTCGGTGCGGGCGCCAACGTGCTGCCGCAGGACGGCTTGTTTGACGGCGTTGTCATCCGCTTTTGCGGCTTTCGCAAGCTGGAGGCGGAGGGCTGCATCGTGCGGGTGGGCGCGGGCGTGACGGGGGGAAGGCTCTTGCGCTTTGCGCGGGAGAACTGCCTTGCGGGAGCGGAGTTTTTAACGGGCATCCCCATGACCGTCGGGGGCGCCGTCGCCATGAATGCGGGCGTGAAGGAAGGGCACATCGGCGATCTCGTCTCGGGCGTTGTCTGCGCCGTGCCGGGAAGGGTGTTTTCTCTCTCCTCCGAGGTGTGCCGTTTCGGAGAGAAGGACAGCATCTTTCTGCGGGAAAAAATCGCCGTGATCGGAGGGGAGCTCAAATTCAAATACAGTTTTCCCGACGAGATCGAGCGGAGGCGCTGTTACTTCCGCTTGAAGCGTGCCTCTCTTCCCAAGGGGAGGAGCATGGGCTGTGTGTTCGTCAATCCCGAAGAGGAGAGCGCGGGGGCGCTTATCGAGCGATGCGGGCTCAAGGGAGTGCGCATCGGCGGGGCACGGGTGAGCGAGATACACGCCAACTTTATCCTGAATGACGGGGGGAGTTCTGCCGACGTCTCGGCGCTCATCGCCCTCGTGAAGGAGCGCGTGAAGAGGGAAACGGGCGTTGTGCTCCGCGAAGAGGTGCGGCGGCTCCCCTGAGCGGGCTCCCTCGGGAAAGAATGGAGCGGCACCCAAGAGGAGGAAGGACATCGGCGCCTGCGCCGCGAAATACGATGCAACTGACATTTGACTATCATACACATACGAAATATTCGGACGGGAAAAACACCGCCCTCGAAAATGCCCTTGCCGCCAAGGAGGCGGGGCTTCAAGGCATCGCCGTCACCGACCACGGCTTTTCGCACGTCATCCTCGGCGTTCAGCGCCGGGAAAAGGAGCGCTATTTTGCCGAGATCGACGAGGCGGGGCGACAGACGGGGCTTCCCGTGCTGCGGGGCATCGAGGAGAACATTTTGAGCCTCGAGGGAGAGTGCGGCCTGACGGAGGCGGACTTTGACGACTTCGACGTCTATCTTGCGGGCTTTCATCCCGTCGTCAAGTACAAAAACTTCCCTTCCTTCTGGGAGGGGGGATGGACGACCTTCCGCTATCGGGCGGGCATCAAACCCTCCGGGCGTATGGTGCGGGAGATGACGCGCGCCTACTGCCTTGCCGTGCAGAAAAATCCCATCGACATCCTGACGCACGTCAACTATCACTGTTTTGCGGACGTGAAGGAGGTCGCCAAGTGCTGCCGCGACTACGGGACGTACCTCGAGATCAGCGGCAAAAAACCGCACTTTACCGATGAGGAACTTGCAGAAGCCGCAGCGACGGGCGTGAAGTTCGTCGTCAATTCGGATGCCCATGCGGTGGGGCGCATCGGAGATATTGCCCTTGCGGCGGAGCAGGTAAGGCGCGTGGGCGTGCCGCTTGCGCAGATCTGCAACATCGACGGGAGGACGCCCTCCTTCCGCCTTGCAGAGTACAAGCGGACGCATTGAGGCGCATCGGGTGCGTCCTTCGGGAAGGGCGCTCAACAATAAAGGGTGCGCCGTCGTGCGGCGTGAGATCGGAAATACCATGGCGAATTTTACATCGGAAGTCAGACGGGAGCTGTTTGCGGCTCCCCCCAGGGAACCCTGCTGCAAGAAGGCGGCATTTTTTGCGCTGCTCGCGACGGGCGGCAGCTTTCAGGAGGGGCGCATCGAGTTCGTCAGCGAGAACGAGCGCCTTTCGGAGTTCTTTTTGTCGCTTGCCGAGAGCGTGTATTCCGTGCGCTTCGACATCAAGGAGGCCGCCTTCGACCCCAAGCGCGAGCGGGACAGGCTCACCTTCTCCTATGCGGGAGAAAAGGCGCTCTTTCTTGCCGCGGAGGCGGGCTTTCGCGACGGCTCGGGCATCGCGCGGGCGGCAAAGCGGGAGTGCTGCGCGCTCGCGTGCCTGAAGGCGGCGTTTCTGGGCGGCGGGAGCTGTACGCTGCCCACGCCCGGCACCCGCACGGGCTATCATCTGGAATTTGTCTTTCCGCGGGCGGCGGACGCCGAGGCCTTCCGCGACCTTCTCGGGGGATTTGACCTGCTTGGAAAATTTGCGCGGAGAGGGGAGCGCACCGTCGTCTATCTCAAGAGCGGGGATATGCTCTCCGACTTCTTTGCGGCCGTCGGGGCGGAGGGGGCGCTCAGAAAGCTCGGGGAGCTTGCCGCCGAACGGCAGGAACGGAACAATTCCAACCGCGTCTCCAACTGCTTTGCGCGCAACGCCGACCGCACCGCCATTGCGAGCGTCAACCAGCTCCGCATCTTCCGGGAGCTCTATGAGCGGGGCGTCTTTGAGAGCCTGCCCGAACCCCTCCGGGAGGCGGCGCGGGCGCGCGTCGAACATCCCACCGAATCGCTCACCGAACTTGCGGCGCGGCTGAATGTCTCCAAGAGCTGTCTGAATCACCGCTTCCGCAAACTCATGGAACTGTATAAAAGCACGGAGGAAAACACATGACCGATTTTGTCCATCTGCATCTTCATACCGAGTACAGCCTCCTCGACGGGGCGGTCAAGGTGAAGGAGCTCGTCGACCACTGCGTCAAGAACAACATCGACGCGGTCGCCGTCACCGACCACGGCAATATGTACACCTCCCTCCGCTTTGCCGAGGCGTGCAAGAAAAAGGGCATCAAGTACATTATCGGCTGTGAGTTCTATGTGACGGACGACTACCGCGTCAAGAAGGACCAGCACGCCGATCACCTCATCTTGCTTGCAAAGAACAAGGCGGGGTATATCAACCTCGTGCAGATGGATTCGCTCGCCTTCGTGGACGGCTTTTACTACCGCCCGCGCATCGACTACAATGTATTAAAGGACCATGCCGAGGGGGTCATCTGCCTTTCGGCGTGTTTGGCGGGGCGGCTCCCGCGCCTCCTCATGAAGGGAGATTACGAGGGGGCGAAGGCGTTCGCGCTCTCCATGAAGGAGATCTACGGAGAGGATTTCTATCTCGAGATCCAGGATCACGGCATCCCCGAACAGAAGCAAATTTTGCCGCTCATCGTGCGCATTTCGCGCGAGACGGGCATCCCGCTCGTCGCCACCAACGACGTGCATTACCTCCGCAAGGAGGATTGGGAGATGCAGGATGTCCTGATGTGCATCCAGATGAAAAAGACGCTGGACGATCCCGACCGGATGCGGATGCAGACGCATGAGTTCTACATGAAGTCAGGCGACGAGATGGCGGCGCTCTTTCCCGACCTTCCCGAAGCCATCTCCAACACGCGTGTCATTGCCGATAAGGTCTCGGATACGGATACGCCCTTCAATCTGAAGCCGGACGGCAACCCCGTGTACGACAAGTCGCTCATCCCGCTCTACACGGCGGACGACGGCACGCCTTCGCCCGAATATCTCACCCGGCTCACGTGGGAGGGGCTCCCTAAGCGCTATCCCGTCGTAACGGAGGAGATCAAACAGCGCGCCGAATACGAGCTTGGCATCATCATCAAGATGGGCTTTGCAGACTATTTCCTCATCGTGTGGGACTACATCAACTGGTCGCGCCTGCACGATATCCCCGTCGGGCCGGGGCGCGGCTCGGGCGTCGGCAGCATCGTCGCCTATTCCATCGGCATCACGAACGTCGATCCGCTGCGCTACGACCTTCTCTTTGAGCGCTTCCTGAACCCCGACCGCGTGTCCATGCCCGACTTCGACGTCGACTTCTGTACGGCCCGCCGCGAGGAGACCATCGCCTATGTCCGCAAGCGCTATCATCCCGAGAACGTCGCGCAGATCGTCACCTTCGGCACGCTCGCCTCGCGCGCCGTCATCAAGGACGTGGGGCGCGTCATGCGTGTCCCTTACGCCGAGACCGACCGCGTCACCAAACTCATGGACGGCAAGTCCTCCATCCGCGAACTGCTGGGGCTCAACCTCGAAAAGTGCCGCAAGGCCGTCATTGAGACGGAGGGCGACCCCGACAAGCACGAGGAGGCGCTGAAAAAGCTCGCCGATCAGGAGAGCAAGCGCAATCAGGAATTTATCGACCTCTATGAGAGCGATCCCACGCTGAAGCGCGTCATCGATATGGGATTGAAGCTCGAGGGGATGCCCCGTCAGACGGGGATGCACGCGGCGGGCGTCGTCATCTGCCGCAAGAAGATCGCCGACAACGTGCCGCTCTCGCGCAACGGCGAGGACATCACCACCCAATTCGACATGAAGGAAGTGGAGTCCATCGGGATGCTGAAGATGGACTTTCTGGCGCTCACCACGCTCACCGATATCAAGAAGACGCTCGACTATATCAAAGAGGATACGGGTGAGACGGTGGAGTTCAACCAGGCGTGTGACGACCCCAATGCCTATCAGCTCATCTCCGAAGGCGACACGGACGCCGTGTTCCAGCTCGAGCAGGGGGGCATGAAGAAGTTTATGAAGCAGCTTCAGCCCAACTGCCTCGAAGATCTCATCGCGGGCATCTCGCTCTATCGCCCGGGGCCCATGGACTTCATCCCCGAATACCTCAGGAACCGCGCCGACCCCGAGCACATCCAATACCTGACGCCCATGCTCAAGCCCATCCTGGAAAAGACGTTCGGCGTCATCATCTACCAGGAGCAGGTCATGCAGATCTTCCAGAATCTTGCGGGCTACTCGCTGGGACAGGCAGACCTCGTGCGCCGTGCGATGGCGAAAAAGCACCGCTCCGAACTCATGGCGCAGAAGGATAAGTTCATCTACGGCGACATCGACAAGGGCGGCAACATCACGGGCTGCATCAGTAAGGGCATCCCGCCCGAGGTGAGCGCCGAGCTCTTCGCCAAGATGGAGAGCTTCGCTTCCTACGCCTTCAATAAGTCGCACGCGGCGGCGTATGCCGTCGTCACCTACGAGACGGCATACCTCAAAAAGTACTATCCCAAGGAGTTCCTGGCGGGCGTTCTCAACAACCGCATCGACAAGATCGAGGAGATCTCCAAGTACGTCGTCTATATGAAGGAGAAGCACATCGCGGTGTATCCGCCCGACGTCAACCGCTCCAAGGCCTTCTTCTCCGTGCAGGGAGACGGGCTGCGTTTCGGCCTGTGCGCCCTGCGCGGCGTGGGCATCGCGGCGATGGAGGACGTCATCCGCGAACGCGACGAGAACGGCCTCTTCAAGGACTTCCCCGACTTTCTGATGCGTTGCACCAAGTACGTCAACAAGCGCATGGTGGAGAGCCTCATCCTGGGCGGCGCGTTCGACAGCTTCGGTTACCGCCGTTCGCAGTACACCGCCGTCTATGAGGATCTCATGCACCGCATCGCGGGCATGGACAAGCAGAAGAGCGGCGCGCAGCTCTCCCTCTTCGGCACGCTCATCGCCGAGGAGACGCCCAAGGCGGAGTATCCCGACATCCCCGAGTGGCCGTCGGAAGAGCTGCTCTCGAAGGAGAAATCCGTGCTCGGCGTGTACGTCAGCGGCCATCCCTTCGAGCCCTTCTCCCGATACTTTGCGGATGCCAGCTTCAACTGCGGGCTGCTCGCTGACTACGAGGAAGACGAGGAGACGGGGGAGAGGACGTATTCGCAGATCGAGAGCGGGCAGCCCGTCGTGTTCGGCGGGCTCATCGCGGGCGTCAAGAAGATCAACACCCGTGCGGGCGCGACGATGGCGTTCGTCACCGTGGAGGACCTGTACGGAAACATCGACTGCGTCGCCTTCCCGCGCATCTACGAGCGCGCCCGCCACTTTCTGAAGGCGGATGCCGTCGTGCGGGTGACGGGCAAGATCGACGTCGCGCCCGACAAGCTCCCCGTCATCATCGCGGACAAGATCGAGGAATTTGTTCCGCCCGAGGAGAAGGAGGAGCGCCCCGTCAAGAAGGCGGAGGGCGGGCAGGTGCTGTGGCTGGATGCGAGGAACATGGGGGAGGAGGACTTTGAAGAGCTCCTCGATACCCTCTCGGGCTATGCGGGGGAGACGCCTTCAAAAGTGCTGCACGGCGGCAAGCGCTATGAATTTCCCGTGCGTCTGACGCGGGCGCTCATGGCGGAGCTTCGCACCTTTTTGCCCGAAACAGCGATAAAACTGGTGTGAATGGGCGAAAATCTTTGTAAAAATTCTTTCCTTTTCGCGCATTTGATGCTATAATACCTGCGGGAGAAGAATGACTGTGAAAGCAACTTTACGGAGGATCAGAAGATGAAGAGGATCGGACTTTTGACGAGCGGCGGCGACGCGCCCGGCATGAACGCGGCCATCCGCGCCGTTGTGCGCACGGCCATCTATTTCGGCATGGAGGTGTACGGCATCGAGCGCGGCTATGCGGGCCTCATCGAGGATACCATGATGCCCATGGAGATGCGCAGCGTCTCGGATATCGTGCAGCGCGGCGGCACCAAGCTGCGCACGGCAAGATGCCTGGAAATGCTCACGCAGGACGGCCAGAAGAAGGCGGTCAAGACGCTCGAGCGCCACGGCATCGAGGGTCTCGTCGTCATCGGTGGCGACGGTTCCTTCCGCGGGGCAAAGAGCCTGACGGAAAATTACGGCATCCCTACGATCGGCATCCCCGGCACCATCGACAACGATCTCGAATATACTGACTACACGCTGGGCTTCGATACGGCGGTGAATACCTGCCTCGAAGTCATCAACAAGCTGCGCGACACGATGAACTCGCATGAGCGCATTTCCGTCGTCGAGGTCATGGGCCGTCACTGCGGCGACATTGCCCTGTATGCCGGCATCACGTCGGGCGCCGAGATCATCATCGTGCCCGAGATCGCCTACGACATGGACGACATCGTCATGCGCATCAACCGTTCGCGTGCCAACGGCAAGCACTCCAACATCATCGTCGTGGCGGAGGGCGCCATCAGCGCGGAGGAGTTCGCAAAGCAGCTTCAGGAGAACACCACCTATTCGGTGCGCTCCACCAACATCGGCCATATCCAGCGCGGCGGCTCGCCCTCGATGGCGGACCGTATGCTCGCGGCGCAGTTCGGCAACAAGGCCGTGCGTCTCCTCAAGGACGGCATCGGCAACCGCGTCGTCGGCATCCACCGCAACGAGATCATCGATATGGACATCATCGAGGCCGTCTCCATGAAAAAGAAGTTCAATTACGAGCTGTATGAGACGCTGCAGATGATTTCGATGTAAGGGCCTTTATGCTGCGGAATTTGTATATTTTTGTATAAATACGAAGTCTGCCGCGTCCGGCAGGCTTTTCGTTTACAATTTTTACAATTTTGCAAAAATATTTTCCCGCTTCCTATTGAAATTTCTGCGGAAATGTACTATAATAGCGGCATAACGGGGAGGATAGTATTTTCTCCGTGGCCGCCTGCATGAGTATCTTTGGGTGCGGGCGGAAGAAGGGGGTCGTATGATTTTAACGGTTTGCATCAGTCCAAGCGTAGACGTGACGATCGAGCTCGATCAGCTCAACATCGGGAAAGTCAATCTCGTCAAGAGCAAGACGCTCTCGTTTACGGGCAAGGCGATCAATGTTGCGATCGGTGTCTCGCGCCTGGGGGCGGAGGCATACGCCACGGGATTCATGTACAACGAGAACGGCGTCATGTTTGAACAGGCGCTGGATAAGGAGGGCGTTCCCTTTGCCTTCGTCTGGAACGGGGGCCGGGTGCGCGAGAACTACAAGTTCATCGACAAGCGTTCCATGCTCACGGAGATCAACGATATCGGCGAGCACGTCTCCACCGAGAAACTCGTCGAGCTCTTGTCGATGGTGCGCAATCTCTCGTCGCGGGCGGACATCACCGTCATTGCGGGCAGCCTGCCCCGGGGCGCGGATGCGTCGTACTACCGCGATCTCTTCCGTGCGGTCAATCCTCATTCGCTCAAGATCGTCGATACGGAGGGGATGAAGCTCTTCTCGGCGCTCGAAGCGGAGGTCGATCTTGCCAAGCCCAACCTCGAGGAGTTGCAGGAGACGCTGGGGCGCGAGTTCAAGGACAAAGAGGATATGCTCTCGGGCTGCCGCGAGATCCTCGACCGCGGCGCCAAGACGGTGCTCCTCTCGCTCGGCAAGGACGGCGCCGTCATCACCAACGGCAGCAAGAATTACTACTGCCGCAGCATCAATGTGGCGGTCAACTCCACGGTGGGCGCGGGCGACGGCATGGTCGCAGCGGCGGCCGTCAAGATGCAGGAGGGGGCGGATCTTCCCGAGATCCTGCGCGCGGGCGTCGCGGCGGGTACGGCGACCGTCACTACCTTCGGCACCGTCTCCTTCACCAAGGAGAAGTACGAGGAGATCTACCGGAATCTGCTCGTGGCGGAGTTCTGATACAAGATCTTGTGCCGCGAAGCGCTGCGGAACAATCGGCGCTTCCTGTTTCACGGGCGTTTGTTTATGCGGATGACAAGTGCAGACACTATATCTTGTGGTGCGTGAGAAAAATTTTCCATAAATATTGTGGGAAACCCTTGACAAAGGGCACAAAATGTGGTACTATGAAAGCGTTCCTTCGGAAGAAGGGGCGCTTTTGTCGTCTTGAACGGTTACAGGAAAAAAGGGAAAAGGAAGGGTCCTATCATGAAGATCATCAAGAGAAACGGAACGGAAGTCGCGTTCGATCCCGAAAAGATCGCCAATGCGGTGCGCAAGGCGAACAACGAGGTGAGCGAGGACAACCGTCTCACCGAAGAGCAGATCGACAAGATCACGAAGAAAGTCACGGCGCTTGCGAACGATTTAAACCGTGCGGTCAACGTCGAGGAAGTGCAGGACTTCGTCGAGAACCAGATCATGAGCGAGAAGGCGTTTGCCGTCGCGCGCAAGTACATCACCTACCGCTATACGCGCGCGCTCATCCGCCGCGCCAACACGACGGACGCGCAGATCCTCACGCTCATCGAGTGCAACAACGAGGAAGTCAAGCAGGAAAATTCCAACAAGAATCCCACCGTCAACTCGGTGCAGCGCGACTATATGGCGGGTGAAGTGAGCAAGGACCTCACGCGGCGTATCCTGCTCCCGCCCGACATCGTGGCGGCGCACGACGAAGGGCTCATCCACTTCCACGATGCCGACTACTTCGCCCAGCATATGCACAACTGCGATCTCGTCAACCTTGAGGATATGCTGCAGAACGGCACCGTCATTTCGGGGACGTTCATCGAGAAGCCGCATTCCTTCTCGACGGCGTGCAACATCGCGACGCAGATCATCGCGCAGGTCGCCTCCAACCAATACGGCGGGCAGAGCATCTCTTTGACGCATCTGGCGCCCTTCGTGGATGTCAGCCGTCAGAAGATCCGGCGGGAGGTCAAGGAAGAGCTTGTCGCCGTCGGGTCGCAGGATGAGGACGCCATCAACAAGATCGCCGAAAAGCGGCTGCGCGAGGAGATCAAGAAGGGCATCCAGACCATCCAGTATCAGGTCGTGACGCTGCTCACCACCAACGGGCAGGCGCCCTTCGTGACGGTGTTCATGTACCTCGGCGAGGCGCGCAGCGAACAGGAGCGTGCAGACCTTGCCCTCATCATCGAAGAGACGCTCAACCAGCGCATCCAGGGCGTCAAGAACGAATCGGGCGTGTGGGTGACGCCTGCCTTCCCCAAGCTCATCTATGTCCTCGAAGAGGACAACGTGCGCGAGGGGAGCCGCTATTGGTATCTCACCGAGCTCGCTGCAAAGTGCACCGCCAAGCGCATGGTGCCCGATTACATCTCCGAAAAGAAGATGCTCGAGTACAAGATCGACAAGAACGGCGAGGGGCACTGCTATACCTGCATGGGCTGCCGCAGCTTCCTCACTCCCTATGTGGACGAGAACGGAAAGCCCAAGTATTACGGCCGCTTCAATCAGGGCGTCGTCACCATCAATCTCGTGGATGTGGCGCTCTCCTCGGGCGGGGACAAGGACAAGTTCTGGGAGGTCTTTGACGAGCGCCTCGAGCTCTGCCACCGCGCTCTCATGTACCGCCACAACCGCCTCAAGGGCACGCTCTCGGATGCGGCGCCCATCCTCTGGCAGTACGGCGCGCTCGCGCGGCTGCAGAAGGGGGAGACCATCGACAAACTCCTCTACGGCGGCTATTCGACCATTTCCCTCGGCTATGCGGGCCTTTACGAGTGCGTCAAGTACATGACGGGCAAGTCGCATACGGACGAGGAGGCCAAGCCCTTCGCGCTCTCCGTCATGCAGCACATGAACGACAAGTGCAAGGAGTGGAAGGCAGAGCACAACATTGACTTCTCGCTGTACGGCACCCCGCTCGAGAGCACGACGTATAAATTCAGCAAGTGCCTGCAGAAGCGCTTCGGCATCATCCCCGGCGTGACGGACAAGAACTACATCACCAACAGCTATCACGTCCACGTCACCGAGCCCATCGACGCCTTCACCAAGCTTAAGTTTGAGAGCGAGTTCCAGCAGCTCTCGCCGGGCGGCGCCATCTCGTACGTCGAAGTGCCCAATATGCAGAACAACATCCCCGCGGTGCTCGCCGTGATGCAGTATATCTACGACAACATCATGTATGCCGAGCTCAACACCAAGAGCGACTACTGCCAGGTGTGCGGCTACGACGGGGAGATCCAGATCGTCGAGGAGGACGGCAAGTTGCTGTGGGAATGCCCGCACTGCCATAACCGGGATCAGAGCAAGATGAACGTCGCAAGAAGGACGTGCGGCTACATCGGAACGCAGTTCTGGAACCAGGGCAGGACGCAGGAGATCCGCGACAGGGTGCTGCATCTGTAAATGAATTACGCTGAACTCAAAAAGACGGATATCGCCAACGGAGAGGGGGTGCGGGTCTCCCTCTTCGTCTCGGGCTGCAGGCGGCACTGCAAGGGGTGCTTCAACGAGATCGCCTGGGATTTTGCTTACGGCAAGCCCTTCGATGAGGCGGCGGAAAAAGAAGTTATGGAGGCGCTTGCGCCATCCTTCATCCGCGGGCTGACGCTGCTCGGGGGGGATCCCTTCGAGCCCGAGAACCAGCGGGCGCTGTTTCCCTTCGTGAAGAAGGTAAAGGAGCGTTTCCCCGAAAAGGACATCTGGTGCTTCACGGGCTACACCTACGATGACGGCGATATTTTAGAGCCGCACGCGAGGACGGAGGTGACGAGGGAGTTCATCTCGCTTCTCGACGTCCTTGTGGACGGGAAGTTCGAGGAGGCGCTCAAGGACATCCGCCTCGTATTCCGCGGTTCGTCCAACCAGCGCGTCATCGACGTACAAAAAAGTCTGCAAAGTCATAAAGTCATTCTTTATCTCAACTGAAGCAAAGGGCGCGGCAAATTTTGCCGCGTCTTTTGCCGACTTCGGGCGAAAAGATTGACGTTGCCGGAAAAATGGGGTATAATAGGCAGGATCGAATGAGAGTTCAAACGGAGGAATCGTATGAATAAAACGCAACTCAAACGCTATGCAAAGCTGCTCGCCAAGACGGGCATCAACGTCAAAAAGGGGCAGTGGGTCATCGTGCAGGCCGACCTCGACCAGCCCGAATTTGTGGAGATGGTCGTCGAGGAGCTCTACCGCGCCGGTGCGGGCAG
>QAKM01000063.1 GCA_003343805.1 Bacillota bacterium | reverse complement strand
CTTCGGGATGCTCTTTGAGATAGGTGCAGGCGGAGCGCTCTTCCATGCTCAGCCCCTCGGCCGAGTAGACGCCGGGAAGGTCGCTCACCCGCACCCGTCTGCCCGCGAGCACCGCCTCGCCCTCGAGCGCACACACCGTGACGCCGTGCCAATTTCCGACGCGCGCGTGCCCGCCCGTGAGAGTATTGAAGAGCGTGCTCTTGCCCGCGTTGGGATTGCCGAGAAGGAGCAGCTCCGCATCGGGCTCCGCCATCGCCTTCACACTTCTGCGATCACGCATTCCGCCGCCTCCCTTCCGAGCGCAAAGACGCTCTCCTCCGTCTGCAGGAGGAAGGTGCGCCTCATGGGAGAAACTCTCAGAAGCGTCACCGTCTCCCCCGGCCGCAGCCCGAGCGCCGCCAGGCGGGAAGCGAGCGCTCCGTCTCCCCTGACCCCGACGACCCTGGCACGCATCCCCCGTTTGAGCGCCCGCAATGTACAAGACGGCATACGACCTCCCCCATCTGCACGCCCGGCCCGGCGGACGTGCCTCATCATAAAAAATGCGGGCGGAGCACAAAATATGCTCCCCCCGCCCCGAAACATTCAGTCAGGCATGGTGCTGTTCGCGCGCCACCCGGTTGCCCTGCAATTTGAGCATCCCGTTCGTGATGATGGGCGAGATGATCAGCCAGATCGCCGCCAGCGCTATGAGCGAATAGACGATGATCGACCCCACCGTGCGCGGCCCCGCAAAGACGGCCGACACCAGGTTGAAATCGAACAGACCGAAGATGCCCCAATTCAGCGCCCCGACGAGCACCAGGATATAAGAGATCAAGTTTGCAATAACCATCGGATACCTCCTGCCATGCAGTTTGTGCGGAGCATCCCTTTTTATGCGGCAGCGGGATGCAAAGAGGCACCGCGCTGCCGCAGTGCCTCTTTGCTATTCAAAATTGATGAGTCCTGTCAGAACTTAGTCCTTCTTTTCCTCGTCGTTCTTGGACTTCTTGCTGCCCTTGAGCGACTTCACGTCCACTTCATCGACGCTCTGTCTGGGCTTGATGACGAAGAGTGCCACCAGCGCGATGAGGAGCACGCCCGAGATGCAGAACAACACGACGGCCGCCACGTTGTTCTCCAGCCAGTAGGTGGCATCGGGGAGCGTATCGATGGGGTTGCGCACGTCGATGACCTGATAGGCCGACACGCTGTAACCGGGCATGGAGGGCTCGGTCACGGTGAGCTTGATCACATAATAGCCCGCCTCGTTGGGAACGAAGGTGAGATCGTCGGGCTGCCACTCATAGCGATTGTCCGTGCGGTCCCACAGCGCATCGTCCTCGTCGATCTCGCTGTTGAAGGGATCGATGCGGATGAGGTACTGCGCCCAATCGCCGTCGAAGTACTCCTTCGCGTTGGTGACAAGGGAGCTGTACGAAGTCCCCTGCAGCTCGGAGGGAAGGCTGTTCTCGTCGATGCGATAGAGCTCGTACTCCGCCTCGTAACCGGAGACGGCGATGATCTCGAAGTCCTCGGCATCATACGTCGTATCGCGGTAGCCCAGCTCCTGTTCCTCGGGATCGGTGATGCGGGCGCCGTCGTAGCCGACCGTGAAGGAGAACTCGGGGATCTCCTCGATCTCCCAGATGTTGCTGCTCGTCACCGTGACGAGCTTGCCGTCGAGGTAGTACATCATGCCGTTGCCCGAGCCGTCGCTCGCGAGCACGCGGAACACATAGCGACCGGGTTCGCCGATCTCAAAGCGCAGGCGATTGTAGGCAAGCGACGTCGCAGAGGATGCCGTGTCGTCCGACGTCTGGCTCTGAGAGTAGTAGTAGATGTTGAAGGTGAGGTCGCGGTAGTCGCTGGAATCGCTCGAGATGAGGCTGCGGAGGGAAGGGAGATAGAAGTATGCCCCGTCGCCCGCGCTGGCATTCTCGGCGGCGCGGTCGACCGCGCTCTGGTACTGTGCGGCAAGCACGTCGAGGAGCGCCTCCTCGCTGTCGCCGTTGCCGTTCACGTCCTCGGAATCTGCATCCTTGACGTTTTCGCCGCTCGGACGGCCGTCCTCGGTCGTTGCCGTCGCGGTGAGCCCGTTGTAGACGGGGCCCTTGTCCGCACGGTCCACAAGGATGTAGCCGAGCGTATCCTCGCCCGCGCCGAAGGTGACGGAAGCGCCCTCTGCCGCATACCAGACGAGGTAGACGGGAGCTTCGGTCTCCTCTGCGTTGTCGCGCCCGTCGTCGAGCGTGAAGCGGATGGAGACATACTGCACTTCCTCTTCGCCCGCGTCATCCGAAGGCATGAACCAGGTGGAAGTCGTCAGCGTCTTGTAGTCATCGTCCGCGGGGATGCGGTAGTCACCCGACTCGGTGAAGCGGGCCATGCAGTACTCGCGCGAGACAGTGACGGTGGAATCGCACACGTCGATCGCCTCGTAGTCGAGGCTGAACTTCGTACCCAGCGTGAAGGGATAGACATCGCTGTTCACGACGAGCACGGGAGCGGTATCGTCAACGACCTTGCCGTTCTCGTTGAGGGCGAAGGACTGGCCGTTGAGCGCCTTGACGAGCACGACCTGGCTCTCGCCGGAGAGCTTGGTCGACTCGAAGGTGATGGGCGTTCTGGGGGTATCGGAAGCCGAGGAGAGATACTCCATGAAGTAGCCGCCGATGTTGGTGAAGGTGCCGATCTTCGTGCCGTTCACATACACGGAAAATTCGCCGTAAGCGCAGTCCTCTTCGTCGATCGTGAGCACGACGTCGCCCGAAAGATCGACGGCGACCGCTTCGCCCTTCTCGCCGGAGGCGTTGATGACGGCAGCCGTCGTCCCCGCTTCGCCGTTCTCAAAGAGGACGGAATTTTCGGAGAGCTCCTCTTCGCTGATGTTCTCTTCCGCGCTCTCGAAGGAGATCGTGTACTCGGAAAAGGCGATCTCGGGGAAGGCGACGGTCAGGGAGAGATAGCTTGCCCCTTCGTCGGAAGCGAACCACTTGAGCGCAAGGTCGCGGCGGAAGTAAGCCGAAGCACCGTTACCGGCGTGCGTGAAGGAGAGGTAGTCCGTCCCGTCCTCCTCGGTGTTGGAGACGGTGGTATTCGTCCCCGTCGAGAAGATGTTCGTGGGCGTGTACTCCTCGGCCGAAGCGGACGCGCGGGGCATGATCATGCCCGCCGCAAGGCTCAAAAGCAGCGTCAGAAGAAGGCTGAGCGCCGCAATGGTGATCGTTCTGAATTTACTCTTAGTCATGTAATCCTGCTCCGTGCGGACACGAATGCCCGCAAAGTGTTCTTGCATTCGGGGAAAACCCCCAAATGTGGTGCGCACGGTGAGCCCGATAGCGCATTCACCCAACTATTTTACACAAAATTTTTGCGCCCGTCAAGCGGTAACAAGCCGTGTTGGGAAGAAAATTAAATTTTCACCCGCGCCTCACGCAGGCGGGGCGCAAAAGTGCGGGAACGGTCCCGTCGGCCGCTCACCCCACCGCCATTGCCTTGGCAAGGTCGAACTTGTTCCACGGCGTCTCGTTCTTGGGCGGCTCGCAAAGAAAGCGCATCCGCTCCTTGGTGACGGGGTGGGTGAAGCTCAAAGAATACGCCCAAAGGGCGAGCTTGCCCTTCTGCGCGCGCTCGCCGCCGTAGCGCATATCGCCGTAGACGGGGTGCGCGATGCCCGCCATCTGCACGCGGATCTGATGGCTCCTGCCCGTGTGCAGCGTGATGTCGCAGAGGGCGAGCGGCTCCTTCTTTTCGAGGATATGGTAGTCAAGTGAGGCGAGCTTTGCCCCGTCCGTCCCCTGCGTGCAGAGGTACACCATATTGTTGACGGTGTTCTTCTTGAGATAATTGACGAGCGTTCCCTGCTCGCTGTGCGGGCAGCCGTTGAGCACGGTGAGATACTTCTTCTCGAAGTCGCCCGTCTTCATCTGCTCGCCGAGGCGCCCCGCCGCCTTGCTCGTCTTGGCAAATACCATGACGCCGCCCGTGGGACGGTCGAGCCGGTGCACGAGCCCCACATATACATTGCCCGGCTTGTTGTACGCCGTGCGGATGTACTCGCGCACCAGATCGAGCAGGTTTTCATCTCCGCTCTCGTCCGGGCAGGAAGCGAGGTTCTGCGGCTTTAACACCACGATGATATGGTTGTCCTCGTAGAGGATCGTCAGCTTGTCCGAAGGCGAGAGCGCCTCCTCTGTCTTTTGGATGTCAGTCATGGATGTACATTCCTCCCGCGCCGCAGGGCAGGGCGATGCCCTCTTCGGTGGGCAGCCCCACCTCGTAGGAATCGATGCTCCCCTTGTACCCCTTGAGGCACAGCGTCAAAATATTGTTCAGAACGGCAGGCTGCAGGCCCGTCGTATAACTGTTGATGAGAAAGAAGAGCGGGTCATCCGAAAGAAGCTCGCGGCACATCCTGACGAAGGGGAAGAGCTCCGTTTCGATCTTCCACAGCTCGCCGCCCGGGCCGCGCCCGTAGGAGGGAGGGTCCATGACGACGGCGTCGTAGCGGTTGCCCCTCCTTATCTCCCGCGCGACGAACTTCTTGCAGTCGTCCACGATATAGCGGATGCCCGATCGGATGCCCGAGAGCCGCGCGTTCTCGCCCGCACGCTCCACCATGTTCTTGGCGGCGTCGACGTGCGTCACTTCCGCGCCCGCCTTGGCCATTGCGACGCTCGCCCCGCCCGTGTAGGCAAAGAGGTTGAGGACTTTTACCTTCCTCCCCGTTTCGACCGCCCCGCGGATGAGGGAGCTCGTCTTGTCCCAATGCACCGCCTGTTCGGGAAAGAGCCCCGTGTGCTTGAAGTTCATGGGATGCACGCGGAAGGTGAGATCGCGATAGGAGATGTTCCACTCGGGAGGGAGCTCCTTCTTGTATTCCCAGAAGCCGCCGCCCCCGCCGTTTCCCTTGTTCCTCCGATAGACGGCGCAGAGGCCGGGATAGGAGAAGAGATCGCGCTGCGCGCTCCAGATGACCTGCGGGTCGGGGCGGAGCAGTACGACGTCCTTCCAGCGCTCCAGCTTGTAGCCGTCGCCCGTTGCGATGACGGAATAGTCCTTCCAGTTGTCGGCAAGTGCAATCATACCGAAAATTATAAAGCAAAACGCCCTCTTTGTAAAGTGTTTTGGCACGCTATTTTCGCGCACCGCGGCGCTCTGTTCCCCGCAAGGAAGGGCGGCGCGCCTGCCGCGGCAGG
>QAKM01000054.1 GCA_003343805.1 Bacillota bacterium | reverse complement strand
CGCCGCGCTGTTTGTTGCTGCATCTTGTTGTTATTTGGCGTCTCGTCCGGAAAAAGAAGCGGCCGAAACGACCGCTCCCTGCTTCCTTACAATACCTTTTCGAGATAGGTCTTTAAGGGCTTCATGCCCAAATGGTCGTAAAAGGCGCGGGCGGCGTCGTTGCCTTCCCACACGTTGAGGGTGAGGTCGTAGCAGCCCTGTTCTCTTGCGAGCGCCTCCACGGCGGCAAAGAGCGCGTGGCCCACGCCCTGTTTGCGGCTTGTTTCGTCCACGCAGAGATCGTCGAGATACAGCGTCTTGTGCGCCGCCATCGAGCCGCCCTCCGTCTCCTGCAAGAAGCAGACGGCATAGCCCAGCACGGCGCTCTCGTCCTCTGCAACGAGCACGGGCGTTCGTTGGATGAGTTCCTTTACCTGCGCTTCGTCGTACTTGCGCCGGCCGGGCAGAAAGAGGTCGGGGCGGATGGCGGAATGCACGGCGTGTACTTCATAGAGGATGCGCCCGATCGCTTCGGCGTCCTCTTCCTTCGCGCGGCGGATGCAGATTGCCATATTGTTTCCTCCTCAAAACAAAGAGCCCGCCTTAGCTGCGGGCTCGGGTTCGCGCCTTAGTTGACGACCTTGGGATCGAAGTTGAGCGTGTACTGGTTGGGGCCTCTGTCCTCGGGGAAGAGGGTGGCGCCCGGCACGACGGGCAGCGTCAGGGGATTGATGAGGGCGTCTGCCGTCAGGTTGGTGACGGCGGCGCGAAGGTAAGGGAACATCGTCTCCGTCGCGTTGATGGCGAAGATGCGCTTGTCCTCGTCGCTTGCCATGTTGTTCACCTCGAACACGCCCACGAAGCGTGCGTGCAGGTTGAAGGGCTTGGGGGACTCCTCCGTGCTCTCGATCTTGCATTCCAGGATGACGATGTTCACCTTCGGGTTCTCGTTCGCCTGGCGGATCTGCCGGGTGAACACGGGCTTGATCTCGAACTTGGTGTCGGGAGCGGCCTTGATGGGGTTTACTTTGAAGGAGAGCTCGTCTGCCGTGAGAGCTTTCAGGGAGTATTCGATCATTATAGTACCTCGCTTATCATGGGCGGCTTTTCGCGCCTCTATAGTTTTTATACCCCTCTATCATACGCTCCAAACAGCTTTTTGTCAAGTCTTTGAAGCAACCTGCGGCGGCTGCGAGGGGATGTGCTGCTTTTCGGCTTCGCGCCCGCCAAAGAACGGGACTTTTTGAGAAAATTGTGCGAGGAATTGACATCCTCCCCCACATTTTGTATAATAAGAGAAAAACGGGAGAAGTTCCGAAATGTTTGTCAACGAAACGAAAAACGATGTGGATACCAACCTTGCGGCCACGCTGCACACGGGCGGGCCCGTGATGGCGGCGGTGTGCGGCGGCATGAGCGCGCTCTTTCTCGTGCTCGGGGCGGTGCTCCTGGCGCTGAAGGCGGACGTCTTTTTCTACGCCTTCTGTTTTGCGGCGGCGGCACTCCTTCTCATCTTTCTCTTCTTCTGCTACAAGCCCGTTTTAAAGGCGGTCTTACAGAAGTCGCTTGCGGGCAAGGAGGCGGTGCATCGCTTTGTGTTCCGCGAGGACGGCTTTGAACTCAAGACGGAGCGCGGCGAGCAGATCACGTCGCGCGGGACGGTCGCCTATTCCGATCTCTATCGGGTCGTCGAATTTTCCGATCTGTGGATCGTCTATCTGGACCGCTCCACCGTGTTTGCCGTCGCGCGCAGCGGGATGACGGAGGGGAGAGCGGAGGATCTTTCCGTCTTTTTCGGCGTGAAACTCGGCGACCGCTTCAAGAGCCATGTCCGCGCCCGCTGAGACAATTTTGCCCGTCCCGTCCCAGGCGCTTTCGCCCGAGGAGGCCGCCCGCTTCCTGCTTCCCTTCGGCGTGGGCGCGCCCGAAAGGACGGAGACGCTGCTTTCTTATGATTGGGAGGGCGGAGCGTTCCGCCGCATCGTCCGCTGCCGGTACGGGGCGGGCGATCTTGTTCTGAAGGTGCGCCGCGAGGAGGAGCTTCCCCTTTCGCGGCTCGCTTCGCAGTGCGCCTTTTCCGAATATCTTGCAAAGAACGGCGTCCGGACGGCGCGCCTTCTGCCCGTCCTTTCGAGCGGGGAAGGGCGTAACGGGGAGAGCTTTGCGACCGCGCTTCCCATGGAGGGCGGACCTGCCCTCGTGACGGCCGAACGCTTCTGCGGGGGACAGCTCACCGTCGTGACGCCCGATCTTGCCGAGGCGATGGGGGAGCTGCTTGCCCGCGCACACACTATCTCCGAACGCGGCGGCTGCCATGCCGAAGGGCGGGTGCTCTTCGATCCGTTTCAGGAGAATGATCTCTTCTCGTTGGAGGAGTTCGAGGCGCTTTTGCCCGTCCTTGCGGGGGAAAACAGGCGCCTGGCCGAAGCGATCGCGGCGCGGGGAAGGGAGCTTCTGTCTGCGCTTTCCCCCTTTCGCGCGCTGCCGCGCTGTGCCGTGCAGGGCGATCTTGCCGACTGCAACCTCTTTCTCACGCCCGAGGGGGAGTTTGGGATGTTCGACTTCAACAACTGCGGCGACAATGCACCCTATCTCGATGCCGTGATGCACGGCGTCTACATCGCCCGTCTCATGGAGTACGGCCGCCCCGCGGATGAGGCGCTCTCCCGCGGGATGTACGCCCGCTTCTGGCGCGGCTACACCGCCGTGCGCCCGCTCCCGAAGGAGGAAGCGGCGGCGCGGGAGGCGTTCGTGCGGCTCATCTGCACCTTCTGGAAGTTCGATCTCCTGTTCCGCGAGGACAGCCTTGCGGCGCTCGTGAAGGCGGACGACGGGGAGGCGGTCGCCTGCCGCCTTGCGCGGATGGCGCAGAAGCTGGACGGCCGCGGGGTATTTGCCTGAACCGAGTGCCGATCGCATGGCGGCGGGGCGCAGACCGTTTGGTCTGCGCCCCGCCGCGTTTTTGGGATGTGCCGGCCCGAGACGCCTCGGAAAAGCGCATTTTGGGATGTGCGGCCTAAGGGCGGCCCGTTACTGCGCCGGGGTCACTTTGACGCTGCCGCACAGCACTTCCGCATAGGAATAGCTCGTCTTGCCCAGAAAGCGGTCGTCGTCGGGGCGCACGGTGAAGAGGGCGGGATACACGCCCGAGAGCTCCCCGCGGTAGGAGAGCACCTTGTTGCGGCCGAGGTCCACCGTCACATCCACCTTGGAGCGGAAATAGTCCGCGATCGTCCGTTTGACGCTCGCGATGTCATGGTTTTGGCGTATCATGCCCCGGTTTTTCCCCTTTTCGCCCCAAAATATACCGATTTTTCCGCATATCCGCCCGTTCGCCGTCATACAATGCAGGGAACTGTTGCAAGAGCGAGGAGGGGATCAGATGCAGATCGAGACGCAGCGATATCGGGGATATACGAGGACGGGGACGCTTACGGCCGAGACGGCGGCGGAGTGCCGCTTCGGCGGCGAGGTGGAGACGGTGCTGGCCGCGCAGGCCGAGGTCTCCCCCGTGCGGGCGGAGGCGGAAAACGGCGAAGTGCGCATCTTGGGCAGGGCGCGCTTTTCCATCGTCTACGAGAACGCGGAACACGGGGTGTGCCGCGCCGAAAAGGGCGCGGAATTTACGCTGAAGGCGCAGGGGGCGTGCTGCCCGGCCGCCTCTCCCCGCGTGGAGCTCCGGACGGAGAGCCTCTCCGTGCGGCGGGAAGGGGCGAGCGTGTATGTGACGGCGCTCGTCTCGGCCCGGGCGGAGCTGTTCGAGGAGAAGGAGTTTGTTTTCCTCACGGGCGGGGAGCTCGTCGTCCGGCGGGAGGGTCTGCCCTTTTCGTCGGCGCATCTTGTGGGCGGTGAGACGGAGATCGCCGACGACTTCGAGACCGACTTCCTCGGCGATATCCTCCTGCATTCTTCGGCGGCGCTCGTGAAGGAGGCGCGGGCGGAGGCGGGGAGCCTCGTCCTCTCGGGCGAGGTCAACCTCTGCATTCTGGCGCTGCGCGAGGGGGAGCCCGTGTCGCTCGAGCGGCTCATCCCCTTCCGCATCGAGATCGCGTCGGAGAGCGCCCTTCCCGGCTGCCCCGCCGAGGGACGGGTGGCGGTGAAGGAGGTGTTCCTCCACGCCGATGCGGACGAGGAGCAGGGGAAGTGCGCCCTGCACGCCGAGCTCACGCTCTCGGCCGAGGGCTGCATCTACACCGAGGAGACGGTGGACGCCGTGACGGATGCCTATTCGCTGACCCATCGGGTGGAGCTCTCCTTCGCGGAGGCGGAGAGCACTTCTGCGGGCGAGACGGCCTCCTTTACCGAACGCATCGCGGGCAAGGCGGCGCTCTCTTCGGCCATCGACTATTCGGATACGCTGCTCGCCGTCATCCTGCAGCGGGCGGAGGGAACGCTCGTTCCCTCTCCCGAGGGACGGCGGCTGGAGGGGGCCGTGCTCGGAACGCTGCTCCTGCGGGGCGCGGACGGCGCCCACCGCGGCGTGGAGATGAGCGTTCCCTTCTCGGTGCCTGCCCCGGGCGAGGGGGAGTGTACGCCCGTCCTGCTCGTGTGCGGGATGTCCGCCCGGCAGAAGCAGGAGGGGGAGATCGACGCCGAGGCGACGCTCAAATTTTCGCTCACGCCCCGTCGCCGGACGGAGCTCCGTGCGGTGTGCGCCGCGGAGGAGGGCGAACCGGTCGCCGAGAGCGACTGCGCCGTCAGCGTGTATATCCCGCGTGCGGGCGACGGGCTGTGGGAGCTCTCCAAGCGCCTGAAAAAGCCGCCCGAAGAGGTCATGAAGAGCAATCCCGAGCTGGAGTTTCCCATCCGGGAAGGACAGCGCGTCATCATCTACCGCAAGCGGGAGCTCTCGGTGCCGGGCGGCGCCGGGCGATAAAACAGCGCAAAGTTTGCAGATCTCTGCCATTCGGGGCAGGGATCTTGCGCGTCTCTCTTGCAAAAGCGGAGAAATTGTGCTACAATGGGCGTATGGAATGTGTGCAGATCAGGGCCCATGCAAAGCTCAACCTCACGCTCGAAATCACGGGGCGGGAGGGCGAGTACCATCTGCTCGATTCCCTCGTTGCCTCGCTCGATCTGTGTGACTTCATCACGGCGCAGCGGCGCACGGACGGGAATCTCTGTGTCACCATGCGCGGCATGGGGTGCGAGGACATCCCGCCCCGCAGCAACAACGCCGTGCGCGCGGCGGAGGCCTTCTTTGCAAATGCCGAGGCCCGCGGGGATCTTGCCGGGGCGAACATCTTCATCGAAAAACGCATCCCCCTCGGCGGGGGGCTGGGCGGGTCGTCGGCCGATGCGGCGGGCGTCCTTCTCGCGCTGCGGCGGCTGGCGGGGACGCAGGTCTCCCTCCTGCCGCTTGCCCGCAAGCTGGGCAGCGATACGGCATCGCAGCTCACCGTGGGCTATCAGCGGATGCGCGGCCGCGGGGAAAAGCTGCGGCGGCTCATGGGGCTGCCCGTCCTGTATTTCGTGCTGCTGTGTCCGGCGGCGGGCGTCTCCTCGGCGGAGTGCTACCGCAAATATGACGAGATGGGCGGGAGCGCCTCCGTGGGGATGACCGAACAGGCTATCCGCCTCTTGCGGCTCGGGGACGTGCCCGGGGCGGCGGAGTGCCTCCGCAACGACCTCACGGCGGCCGCCTGCTCGCTCAACGGAGAGATCGAGGAGGCGCTGCAGTTCGCGCGGTGGCTGTTCCCGCTTTCGGTCGGCATGACGGGCTCGGGCAGCACGGTATTTGCGCTCTTTGCGGACCGCGCTTCCCGCGACAGCGCCCTTCAAAAGGCAAAACGGGGCAGATTCACGGTGCTTGCCGCCCAGACGGCGGACGAGCCCCTGCCCGAAGAGAATACATAGGCAAAAAGGAGAATGTATGGAAGAGAGGATCATAGAGGACGAGGGGCGCACCATCAAGGTCAAGCGCAATGCCCTCGGCGGCATCGAGGATGCGACGGACGGCACGGCGCCTTCCGGGGACGCAGCCGAAGAGCGCGCGGATGCGGCGGACGATGTGGAGATCGACGTGGACTTCCCCGAAGAGGAGTACGACGAGTCGCTGGTGGGCCTGACGCCCTCCCAGCTCGAGCGCGCCAGGGCCGAGCGCGAGCGCGCGCGGCAGGAGGCCGAACGGGAACGGGACAAGCTCACGGCCGAGGGGGAGAAGGCGCTTGCTGCGCGCGACTATGACGCGGCGGAGCGCTTCTTTTCGCAGGCGCTCATGTACGACGGGGAGAGCGTACCGGCGCAGAAGGGCGTGTGGGAGAGCCGCACGCAGGGCTTTACCGACGATGCCCCCTTCTTCATCCCTGAAAACGCCGAAAAGCTCGCGGAGGCGCCCGAAGAGGTGCGTTCCTATGTGCTCGGCCGGGTGGAGGACCGTCTGCGCGGGGCAAGGGAGGGCGTCCTCGAAGAACTGCGTCCGCTGCGGGCTGCCGTTCGTGACGCGCGGGAGGCGCGCCGCGGGGCGCTTTCGGACAACAAGCACTATTACCTCGTCCGCACGGCCGTGTCCGGCGGGGCATTCGTGCTCTTTCTCGTGCTCATGGGCATCTTCTCCGCCTTCCTCCTGCGCACGCGGGGAAGCTGGCCGGTCATCGGCATGGCGGTGTGCGGAGCGATCGCGCTCATCGCGCTCGTCTTTCTGATCGTCTTTCTGCGCGGGCTCGTGTTTGCCCTGCGCCTGTGTGCGGACAACGAGAAGGATGAGAGCACGGAGGACGGGCGGCGGCTCGCCGTTCTCGAGCGCGAACTTGCCTGTCTCGATCTTGTCCTCGGGGATAAGGGGCCCGATCCCGACGAGGAGTCGTAAGCGTCTGAAAAATTTCTGCAAAAAAAGAGAAATTTTTTCAAAATAGGTATTTACATTTGCGCGGCGATGCGTTATAATAGGCGCGGAGACCCGAGAGAGGGGCTCTGTTTGCGCGCTGCCGCGCCGTTGCGCCGCGCAGATCGGTTTGGGAAAATCTTGCGGGATAACTCCCCGCTTTTATGGAGGAAAATTATGGAACTTATTTACGAAGGCGTAGGCAAGAAAGTCTACCGTGACGGCGATCGGCTCATCAAGTCGTTCGACGAGACTTACTCGAAGGCGGACATCCTCAACGAAGCGCTCAACCAGGCGCGCGTCGAGCAGACGTCTTTGAACATCCCCAAAATTTTGGGGGTCTCCGTCGTGGACGGCAAGTGGTCGGTCATCTGGGAGTTCATCGAGGGCGAGACGCTCGAGAAGATGATGCAGGACCATCCCGAGAAGGAGGACGAGTATCTCGACTTCTTCGTCGATCTGCAGATCAAGATGAGCAAGGAAAAGGTGCCGCTTTTGGGCCATCTGCGCGACAAGATGCACGCGAAGATCTCGGCAAGCTCCTATCCCGCTTCCGTCCGTTACGATCTGCACGTCCGTCTCGACGGTCTGCCCCGTCACACCAAGCTGTGCCACGGCGACTTCCAGCCCAGCAACATCATCATCACCAAGGAGGGGACGCCCTACATCATCGACTGGTCGCACGCCACGCAGGGCAACGGCTCGGCCGATGCGGCGCGCACCTACCTCCTCTTCAAGCTGCATAAGCAGGACGAGCTTGCGGAGAAGTACCTCCGCCTCTTCTGCACCAAGACGGATACGGCGATTCAGTACGTCCAGCGCGTGCTGCCCATCGTCGCGGCGTCGCAGTCGGTCAAGCATAAGCCCGAAGAGGCAGAGTTCCTCGCCAAGTGGGTCAATGTCTGCGACTGGCAGTAAGACAAGGAAGTGTTCCGCCCCGCGCTCTTTGCGCGGGGCGGTTTTTGAGAGTGCGCTCCGTCCGGCGGGCGCGGAACAAGACGGGAGGCGGCGATGAACGTCTATCTGGACTATGCGGCGACGGCGCCGCTGCGGGGGGAGGTCCTCGAACGGATGCTCCCCCTTCTCAAAGAAAATTTCGGCAACCCCGATTCGCTCCATGCCTACGGGCGGAAGGCTGCCTATCTCGTCACCGAGGCGCGCGACCGCGTGGCCTCCCTTCTCGGGGGGAAGCCAAACGAAGTGTACTTTACCTCGGGCGGGACGGAGGCGGACAACTGGGCGGTGCGCCGGCTTGCGGCGGGGGCGCCCTTTGCCGTCTCCGCCATCGAGCACGCGGCGGTCCTGTCTGCGGCCGGGCTGCGGGGGGAGCATATCCTCCTTCCCTGCGGCGCGGACGGGCGCATTTCTCCCGCGGCGGTGGAGGATGCCGTGCGGCGGGGGGCGCGGCTCGTCGCCGTGATGGCCGTCAACAACGAGACGGGCGTCATCCAGCCCGTGAAGGAGCTTGCT
Organism: Bacillota bacterium; assembly: GCA_003343805.1. GTDB lineage: Bacteria > Bacillota > Clostridia > Christensenellales > Borkfalkiaceae > Gallimonas > Gallimonas intestinavium. Next base: position 9,912 of record QAKM01000054.1, on the reverse strand, counting down.
GCGGCGGCGCACGCGGGCGGCGCGCTCTTCTTCTGCGACGCCGTGCAGGCGGGCAGGAGCTGCGATCTGAAGGTGCTGACGGCCGTCTCGGACGCCCTCTCCCTCTCCGCCCACAAGCTGGGCGGGCCCAAGGGAACGGGCGTTCTGTGGGTGAAGCGGGGCGTCCGGCTCGCTCCGCTCATCGCGGGAGGAGAGCAGGAGCGCTCCCTGCGCGGCGGCACGCTCAACGTCGCGGGCATCGTGGGGATGGCCGAAGCGCTCGCCCTTGCATCGGAGGAGCGCGAGGCCTTCTGCGCGCACACGCGGGCGTGCCGGGATGCGTTCGAGGATCACATCCGCTCGGCGCTCGGCGATGGGGCCCGCATCGACGGCGGGGAGGCGGAGCGCGTGCCCAATCTCTCGCACATCACCTTTCGGGAGGGCGGGGAGTGGCTTCTGAGCGCGCTCGATCTGCGAGGCATCGCCTGTTCGGGCGGAGCGGCGTGTTCGGCGCACGCGGCGCTCCCCTCGCACGTTCTGCTCGCGATGGGCCGCACGCCGGAGGAGGCAAAGAGGGGCGTGCGTTTCTCCTTCGGCATGGAGACGACCGCGGAGGAGACGCGATACGCCGCGGAGACGGCCATCGGGCTGCTGCGCGCGCGGACAAAATGAAAATTCTTGCAAATTCGGGCAAAGCCGCCCGCCGTCGGGAGCATTCGACGGCGGGCGGCGCTTCTATTTGGCCCGCCTCGTTCATAAGATATTTCTGCAGCCGGGAAAGGCTGCGATCAGAGGAGGGTAGGTCACAGACATGAACGACGAACTCAACTATGCGCAAATGCTGGAGATCCCCGTGGAGACCGTCAAGGTCAACCGGAAAGAAAAGCGTAAAAAATACGAGCCGGACCTCAAAGAGCAGCTCGTGCAGGAAGTCAACGAGCGCGTGAGCGCGGTGCAGGACGACCCCGCCTATGCCGAGAGCACGCCCATCGAGCGGGCGCCCGAGGAGGGGCGGGAACGCACGCAGCGGCGCATCCTCATGGCAGAGTTCATTGCAGCATGCGCACTGTGTGCCGTCATCTTCTTTACCAACATCTTTCTGCCGGGGAGTGCGGTCAATACCTTCCTGCGCGGACTCTTTGCGGGAGAGGAGGAGGTCGCCGCCGATACGCGCGTCTATACCGACTTCACGCTCTCGCCTCTCGTCAACGACACGGTGGAGGCGGAGATCGCCGTCTCGGATACGGGCGTTCTCTCCTTCACGGCGGAGGCGAGCGTCTATCCCCCGGCGGACGGCACGCTGCTTGCCGTCAACGGCGATGCCGATACGGGCTACACCGTGGAGGTGGGGCATTCGGACTCCTTTTCGACCATCGTGAGCGGGCTGGATACCGTCTATTTCGCGGCGGGAGACGAGGTCAAGGCGACCATCCCCCTGGGCTTTTCGGACGGCGAGGGGGAGGTGCGCGTCATGTTCTATTCGGACGGTTCGCTCATCAATGGCTGCAGCGTAAGCGAAGATGGGCTTGCCTGGAGCTGATCCCGCGCTCGTCCGGGCCGCCTCGTCGGAGGGCGGGCGTGCCGCTTCGGCCGCGCTCTCCGCGGCGGTACCGCGTTCGGGCGGGTCCGGGGCAGGGCGGCGCATCGGGGCGTTCCGCGTGCGCGTGCATCCGCTCTTTCTGGCGGCGGGCGTGCTCTCGGCGTTCACGGGGCAGCTCCTCTTCTTTCTCTCGGCGGTGCTGGCGGCGCTCGAGCACGAGTTCGCCCACGCCATCGCCGCGCGGAGCGAGGGCTACTGCCTCGACAAGGTCGTGCTCATGCCCTACGGGGCGGTCATCTCGGGCGATCTTTCGGGCATCCCGCCCCGGGCAGAGGCCAAAGTGCTGCTGGCGGGGCCGCTCGCCAACGCCTTCACGGCGCTCGCGTTTGCGGCGCTCTGGTGGCTGTTCCCCGAGACCTATCCCTATACCGAGGCAGCGGCGGAGGTGTCGCTCTCCCTCTTTCTCGTCAATCTGCTGCCCGCTTACCCGCTGGACGGCGGCCGGCTGCTCTTTCTGCTGCTGCGCCCGCTGGGGGAGGCGCGCGCCCGTCTCCTTTCGCGCATTTCGGCCTTTCTGACGGCGGCGGGCATTCTGGCGGTGTTTGCCGTAAGCTGCTTTTCCCGGCCCAACTTCTCGGCGCTTTTCTTTGCGCTCCTGCTCCTTGCGGGCAATTTTGGCGGCGGGAGCTACCGGCGCATCGCCTTTCCGCGCGGGCGCTCCTTTTCGCGCGGCGTGGAGGAAAAGCGCATCGTGCTCTCCTCCGAGCGGACGGCGGGGGAGTGCGTCCGCTATCTGCGCGAGGACCGCTATCTCGTGCTCATCGTCTATGAGGACGGCGAATATCTCGGCGAGCTCTCCGAGGGCGAGCTGTTTGCCGTGCTCGAGGCGGGCGGGTATCGGACGACGCTCAAGGAGGCGCTCGAACGGCCGCTTGAAGAGCCGCTCGAAGGGGCGCGCCCCTCCCGCGGAGGCGAGACGGGCGGCAATGTGTTTCAAATGGGCGTAAAGAAGTGAAAAATTGCCGTCATCCGCTTGAAAAGTGCAGAAAAATGTGATAAAATAGGGCAAATACACATTTTTGAGAATACTACTTTCGAGGAAAGATGAGCGGAAGTACCATGAAGAAGGAATGGTTTTTTGACCGCGTCTGCGGGGAACAGATCGTCGTCTATGCCGAGGACGGCAGGATCGTCGAGATCGAGGGCGAGAACGAAAAGAACGGCGCCGTGCTCGGCAACATCTATAAGGGAAAAGTCGCCAACGTGGTGCCCGGGATGCAGGCGGCGTTCATCAACTGCGGGATGGCGCGCAACTGCTATCTCCCGCTCGACGAGGGCGCGGCGCGCTTTGCAAGCTACGATGGCTCGGGCAGCAGCTCGGTGCGCGACCTCAAGGAGGGCGACGAGGTTTTGGTGCAGGTCGTCAAAGCTCCGCGCGGGAATAAGGGCGCCAAAGTGTCGCTCGATCTTTCCCTCGTCGGCAAGACGCTCATCTACCTTCCCAAGACGGACTTTTTGGGCATCTCCCGCAAGATCGAAGACCCCGATATCCGCACCGCGCTTCTCAAAGAGGCGGAACGGCAGCGGCTCCCCGGCGAGGGCTTCATCCTGCGCACGGCGGCCGCCAATGCGACGCGGCGGCACTTAAAGACGGAGTGCGAATTTCTGCGGCGCATCTACCGTTCGGCGATGGAGGCGGCGCGCACGGCGCCCGTCGGCACCGCCGTCTATCGCGAGGCAGACCTTCCCTTTAAGGTACTGCGCGATTCTTTGGGCGACGGCGCCACCAAGCTGTACGTTGCCGACAAAGAGCTCTATGAGCGCATCCTGACGTTCGCCCGTATGCGGCCCGATCTCGGCGAAAAGCGCGTCGTCCACTATACGGGCGCGGAGAGTATGTACAAGCACTTCGGGCTTTCCGAACAGATCTTTTCGCTCTCACAGCCGATGGTGCGGCTCGAAAACGGCGCGTACCTCATCTTCGACAGGACGGAGGCGATGACGGTCGTCGACGTCAACACGGGCAAGTTCACGGGCGAAAACGACTTGGAGAGCACCGTCTTTGAGACCAACCTTTTGGCCGCGCGCGAGATCGCCCGCCAGGTACGCCTGCGCAACGTGGGCGGCATCGTTGCCGTCGATTTCATCGATATGACGGAGGAAGCGCACCGCGCGGCGGTGACGGAGGAGCTCGAACGGGCGCTCTCTTCCGATCGGTCCAAGTGCCGCGTACTGCCCATGAACGATCTGTGCGTGACCCTCTTTACCCGCAAGCGCACGAGCCGCGAGATCGCTTTCATGCTGCTGCAGCCCTGCCGTCATTGCGGCGGGCGGGGCGAGGAGCTTTCCGATCTTTACATGGCGCTGCTCATCCGGAGCGCCCTTTTGGACTGCTTTGCGGAAGGCTACCGTTCGGCGATCGTCGAGCTCAACGGCGAACTTTTGAAAAACATTTTGTTCGGCCGCTTTTTTCGCGCCGATGTCACGGGCGCCTGGAGCGAGAAGCGCGTCTACCTCATCCCGAACAAAGAGTTTTTGCAGGAGAAGTTCACCGTCCGCGGCGACAATTCGGACGCCCTGACGCTGCCGGATACGGCGCAGATCCTCTACTAAGTTCACACTTTTTTGTGCAAGCACAAAAAAGTCGTGAGGGGTGAGCAATATACATCTAACTTGCTATTTTGCCCACGCACTCGCCTGTCATTCTAAGGACAATAAGCCTCAAGCATGAGGCGAATTGGGTCCCGCAGCGCAAAAGCGTGGTTTTGCTCGCGGAAGAAAATTATGAAGCAAAGCGTGGTTTTGCTTGCAGAAAGTTTTTATTTTGCCGCAGATCTTTTGCGGAGAGAAGGGTAAATTGATTTCAACGGGCGTTTCGGAAAGCGGGGTGTCTGTCGGGATCGGCCATTGCAGAGGATGAAGCCATGAGGAGAGGCCATACATACGCCCGTATCGGGGCGGCGGTATTTTCGGCACAGTTGTCCCTCTCGGTGCTCGGGGTGCTTTCCTCGCGCTCGTTTGCCGGAGCGGCCGTCCTCCTTGCCGCCTTTGCCCTGCTTTCCGCGGCGTTCTGCATCGATGCCGCACGCGGGGTCATCCCGACGGTCATTCCCGTTGCGCTCTCGGCGCTGTCCCTTGCGGCAGCGCTTTTTGCTTGCGGACCGCTCCCCGGAGAGCGCCTCTTCGGCTTCTGCTTTGGGTTCGGCATCTCCGCCCTCGTGCGCGGAGCGTGGCGTCTGCGGCACAAGGAGGAGGGCCTCGGGTTGGGCGATGTCAAACTCTTCGGCGCGGTCGGCCTCATGACGGGCGGGCAGATGCCGCTCGTGCTGCTGTTGAGCTGCCTCTTTGCGGGCATTGCCCATGTCGTGCTGCAACAAAGGCGGCTTCCCTTTGCGCCGGCGATCGCGCTCGCGGCGGCCTGCACGCTGCTTTGTGCATCCCTGTTCTGATGTGTTCGCGCGCCCGTATGCCCGCGGGCATTCTTTTTTGCGCTGCTTAAAATTTGTTGACCGTTTTTTGCGAAGGTGGTATAATGATTTTCGCAGCAAAGGTTTCGCCGCGAATCTTTTGCTTCGCAAAATCTTTGCGGCGAGGGGTGAGCGTGGTACATCCAAATTGCTTTGACGGCCGCGTTCTCCGTAGTCTTTATTGGACAGGAAGTGCCAGGTATGGCACAAATTGAGTCCCGCAGCGGAGGGAAACCCTCCTCGCGGAAGTAATTTAAAAGAAGTTTCGCGGAAATCTTTTTCCGTTGGAAAAATCTTTCCGCGATATCCATCAGAATTTCCACTCCCAAGGAGGATATGATATGAACAACGAACGGTTCGAGCTCAACAAGGGGCTCGCACAGATGCTCAAGGGCGGCGTCATCATGGACGTCACCACGCCCGAACAGGCCAAGATCGCAGAGGAAGCGGGCGCGTGCGCCGTCATGGCGCTCGAGCGCATCCCTGCCGATATCCGTGCGGCGGGCGGCGTCTCCCGTATGTCCGACCCCAAGATGATCAAGGGCATCCAGGAGGCGGTCTCCATTCCCGTCATGGCAAAGTGCCGCATCGGCCATTTCGTCGAGGCGCAGATCCTGCAGGCCATCGAGATCGACTATATCGACGAGAGCGAGGTGCTCTCTCCCGCCGACGATAAGTATCACATCGACAAGACCAAGTTCTCCGTCCCCTTTGTCTGCGGGGCGAGAGATCTCGGGGAGGCGCTCCGCCGCATTGCCGAGGGCGCTTCCATGATCCGCACCAAGGGCGAGCCCGGCACGGGCGACGTCGTGCAGGCCGTGCGCCATATGCGCATGATGATGAGCGAGATCCGCAAGGTCGTCTCCATGTCCGAGGACGAGCTCTACGAGGAGGCCAAGCAGCTTCAGGTGCCTTATGATCTTGTGAAGTACGTCCACGAGAACGGCAAGCTCCCCGTTGTCAACTTCGCGGCGGGCGGCGTGGCGACCCCCGCGGACGCGGCCCTCATGATGCAGCTCGGCGCCGAGGGCGTGTTCGTCGGCAGCGGCATCTTCAAGAGCGGCAATCCCGCCAAGCGTGCGCGCGCCATCGTGCAGGCCGTCACCAACTACGAGAACCCTGCGATCCTTGCAGAGCTTTCCGAGGACCTCGGCGAGGCGATGGTGGGCATCAACGAGCAGGAGATCGCGCTGCTGATGGCAGAGCGCGGCAAGTAAATCCTCGCGTCGGATTCATCGGCCGAATGCTTTGTCGCCTTTGCGCGCTCCTTGGTCACTTACGTCTTAGTAAGCTCCCGTCGTCGCTTACGCAGGCTCCTCGCCTCGGCCGCGACTTCGGCGCGAGGGGCGCCGCATTCATCGGTCGAATATCGGTTAAGACAAACCAAACTTATGAAAATTGGTGTATTCGCGCTTCAGGGCGCCTTCATCGAACACGAGCACGCGCTCCAAAAGTTGGGCGCGGAGGTCGTGGAGATCCGCCGCCTTGCGCATTTTTCGGAACAGTTCGACGGCCTGGTGCTCCCCGGCGGGGAGTCCACCGTGCAGGGCAAGCTCCTGCGCGAAGAGGGGCTCTTTGCGCCGCTTAAAGCGGCCATTGAGGGCGGAACGCCTGTGCTCGCGACGTGTGCGGGGCTCATTTTGCTTGCAAACAAGATCGAGGGCGGCGAAGCGCCCCATCTCCGGACGCTCAACGTCACCGTGCGCCGCAACGCCTACGGGCGGCAGTTGGGCTCCTTCACGACGAATGCCGAAGTGAAGGGCATCGGCGAATACCCCGCCGTCTTTATCCGCGCGCCCTATGTGGCGGAGGCGGGCGAGGGCGTCGAAGTCCTCTCCGTCGTCGGGGGCAAGACGGTCGCCGTGCGGCAGGGAAAGATGCTGGCGCTCGCCTTCCATCCCGAGCTGACCGACGATCTGAGGGTGCATGAGTACTTTTTGAAGATCATCAAGGGCGAGGCATGAAAAGCGTGCCGCGCGAGAGGGCTGTTATATGAACGCCGTCAATTACGACAAACAGATGCAGGAAGAGCTCAGGGGGGCGCAGGATAGGCGCCTCCTTTTGCACAGTTGCTGCGCGCCCTGCTCGTCGCACTGTCTTTCGGAGCTTTCCCCGCAGATCGGGGTCACCGTCTTTTACTACAACCCCAACCTCGACTGTGCCGAGGAATACGAAAAGAGAAAGCGCGAGCAGATCCGCTTTCTGCGGGAGACAGGGCTTGCAGACTTTCTGGACTGCGACTATGCCCCCGAGGACTACATTTCGGCGGTGCGCGGGCTGGAGGAAGAAAAGGAGGGCGGCGCGCGGTGCGCTGTGTGCTTCCGCCTGCGCCTTGAACGGACGGCGCGGGAGGCAAAGGCGCGCGGCTTCGACTATTTTGCGACGACGCTCACCGTCTCTCCCCTCAAAAACGCCAAACTCATCAACACGATCGGCTTTGCCGTCGCGGAGGAAGTGGGCGTACCATATCTTCCCTCCGATTTCAAGAAGCGGGGCGGGTACCTGCATTCGGTGCGCCTTTCCGAAGAATACGGGCTCTACCGCCAGGATTACTGCGGCTGCGCCTTTTCCAAAGCCGAACGCGAAAGACAAAAACAGACATAAAAAGCGACAGCCGCGTAACACGGCTGCCGCTTTTTGCGATTTGGAGATAGTCAGTCTTTGTTTTCTTCTTTGCCGCCCGTGAGCGCACCGTACACGATGAGCAGAATGAGCGCGAGCGCCGAGAGCACGGCGGCGATGATGGGCAGCGTGAACTGCGTGGCGATCGTGACGGCGGATCCGCCGGCGTACTCCTGAAAGAGCGTTGCCAGCGAACCGAGCGTCAGCGCGGAGCAGACGGTGAGCCCGATCGCAAGGATCATGGCGGGGATCATATAGCGCAGTGTCCTGGGCGTTTCGTCCGGCTCTGCAATGCCTTTCACGAGCGACGAGGCGAGCACCGCAAGCAGCAGGAAGAGCACGATGAGGAACAAGAAACCGAGGATCGAGCAGGTCGAGATCGTGGCGGAAGCGGCCGGATAGAGCGTGCCGCCGCCCGAGGGGAACCAGCCTTCGGCGGGGACGCGGTATGCCATGATGAGCCCGAAGATCAGCGTTATAAAATTATCCTCGCTCTCGAACAGCGTGATGCCCGCAATGCTGCCCGAAAGCAGCGCAAAGACGGCTGCAACGAGGAGCAGGCAGGCGCCCGAAAAGCTCAACTGCAAAATGCGGTCTCGGCCCATCTTTCCGGCTCCCGCAACGGCGTGGAGGACGGCGGCCGAGAGGACGCCGACGGCGCCGATGATAAGCCCTGCGATGGTCGCGCCGTTCAGAGTGACGGCCGAACGGGCCTCGCCGTCGAGCATCGTGACCGAGTGCAGCGCCAGAAAGAGCAGGGCAAAGGCGAGATACAAAAAGTAGGTCTTTGCCGCCATCGCGACGACGGAGCGGCCCTTCTTCTCGCTAAAGCTGCGCACGAAGCGCACGAGGGTGAGGATGAAGAGGATGCAGACGGAGATCATCATGCCCGCGGAGAGCAGCGTGCCGATGACGGCCTGACTGTATCCCGATACCCCCGTAAAGACGGGGACGCTCTTCGTGTAGACGTCATAGATGTCGCGGTATATCTCGCCGAAGAAATAGTAGATGTCCGTTCCGCCCCAATCGAACCAAAGGAGGGCGGGAAGGAGCGGGTTGCGCATCTCACACCCCAGGCAGAAGAGGAAGATGACGGAGGCGAGCGCCGCAAACACGGCGAGCGCGTTGCCCACCGTCACGAGGATCTGCCGCCATGCCGCAGGCCGCTCTTCCGCCTTGACGGGCGCGTTCAGCCTGGCGCCGCAGTGGGTGCAGAAGTCTCCGTCGGCGGGGGAAGTCGCTCCGCAGGCGGGGCAGGTGACGCTCCCGCTCATCCTTCTTCCGCACTTCTTGCAAAAGACGGAATCGTCGGGGTTGGCTGTTCCGCAAAAGGGACAATTCATAGTCATCACACTCCTTATTTCATATTCTCATCAAGATGATAACATGAGATTTCAACTTTGTCAATGGGTGGGGGGTGAATTTTATTGGCAAAATCGCAAAAAACTTTGGGAGGAAACAGGTATGTTAAAGAAATTTTGGCAGGAGATCGGCGTTCAAGCGGCAGTTTCGGCGCGGGCGGAAGAGGTGCTGCGCGAAAACGAGGCGCTCTTTGCGGGCCTGCCTCTTCATGAGTGGCGCACGGCTCCCTATGAGGAAGGGCTTTCCGCGCTGAAAGGGGCGCTCGGCGAGGATGCGGACGGCATGAAGCTGTTCGTCGCGCAGAGCATGGAGGCGCTCCTTGCCCTGCGCGAGTACGAGGAGCGGGGCATCGGGCGCGAGATCTTCCGCGCGACGATGGCGTTCATGGCGCGCTTTTCGGGGGAAGCGCTCGCCCGCCAAGGGCGCGTGGAATGGACGTGGGGCTGGTGGTTCCCCCGTCAGCTCGCGCTCAGGGAGTTCCGCCTCGGCGCGCTCGAATGCGAGATGACGGAAGGGGCGGCGTTCGGAGGAAAGCCTGCGGGCGGGGACAGGCGGCGCATCTTTTTGCACATTCCCGCGGATGCCGACCTTTCGGACGGGGCGGTGGATGCCTCCGTGGCCGCGGCAAAGGCGTTTTTCCCGAAGTATTTCCCGGACTTTGCGGAGGCGGAGTATGTGTGCGAGTCGTGGATGCTCTCCCCTGCGCTGCGGGAATTCATGCCCGAAGCGAGCCGCGTGCGCCGCTTTTCGGAACGCTTTTCCGTCGTATTCTGGGAGGAGGACAGCCCCGCTTTCCGCGATTGGATCTTTCCCACGGCGGTCACGGCGTCCGTCGAAGATCTGCCGGAGGCGACCTCTCTGCAGCGGGCGGTCAAGCGTCATCTTCTCGCGGGCGGAACGATCGGCTGGGCGGAAGGATATTGGAAGGGCTGACGCGGGAGG
>QAKM01000016.1 GCA_003343805.1 Bacillota bacterium | reverse complement strand
GAGGGGCAGCGGGCGGCGGCGCTCGCCCATGCAAGGGCCATCCTGAACGCGGGCGGCGAGGACGTCCTGGCGCTCGGGAGCGACTTCGACGGCATCCCCGAGAACGCCTTCCTGCGTTCCCCCGCCGACGTGCCGCTGCTGCTTTCCGACTTTGAACGGGAGTTCGGCCCGCGCGTCACCGAGAAGATCGCAAAGGACAACTTTCTGCGGGTATTCCGCACCGTATGCGGGTAAAAACGGATCATAACGGAAGGCGCGGCGGCTTGCTTTAGCAAGCCGCCGCGCCGATTTTGGAAGCGCCCGCCGCGGCAACAGCCGTGGCGGGCGCTTTTACTCCTTCCGTCACGGCTTCGCCGTGCCACCTCTGCATAATAGGGCTCCCACAAATCTTTTGTAGAACAAAAAATTTGTGGGAAGAGGAGGAGCGGGCATTAAAGCCCGCCCCGACGTAGGAGGGGCGGAAAAAAATGCCCTGCTCCGACGAGGGAGGTTAAGGGGCAATTTTACGTCCCCGCGAGGAGAGAGGTCACTTTTTGGGGGAATGGGCTTTCTTCCATGCCTTGATTTCTTCGAGGCGCTCCTTGAAGGCCCCCTCCCGTCCCTCCTCGGTGGGGCGGTAGTACTCTCTGCCCAGCAGGGAGTCGGGCAGGCACTGCATCACAGAGAGCTTTTCCTCCGTGTCGTGCGCATAGATGTAGCCCTTGCCGTAGTCGAGCTCCTTCATGAGCTTGGTCGGCGCATTCCGGATGACGAGGGGAACGGGCTCGGAGAGCATGGTGAGGGCGTCCTTTTTGGCGGCCTCATACGCCATGTAGAGGGCGTTGGACTTGGGTGCGAGCGAGAGATAGACGACGGCCTCCGTGAGGTGGACGGAGCACTCGGGCATCCCGATGAGACGGCACGCTTCAAAGGCGGCGATCGAGAGGCGCAGCGCCTGCGGGTCGGCAAGGCCCACGTCCTCCGAGGCAAAGCGCGTCACGCGGCGGGCGATGTAGATGGGATCCTCGCCCGCTTCCAGCATCCGTGCCAGCCAATAGACGGCGGCGTCGGGGTCGGAGTTGCGCATGGACTTGTGGAGCGCCGAGATGAGGTTGTAGTGCTCCTCGCCCGTCTTGTCGTAGAGGAGGGACTTCTTCGAGGTACACTGCTCGATGGTCTCGTCCGTCACGGTGACGGCGCCCGTCTCGTCGATGTCGCCGTTGAGGACGGCCATCTCCAGCGTGGAGAGGGCGCTTCGCGCATCGCCGTTTGCAAAGTTGGCGATGAGCTCGAGCGCCTCGTCCGCGATCGAGACGTTCTGTCCCCCGAAGCCGCGCTCGTCCGAAAGGGCGTGTTTCAGAAGTTTTACGAGATCCTCCGTCTTTAAGGCCTGCAGGACGAACACCTTGCAGCGGGAGAGGAGTGCGCCGTTGACCTCGAAGGAGGGGTTTTCCGTCGTTGCGCCGATGAGGATGATGCTTCCCTTTTCGACATAGGGCAGAAAGGCGTCCTGCTGCGCCTTGTTGAAACGGTGGATCTCATCCACGAAGAGGATGGTCTTTTCGCCGAATCTCCGCGCGTTCTCCGCCTCGTTCATCACCTGTTTTATTTCCTTGATGCCGCTTGTCACGGCGGAAAAGTCGATGAACTTTGCCTTCGTCCTCCGTGCGATGATGCGGGCGAGCGTCGTTTTTCCCACGCCCGGCGGTCCCCAGAAGATCATGGAGCCGACCTGGTCGCTCTCGATGATGCGGCGCAGCACCTTGCCCTTGCCGAGAAGGTGCTCCTGCCCGAAAAACTCGTCGAGGTCGCGCGGGCGCAGGCGGGCGGCGAGCGGTTCCGAAGTCGGCTGTTCAAAGATGGTCGGCTGATAACTCATAGAATTGCCCCCTTAAGATACGTCCAGTTTAGCGCGAAAGGGAAGAGTTGTCAAGAGGGAAAGCGGAAAAACGGCGCGAAAAAACGGCCTCCGCCGGGGAGACCGTATTTCTCGTAGTGTTCTGCAACAGACGAAAAATCAAACGCGCTCGATCTTGTTGCTCTTGAGGCATCTTGCGCAGACATAGTCGTTGACGACCTTGCCGTCCTTCACATAGGAAACCTTCTGCACGTTAGCCTGGAACGTCCTGCGCGTCTTGCGGTTGGAGTGGCTGACGTTGTTGCCCGACGTCTGGCCCTTTCCGCACACACTGCATACTCTCGACATGATCTCCACCTCCGATGGGTCTATTCCACGAATTTTGCACGCGGAAAGCCTCCGCGCAATCATCAATGGCAATATGATAGCATTTCCGCGCAAAAAAAGCAATAAAAATGGGGGAGAAAAGGGCAAATTTTTTGGGGAATGAAGGAAAAATTTTTCAATAACGCTTGCAAAATTCGTCCTTTTGGGTTAGAATAGTATTGATAAGTTTAGGAGAGCATTATGTCTGTTACAACGAGCAACGCTTATGGGAAAATTTCCATTTCAGACCTCGCGATCGCGAAGGTAGCGTCCCGTGCGGCCATCGAAAGCTACGGGATCGTGGATACCGTGGCGCACCGTTTTACCGATACGCTCGCCGAACTGCTCGGTAAGGACGCGGGGGGAAAAGGCGTCCGTGTTGCGACGTCCGGGAACCGCATCTTTATCGACGTCTATGTCCTCATCAAGTACGGTGTCTCCATCGAGGCGGTGGCGGAATCTTTGAAGGAAGCCATCAAGTATAAGGTGGAGAAGTTCACGGGCATGATCGTGGATACGGTGAATGTCAACGTCATGGGCCTGAAGATCTAGCCCGTCTGCCGCTTCGGCGGCGCTTGCGCAGCGAGGGAACCTTTCTGCGCGGTTTCTGCTTTGCAGCATTCTTGCCGAAGGGCGAAAGTGACGTCCTTGTTCGGCGCTCATTTCATAGCGGAGTGTAAGGAGCATCTCATGCAAAAAACGATCAACTGTGCGACGTTCCGGAAGATGGTTCTGGTCGGCGCAAAAATGTTGGAAAATAACCGGGCGAAGGTAGACTCGCTCAACGTCTTTCCCGTGCCCGACGGCGATACGGGAACGAATATGTCCCTCACCATGCAGTCGGCGGTCAAGGAGCTTTCCATGACCTCCTCCAACACCTTTATGGAGGTGTGCGACTGCGTCTCGAAGGGGGCGCTGCGCGGGGCCCGCGGCAACTCGGGCGTCATCCTTTCGCAGATCTTCCGCGGCATCTGTTCGGTGCTCCGCGTCAGCAAGCCGGAGGTCGATACCCGCACCTTCGCCAAGGCGATGGAACAGGGCACCAAGGTCGCCTACAACGCCGTCTCCATTCCCAAAGAGGGCACCATCCTCACCGTCGTGCGCCTCATGAGCGAGTTCGCCGTCAAGATGGCAGGCAAGTATAAGGACTTCGAGACCTTCCTTCCCGCGGTCATTGCCGAAGGCGACAGGGCGCTTGCCACCACCCCCGAACTTCTGCCCGTCTTAAAGAAGGCGGGCGTCGTCGACTCGGGCGGCGTGGGCCTCATGACCATCATGCGCGGCTTCCAGGCGGCCATCATGGGCGAGGAGATCGCCTCCGAAGTGCAGACGGAAGCCATGCAGCAGCAGGCAGAGCCCGAATTTGGCGACAATTCCGACATCATCAGCATGGATCTCGGCGATATCCAGTTCGCCTACTGCACGGAGTTCTTCGTCATCAACTTGAAAAAGAGCACCACGCTTGCCGACATCGACAAGCTCCGGGAAAACCTGATGGGCATCGGCGACAGCGTCATCTGCATCGGCGATCTCGAGATGATCAAGGTGCACGTCCATACCAACAGCCCCGGCGTCGCCCTCACCTATGCTTTGGAGCTGGGTGAGCTCGACCGGCCCAAGATCGAGAATATGCTCGAGCAGAACCGCGCTTTAAAGGCCAAGATCGAGGCCGAAAAGAAGGACCAGGGGATGCTCGCCATCTGCGCGGGCGAGGGCATCCGCGATATCTTCAAGGATCTCTTCGTCGACCGCGTCATCGAGGGCGGCCAGACGATGAATCCCTCCGCTTCCGATATTGCGACTGCCGTGCAGAAGATCAATGCGGAGAATGTGTTCGTGTTCCCCAACAACAAGAACATCATCCTGGCGGCGGAACAGGCAAAAGCGCTCGTCGACAACCGCACCATTCACGTCATTCCGACCAAGAACGTGCCGCAGGGCTTTGCCGCGGCGCTTGCGTTCAGCCCCGAGGCCAGCCTCGAGGAGAACAAGACCAACATGATCCACGCGATCGACAACGTGAAGGCAGGCCAGGTGACGCACGCCGTCAGAACGACCAACGTCAACGGCTTCTCCATCACGGAGGGCGACATCATCGGCCTCGACGATAAGAAGATCCTCGCAAAGAGCAATTCCATCGACGAGACGGTGCTTGCGCTCCTCGAAAAGCTCAAGGAAGATCAGCACGAGGTCATCACCCTCTACTATGGCGAGGGGGTGAGCGAGGACGATGCCAAGGCGCTTGCAGAGAAGGTCGCCGAGGAGTTCCCCGACTGCGATGTTGACTATCACTTCGGCGGTCAGCCCGTGTATTACTACCTGCTGTCTCTTGAGTGAGATGCGCCGGGTGAGAGAATTTCCTTAACAAAGTAATTTGTAGATTTGAAAAATTTCCCCGCGGCAGAAAAGAGCCGCGGGGTTTGTGTATCAAAGAGGGAGCGGGAAAATGCGGCTCCCGGACGCGAACGGATCGCATGAAAAGGAGGGGTGCGGATGCAGCTTACGGACGTGAGAGGGATCGCGGAGAAGCGCGCAAAGGAACTTCAGAAGCTGGGCGTTGTCACGGCGGAGGATCTCGTCCGCTACTATCCGCGCACCTATCTCGACATGACGAACCGCGTCTCCGTGCGCGAGGTCCTCAACAACGATACGGCGCTCATCGCGGCACGGATCACCTACATCGAACCCATGCGCTATACGGGGCGGGTGCGTTATCTTCGCGCGCATCTCGAGCAGGACGGCGACACCTTTACCGCCGTCTGGTTCAATATGCCCTATCTTGCAAAGACGCTGAAGGAGGGGGAATACCTCTTCTACGGGCGCATCCAGAACAAAT
>QAKM01000038.1 GCA_003343805.1 Bacillota bacterium | reverse complement strand
GATGTCGTAGAAGCGGTTGATGAGGTTGGTGATCGTCGTCTTGCCCGCGCCCGTCGAGCCGACAAAGGCGATCTTCTGCCCGGGCTTTGCATAAAGGGAGATGTCGTGAAGGACGGTCTTTCCCTCCTCATAGCCGAACGTGACGCCGTAGAAGCGGATGTCGCCCTTCAAGAGCACGAAGTGATGGCCCGCGGGGCTGCCGTCCGGCACCTTCCATGCCCAGAGGTCGCCGTCCTCGCGCTCCTCGTACCAATTCTCGCCCGTCTTTGTCACCTTGACGAGCGTCACGTCGCCGCCCTCGTCCTCTGGCACGGCGTCGAGCATCTCGAAGATGCGCTCGGCGCCCGCAAACGCCTGCACGATGGCGTTGAACTGCTGCGTGACCTGCTGGATGGGCATATTGAAGGAGCGCACGAAGTTGAGGAAGGAGACGATGGCGCCGAGCGTCAACGCCCCGCCCAGGCCCTGCGTGAAGCCGTAGATGGAGAGCGCGTACCAATTCCCCTCCATGACGAGGAAGGCCGCCGCAAACGCCACGATGATATACTGGATATAGCCGATGTTGTTGGAGATGGGCCCGATGACGTTGGTGAGCACGTTCGCCTTGGTCGCATTGACGCGCAGATCCTCGTTGAGCGTGCGGAAGGTCGCCTTGGCCTTTTCCTCGTGATTGAACACCTTGACGACGCGCTGGCCGCTCATCATTTCCTCGATGTAGCCGTTGACAGAAGCGAGCGCGCGCTGCTGCTGTAAAAAGTATCCGCCGCTGCGCTTTGCGAGCTTCTGCGTGAAGAGGAACATCCCCACGACGAAGATCATGGCGACGAGCGTCAGCGTCGCGGAATAGAACACCATCATGCAGAAGGTACCGACGATGGTCACCGTCGAGTTGATGAGCTGCGGGATGGTCTGCGAGAGCATCTGCCGGAGCACATCGGTATCGTTGGTGTAACGGCTCATGAGCGTGCCGTGCGTGTGCGTATCGAAGAACTTTAAGGGGAGCGTCTGCATATGCGAGAACATCTCGTTCCTCAGGCGCTTCATCGTTCCCTGCGCCACGACGACCATGATGCGGAAATAGGTGTAGTTGCACACGACGCCCGCAAGATAGATGCCGCCCATCGCACAGAGCGCGCCGACAAAGCCGCTCCAATCGGGATCGGCCTGCCCGATGAGGGGGGAGATGTACTGATCGACAAAGATGCCGAGGAACATCGACCCGCCCACCGAGGCGAGCGCAGAGACGACGATGAGCGCGCAGGCAAACAAAAACTTGCCCTTGTGGTCGACAAAGAGATAGCGCATGAGGCGCGAGAAGATCTTCTTGCTGTTGGCATCCAGCCGGACGGGCGCGCGCCCGCCCTTTGCCATGTTATTCGGCATCGGCATGATCGTCACCTCCTCTCACCTGCGATTCATAGATCCCGCGGTAAATTTCGTTGGTCTTTAAGAGCTCCTCGTGCGTGCCGAAGCCCGAAACGCGGCCCGCATCGAGGACGAGGATGCGGTCGGCATCCTGCACCGAGTTGATGCGCTGGGCGATGATGATCTTGGTGACGTCGGGCGCGTGTTCGCGCAGCGCCGCACGGATGCGGCTGTCCGTCTTGGTATCGACGGCGGACGTCGAGTCGTCGAGGATGAGCACCTTGGGGCTCTTCAGAAGCGCCCTCGCGATGCACAGCCGCTGCTTCTGCCCGCCCGAGACGTTGACGCCGCCCTGGCCGAGGTCGTATTCGTACTTCCCGGGGAGCTGCTCGATGAACTCGTCGGCGCACGCCTGTTTGCAGGCGAACTCGAGCTCCTCCTGCGTGGCGTCCTCCTTGCCCCAGCGCAGATTCTCTGCGACCGAGCCCGAGAAGAGCACGTTCTTCTGCAGCACCATCGCGACGGAATCGCGGAGGACGGTGAGGTCGTACTCCTTCACATCGCGGCCGCCCACTTTGACGCTTCCCTCCGTCGCATCGTAGAGGCGGGGGATGAGGGAGACGAGCGTCGTCTTGGCAGAACCCGTCTGCCCGATGATGCCGATCGTCTCACCCGAGGCGATCTTCAAAGAGACGTCCTTGATGACATCCTCCCCCTCGCCGCCCTTGCGGTAGGCAAAGCTGACGTGATCGAACTCGATCGCGCCGTCTTTGACCTCAAAGACGGGATCGGCAGGATCCTCAATGGTGCTCTCCTCCGACAAGATCTCGGAGATACGCTCCATTGCGGGGCGGGACATGGCGATGAAGGTGAGCACCATCGCCACCATCATGACGCCCGAGAGGATCTGCGTCGCATACGAGAGAAGACCGGTGAGGTCGGCGATCTTAAGATCTCCCCCCACGATGCTCGCGCCGCCCACGGCGAGCAGGATGATCATCGTCACATACATGATGACCTGCACGACGGGGCTCATGGCGGCCGTCAGTTTTTCGGCGCGCACGGAATAGTCGTACACTTCCTGCGTCGCCTTCTGGTACTTGTCGATCTCCGGCCCCTCGAGGACATACGACTTGACGACGCGAATGCCCGTCAGGTTCTCCTGCGCGACGGCGTTGAGGCGGTCGTACTTCTTGAACATCTGCCGGAAATTGGGCTGGGCGGCATTCATGATGAGCAGCACGAGCACAAAGAGGATGGCCGCCGCCACAAGGAAGATCCAGGCGATGCCCGGCTCGATGATAAAGGCCATGATGGAGGCAAAGATGAACATGACGGGTGCGCGCACGAGCATACGGATGCTCATCTGGAAGGACATCTGCACGCTCGTGATATCCGTCGTCAGACGGGTGATGAGCGAGGACGTCGAGAAGCGGTCGATGTTGGCGAACGAGAAGGTCTGGATCTTGTCGTAAGCATCCTGCCTGAGGTTGGCCGCAAAGCCCGCGCTCGCCTCCGAGGCGAGCTTGCCGCCGAACACACCGCTTGCAAGCGACACGAGCCCCAATACGAACATGATGCCGCCGTAGATGGCGATTTTGACGAAATCTTCCTGAATGAGATTGCGCCCTGCCTCCTGCGCATCTTCGATGACGCCGACGAGCAGCGTCATGACGAAGGGAATGAGGATCTCCATCGCCGCCTCGACGACCATGACGACGGGCGTTAAGATGGCGCGCGACTTGTACTGCCGCACGCTCTTCATGAGTCTTGAGATCATAAGTCTTGCTGGTTTCTCTCCTTTTGATCGGATCCTGTTTCGGGAAAAGTCTCCTTCGAGAGCGCCTCAAGTTCGTCCGCCATGTGCAGAAGGCAGCGGTAGACGGTCTTTGTTTCCTCCTCCGAAAGCCCCCGCCGCATGGCGTCCTCCGTCTTTTTGACGAAGCGGTTGCATTCGTCGGCGACCCCTCTCCCGCGTTCGGTGAGCACGACGCACTTGACGCGCGCGTCCTCCCCCGCCCTGCGCTCGATGTAGCCCTGCCGCTCGAGCGCCTGCAGAAGGCCGGTCACCGAAGAGGGACGGGTGCTGCAGCATTCCGTCGCGATGAGCTTCTGGGTACACTCCTCCCCGCGGGCGTGCTTGGCGGCAAGATAGCCCAAAACGTTCACCTGCGAAAAGCTCAGAACGAGCGAACGCAGATTGCCGTCCAGAAGCCGGTATAAAATGCGCGCCGTCCGCCCGATGGCATAGCCGAGATCGTTGTCCTGGATGTGTTCCATGTCCTCTTCCCGAAAAAAATAATTAGGAACCTATTGGTTAGATTCCTAATTATTATACCCGTCCCCCACCGGCTTGTCAAGCGCCGAAGGGAACAAAAAAATGAAAACTGCGTGAAAGCGCTCAGGCGGCTTCCTCGACGCGGAGGAAGAATACTTCCCCGCTCGGGAACGTGAGCCGGACGCCCTCCGCTTCCTGCACGGCTTCCGCTTCAAAGCAGACGTTGAGCATGGCGGCAAGTTCTTCCAGAAACTCTTTCTTCGTGATGATTTGCTTGTGTTTTTCCATGAGTGTCCTCCAAGTGGATCGATTTATCCTCATTATACCGTACAGCCGCCGTCGATTGATGGAACGTTTTGTCCGATTGTGTCGAATCCTGTGGAAAACGGGAAAAACTTTCGTCAAAAAACGCGAAAAATTCTCCGCATCCCGCATTTTTTGCGCTTGACAGCACGCCCTTTTTCCGCTATAATAGACATATATCCCAATCGGATATGCAGGGATCGCCGCGTCAGAGCAAGGCAAACCTTGCCGCCCCTCCTTCGTCGGGGCAGGGCTTCGATGCCTGCGTCTCCTCTTCCCACAAATCTTTTGCTAACGCAAAATCTTTGCGGGAACCCTGTTTTTGGCGTCAGCTTCCCAAGCTGATCCCGGTGGGGACGTGCGTCAGCCACCGAGCGCCGCGAAGCGGTGCGAAGGTACTGCCGTTTCCGTGGAAACGGGAGGCGAACGAGATACAACCAAATATGCAGGAATCGCCTAGCGGTATGGCGTCAGCTTCCCAAGCTGATCCCGGCGGGTTCGACTCCCGTTTCCTGCTCCATAAGAACAAAGAGCATTCTTTCGAAGGGAGAATGCTCCTTTGTTTATTCTATTTGGCAGAAGGGAGCACGAGCGAAGCCGAAGTACTCCTGTTTCCTGCTCCAAAAAAACGGGCTTGAAGCCCGTTTTTTTCATGCTTTTTCGGGGTTTCGAGGGGTGTTTTTGAAAGTCTGCCCCCAATTTGCCCCCACTATTTTTTCATCAAAAACTTTCCCTTTCTTCTGTCTTTCCGCTCCCATGCCGAGCGGAATTTTTTTCATCTCTTTTTCAGTTCTTCCACCGCCCAGCGGAGAAAATCGGCTTTCGTCATGCCCGCCGCCTTGATCGCAGCATCGATCGAATCCCATTCTTCGGGGATCAGGTTGACGATGAATGCCTTATATTTCCCGTTGATTTTCGCGGCATATCGCTTATCCGCCGCCTTCTGTGCCTCACTTCTTGCCATCGTCCGCCTCCTCAAAAGAGATCGCTTTCGGCAATATACGCCTTCAATTCGTCGATCGTCGGGCATGAAGCCTTTGAGACGTTATAGGACACCGTGACAAGATCGCTTTTGCGTTCTACCGTCCACGAAGCCTTATTCTCCCGCACCGTGTAGATTTTGCCTTGTTTTGTGACCGTCATAACAATACCTCCGAATGATTCTTTGCAGGGGTTGACAAGTCCCCTCGTTTCTGCTATAATAGGGCTTACGAGGGGGCGGCTGCACCCGCCCCGCTCTGCCTATCGACGATTATTTATCGTCGGCTGCCTTGTCGGGCTTTGGCTTTTTTAAGACGATTGAAATTCTAACGCTTTCTACGGCTTTTTGATTTTCAATCGCTTCCGCCAAGTCCTGCAAGGCTTTTTTTGTGCCATCGCTTCCCGCAAAAAAGAACAACGCGCTTCCCCTTGCGCCGTCCCCCGTCAATCGGTTGACTTTTTCCCCGAAAGCCAATATACTTTATTTCTGACCACTACCATCTGAGAGGAATACCATGGAAGAAACGCTGCGGCGCGCCTGCATCGAACGACTCAAGGAAGAACTCGTCCCCGCGATGGGCTGCACCGAACCCATCGCCGTCGCCTATGCCGCCGCCCTCGCCAAAAAGACGTTGGGCAAGCTCCCCGAGCGCGCCGAGATCGAAGTGAGCGGCAACATCTTAAAGAACGTCAAGAGCGTCATCGTCCCCCATACGGGGGGTCTGAGAGGCGTGGAGAGCGCCGCCGCGGCGGGCTTTGTGGCAGGCGATGCCGACCGTGAACTCGAAGTGCTCGCCTCCGTCCGCGAGGAGGAGTACCCCCGCATCGCGGAATACCGGAGCAGGACGCCCCTTCCCGTCCGGGAAGCCGCAGCCGGCTGCGTGTTCGACATCGGCATCCGCGCCTTTTACGGCAGCCACACCGCCTTTGTGCGCATCACGGGGCATCACACCAACGTCGTGCGCCTCGAAAAGGACGAAAACGTGCTGATAAACCGCACGGAGAGCGGGGAGGCCGATCCCGCGTCCGATCCCCTCACCGTGCGCGCCATCGTGGAATTTGCGAAAGAAGACGACCTTTCGGAAGTAAAAGAGGCGCTGGAACGGCAGATCGAATACAACACCGCCATCTGCGACGAGGGCCTCAGAAACGATTGGGGCGCCCGCGTGGGCAAGACGCTTTTGAACGCCTTCGGAGACGACATCCATAACCGTGCCAAGGCGTGGGCGGCAGCGGGCTCGGACGCGCGCATGAACGGCTGTCCTCTGCCCGTCGTGGTCGTCTCGGGCAGCGGCAATCAGGGCATCACGGCCTCCGTGCCCGTCATCGCCTATGCGCGGCACCTGAATGTTCCGCATGAGCAGCTCCTCAGGGCACTCGCCCTCTCCGACCTTGTGACCATCCACTTAAAATCGGGCATCGGGCGGCTCTCGGCGTACTGCGGCGCGGTGAGCGCAGGTGCGGGCGCGGCAGCAGGCATCTGCTTTTTATACGGCGGCGGCGTGGACGAGATCTCGCATACCATCGTCAATGCTATTGCCATCGATTCGGGCATGGTGTGCGACGGCGCCAAATCGAGCTGTGCCGCCAAGATCGCCTGTGCCGTGGAATCGGGGCTCATCGGCTTTGAGCTGTACCGCGCGGGCGGACAGTTCTACGGCGGCGACGGCATCGTCTCGAAGGGAGTGGAGAACACCATCCGCAACGTGGGCGAGCTCGCAAGCCGCGGAATGCGCGAAACGGACGAAGAGATCATACGGTTGATGCTGAAATAAGAGTTTCGCGAAAATCTTTTTGCTATCGCAAAAATCTTTCCGCGAGGAACGAGCGGATATGATTTTAATTTGCTTTATCGCCCACGCACTTTTTTTGTTCCTATTGAGTAATAAGCCTCTGGTAAGAGGCAAATTGGGTCCCGCTGCGCAAAAGCGTGGTTTTGCTCGCGGAAGTATTTTGGGAGGCTGTTTCGCCGCAAATCTTTCCTTCGGGAAATCTTCGCGGCGAGGAGTAGACGTTTCTGATTTTAACAGGCGCAATCGCCCACGCACTTTTTTGTCTTTATTGAACAATAAGTGCAGATATGCACAAATTGTGTCCTGCTGCGCAAGGAAACCTTGCTTGCAGAGTTGTTTTAAATAGAATTTCGCGAAAATCTTTTTCTGACGCAACTTTTTTCACAATATGAATGCGGCGCGGCGGGAGCAAAAGCTCCCGCCGCGCCGCTCTGTCTGTTACGGCAGCATCGCGCCGCTTATCCGATTCCAGCAGCTTCGAGCCGCCTGTTTTCCCGATGGCCGCATCAAACAAGATGCCGCCCTCTCTTCCGCCCCGTTCCCGGCGGCTTTTTTTATGCAAACAGCGTGAACATCTCGTCCTTGTCGTAGGTGATGCGCGCCTCTGCCTCGACGCCCTCCCGCTCATACGTGATGACGACCGTATCCCCCTTGCGCACGTTGAACATGAACGTCGTCACCGTATGCAAATGCGTGACCGTCTTTTCCATGCCGTTCTCGATGCGGATGCCCGTGATGATATCCCCTACCTCGAGTTGTCCTTCGGCGGGCGTTCCCTCCGTAACTTCCTGCACGGAGATCTTCTCGACGACGTACGAGCTGCCCGTATCCTCGTCGTAGATGCTCGTGCGGGCATCCACCTGCACCGTCACGCCCAGCGTCGCACGGTAGGCGCCCTTGCTGGTGTTGGATCTGGCGTTGTCGAGGATATTCTGCGCCACGCTGACGGCAAGATTGACGGGGATGGCATAGCCGAAATCGCGGATGCCCGACGCCTCGGAACGGGCATTGACGATGCCGAGGAGGGAACCGTCGATGTTGAAGAGACCGCCGCCCGAATTGCCGTGGTTGATGGCGGCATCCACGCGGATCTCGAGCAGGTTGAGCGTGCGCTCGTTGTCCGCCGCGAGGATGTCGATATATTCATACCCCACCGAAACGACGCCGCGCGTTACGGAGACGCCCTGGTTGTCCGGATTGCCGATCGCATACACCGTTTCGCCCACGGAGATCTGGTCGGAATCGCCTATCTCACAGACGCGCGCCGCACTGTTTTTGAGGCGTTCGCTGCCCTCGATGCGGATGACGGCGATGTCGTAGTCCATCGCGCCGCCCACATACTCTGCCTGGATATACTGATCGAGATAGGTCTGGCCATAGAGATAGACGCGGATGTCGTCCGAGATGTGCGGAACGGTCTCATCGCCCACCGAACCCGCCTCGTACACGACGTGGTAGTTGGTGACGATGTAGGCATCGCCCGCCTCCTTGTCCATGCTGTAGATGACGCCCGCACCCGAATAGGTCATCTCCTCGGGCTCGGCATCGGGGAGGGGAGGAGAGGTGAGGTACTCATCGAACACGCAGCTGATGGCAACGACCGACTGCACCGCCGTCCCCACGGCGTAGGAAGAATCGACGGTGGCGTTGTAGCCGACCTCCTTCAGAAAGTCGACGAAACTCCCCTCGAAGCCGTCCGCCTTGGCCTCCTGATAGAGGCGGTATGCCTCCGTGCTGCCGCCCGTAAAGACGTCCTCCCAATCTGCCCAGGAATTGTCGCCGATGTCGTCGGACACGTTGGGATCGTCGGGCCCCGGAGTGGGATCGTCGGGTTCGGGCGTGACGATGGGATCGTCGTCCCCCGTGTTGTCGTCGGGGTCGGGCGTGGGCGCAAAAAACGTGCACCCCGCAAGCGAGAACATGAGCGCTCCCGCCGTCAAAACGGACAGAATGGCCGCCGTTGTCTTTTTCATGATGTCCTCCTGCCGCCTTGTGCGGCCGTGTTTTTCTGAATTTTGCAGTATCCTATGCTGTATCTTACAAGATTTTTCTGAAAGACAGTTTAACAAACGATGAAAACTGCATGGAAATGCGCTGCCTTCCGCAACGCCCTGCCATTATAGCATATCCGCCTTTGTTTTACAACCAAAAGAAGGACGAAAGCTCGCCCTTCTTTTGGTCTTTTTTGATTGTTTGAAAATTTTTAAAGATCGTCGGCGTCCTGTTCGGGGACGCCGCCCTCCGCAGGCACGCCCGTGTAGGAGCCGAGCACGTCCTCTTCGGAGCGCATCCCGGCACCGCCGCCGAGGCGGCCATTTTCAGTCACAGTTCTTTTCCGTCTTGGCATTGCTCTTTGCCTTGGCACCGCCGTTCTTGGCAGCATTCTTCGCAGCATTCTTGGTGCAGTTCTTGCCGCAGTTCTTACGTTCCGTCATAGATGTTTCCTCCTGATGAATATGGGGCAGGAAGCGGCCGCCCGTTGGGGCGGAAGGCCGCTCTCAGACCCCCTTGTACGGAAGATGCAGATCGACCTCCCCCTGCTTCGCCCCGCACAGAGGGCAGACCTTCCACGCCTCCTTTGCGGTGTGCATATAGCCACACTCTCCGCACACCCAGATGACGGGATGTTCGCACGCATACAGCGAGCCGTCACGGACGGCCCCGTGCAGATAGCGGAACACGATCTCGTGGTTTTTCTCCACCTTGGCGACCTCTTCGAAGCGCCGCGCAATGTCGTCGTACCCCTCCTCCCGCGCGATGCGCGCAAAGGAAGGATAGATGGTCTCGTGCTCGCTCTTTTCATCCTCGGCCGCAAAGAGAAGGCTCTCCGCGATCGTCCCCGTGTGGAAGGGATACCCCGCATCCACGCGGATGTCGTCCCGGCTGCCCGCGTATTTTACGAGCGTCTCGAAAAATACGCGCGCATGGTTGGTCTCGTTCTTGGCGATGGTGCGCAGCGCATCGGCAAGCGCCGTGAGCCCTGCCGCCGTCGCATCCCTTGCGATGAGCTGATAGCGCATCCCTGCCTGACACTCCCCCGCAAAGGAACGGGCGAGGTTGAAATACGTCTGAGTTTGGGTAAAGTCCATCTGATTTCCTCCGTTACACCGCTTATTTTCGGTCAAACGGCGAAATTTTATGCGGAATAAGACAAAAAAAGCCGCCCGCCGCGCAGAAAGCGCGGCGGGCGGGCGTACGGGCGGGCTCTGCGGCAATGAATGCCGCAGAGCCCGCCCCCGTTTACAGGCTGTACTTTGCCGTGAGCTTCAAAACGGCGGAGAGGCAGTCGTTGAGGGCACGCTGCTGACCCGCGGTGAGGTCCTTGCCGCGATACACATCGAGCGAACGGACGACGGCATCCAGCTCGAGGCGGTCGGCAGGATCGAGCTCGGCGCCGCGCAGTTTCTCGACGAGGGAATCGACGTGCGCGAGCTGCAGGCTCCCCTCCTCCGCGCTGAGGGCGGGCGGCATGGCATCCTCGTCCGTGAGGGGCTCCTCCTCGAGCGGGGCATAGAAGGCATCGTAGAGGTCGTCCCCGCGGTCCTTCTCCTTCTTCTTGGGGAAGGGGATGAGGAAGAGCAGCCGCACGAGCGCCGCCACCGCAAGATAGACGGCCGCCCAGACGGCGTAATCCGTGAGCTCTACGGCAATGGAAGCAAACAGGAAGAGACCCACGGCGCCTAAAAAGAGCGCGACGGGCGGATAGGCGCGGTCGGCATGGACGACGGCGAGGATGAGCCCGGTCACGACGAGCAGCGCCGGCACTCCGAAATAGAGCAGCCACCCGGGGAGCTGCGCCACGAGCTGCAAAAAGTCCCTGATCTGCATGATGATCGATGATACCATAATAATACTCCTTTGCGATGATACCCCGTCTTGGGGGAAAGAATGCGTCGATGATCGCCGAAAAACGGCGTTATTTGTCCATATCGACCTCGCGGCCGAGCGCTATGTTGAGGATGCAGGCGCGCACGGTGTGCTCCGAGACGTGCATGGCGGCCGCCACCGCCTTCTTGTAGAGGGCGATCTGCGGGGCATAGTCGCGGCGGAGCTGTTCGTCCGGATGCGAGGAGAGCTTGTAGTCAACGAGCAGCCAGCCCTCCTCCGTCTCGGCGAGCAGGTCCACAGCACCCTGAAAGACGATGCGATCGTCCGTATCGGCGAGCCCTGCCTCCCTTGCGGTGAGCTGTATAAGGAAGGTCTGTTCGCGCAGCACCCGCTTGCCCCTGAGCCCGCGGAGAACGGGCAGCGAGAGGATCGCGTTCAGCCTGTCCGCATCGAGAAGGGCGAACTGCTCCTCGCTCAGCAGCCCCTCCCGCCTCATACGGGCAAGTTCCGCCTCCGCCTCTCCGCCGAGATCCGCGTACTGCAAAAACGCATGATAGGCCGTTCCCTCCTCGGCGGAATGCCCGCGTCCGCCCGAAAAGGACGTCTCCTCCGCGATCCCGCCAAGGCGCTGCACGAGCTCGCTCGCCGTACTCTTGACGGGCAGTTCCGCACTCTCCGCATGGGGATCGGACAGCCCGTAGACGGCGGCAAGTTCGCCCTCCTCCTCGGCAGCGGGCAGAAGGGGCGGCTCCTCCCGTCCGGACGCCCCCTGAGGAAGCGGCGCGGCATGCTCCTCAAAGAAGGGGGCGGGGATGAAGTCCGCAAAGCTCCTGACCTTGTCGGGCGCCTTTTCCTCCGGCCGCTTCTGAAAGACAAGATACAGCCGTTCCTTGGCGCGCGTCATGGCGACGTACAGGAGGTTGAGCTCGCTCTTGCGCTCCTCCTCCGCCGCCTCCTGCGTGATGAGCGTGCGGTGGAGCGTTCCGACGCAGGTGCGCGTCTCGCGGTCCAGCCCCTTGGCGGCAAAGGAAAAGTCGTCCGAATAGAACAGCTCGTCCTGCGGCTTCACGGCGCGGAAGTTGTAGTTCATGTCCACAAGGATGACGACGGGATACTCCAGCCCCTTCGAGGCGTGCATGGTGAGCACCTTGACGGCGTTTTCGCCGCCGCCCTCGCAGAACTTCACCTGGTTTTCCCCCGCCTTGAGGGCGAGCAGGAAGGCGTTCACCGAGCCCGAAGCCGACTCGGCAAGGTGCAGCACGCGGCGAAGGCGCAGCTCTCCCTCCTCCTTGGAGAGGATCTCCGCCTCCAGACCATCCGCGAGCAGCAGGCCGATCATCTCGCGCGCGGTGCGCACCCGAGCGAGAAGGCGGTAGCGGGCGGAAAGTTCGAAGAATGCCTTCAGGCGCAGGGCAAGTTCGTCGCGCAGCTTTTCCGCATACGAGCGGCAGGCGGCGCGAAAGGAGGTCGCCAACGCAAAGCGGCTGCGCACGGCGGCAAGATCGCGCTCCGTAAAGCCGCCCAGAAAGGAGAGCATCGCCCCCGCCATCGGGATGTCCTGCTCGGCATTGTCGAGATAGGACAGCCAGCCGAGGACGAGCTTGGCCTCCCAGAAGTCGCACACGTTGACCTCTGCCGTGGCGGTGACGGGGATGCCCACTTCGCTCAGGCCCCGCACGATGCGCTCCGCCGCGCCCGAACGGGTGCGCGTGAGGATGGCGATGTCGCCGTAAGTGACGGGGCGTTCGCGCTGTTCGTCGGCATCGAACCACGGGCGGCCGAGTTCCCGCTGCACAAGCGCCGTAATGCTCTCGGCGAGGGGATCCTGCTCCTCGTCCCGGAGGGCGGCGAGCACGGAATACACGCCGCGCTCCTCCGCCTCCCCCTTCTCGCGTTCGGGCAGGAGGATGCAGCGCACCTCTCCCCGATGTTCCCCGTACCGCCTGCCGCCCTGCATCACGGCCTCGGCGGCGTAGTCTAGCCCGCACGTCTCCTCGGTCATCGCTTGGGAGAACACCTCGTTGACCGCTTCGATGACGGCAGGCGCCGAACGGAAGCTCTCACTCAGGCGCAGCGAGACGGGGAAGGAGCGCGTCTTTTGGAGGAAATACCGGGAGCGGCTGCCGCGGAAGGCGTAGATGGCCTGCTTGGCATCGCCCACGAGGAACACCTCCTCCCCGCCCACGAGACCGAGGAGCTCCTCCTGCACGAGGTTGACATCCTGATACTCATCCACGAACACATAGCGGTAGCGGCGGCGCACCGCCTCGCGCACCGCCTCGTCGCGCAGCACGCGGAGGGCGCCCTGCTCGAGGTCGTCGTAGTCGAGGAAGCCCGCCTCGCGCTTGAGACGACGGAAGCGTTCGCGATAGTCGAGGACGAGCGCGGCAAGCGCACGGGTGCGCGCGGATGCCTCTTCATGACGGATGCGCTCTGCCTCCGGATCGATGCCGCTCAGCGCCTTTACGACCTCCTTGAAGGAGGCCGAGATTGCGCTCAGGCGGAGGATGCGCGCGAGCTCTTCCCCCGTCGCCTTGGTCTTGGGCGGAGCGGACGGGATCTTCCCCACCTCCTGTGCGAGGCGGACGGCCTCCCCGAAGCGTTCCTCGGTGAGGAAGGGCCTCATCTCCTGCGCGAGCACGGAGCACAGCCTTTCGCCCGGTTTGTTTCCCTCAAACGAGGGGGCGAGCTCCTCAAGCCCGGCATAGAGCGAGGCGATCTTTCTGCGGTATCCCTGCAGGATCGCCGAAGCGATCTGCTCGAAGGGGACGTTGCCCGCCTCGGCAAGGCGCTGTTCGGGATCGCCCACCGAACACACCTTCGCATCCATCGCACGGATGGTGCTGCGCAGGAGAAGATCGCTCTTCTTGCGATAATAATAGGAAAGGAGCAGCTTGAACTCCTCGCTGCCTTGCCGATAGGCCTCGTCGAGCGTCTCGTCGAGGGCGCGGGCGGCGATCGTTTTGCACTCCGCGTCGTCGGTCCCCACGATGCGGAAGGCGGGATCGACGTCATCCAGATAGAAATAGGTGCGGATGAGGCGCGCGCAAAAGACGTGCATCGTGCAGATGTCGGCCAGGGGCAGGGCGGCGAGCTGTTCCTTGAGGCGGGCGCGTTCGGCGGGATCGCGGCTCTCCCCCACCGCCTTGACGAGGGCGGAGCGCAGCTTTTCGCGCATCTGTGCCGCGGCCTTGTTGGTGTAGGTGACGGCGAGCACATCGCGCACGTTCACCCCGCCGACGATGAGGGAGACGAGACGGCGGATCATGACGAAGGTCTTGCCGCTGCCCGCCGAAGCGGACACGATGACCTTCCCCCGCGCCCCGATGGCGGCCTTCTGTTCGGAAGTCAGTTCCAGGCTCATTTCTCCCCCTTTGCCCGGCGGACGATGGAGACGATCTCGCCGCAGCTTATCTTGTTTTCGCTCCGCTCCTCGCCGCGGAAGCCGCAGAGTGCGCCGAATTTGCAGTACTTGCAGGCGCCCTCGTAGGGAGAGGGAGCGATGTTGCCCCGCTTCATCTCGCCCTCCGCCCCGGCCGCCACGAGCACGGCGTAGTCGAGGAAGGCGGAGAGCTCCTCCCCGCTCATGGCGCCGTCATGGCTCTTGCCGTCCATCTTGTAATCAAAGAGGCCGCTCGACGCGCCCTCTGTGAGCGTCCTGTCCATGCGGCGGACGACTTCCTCGTCCGCGTTGAAGAAGCCCCTCATGAGGAAGCGGGTACCTGCCCCCGATTGGGGGAGGATCTCGCTGACGGCGGGGAAGTAGAACGCCCCCGCGGGGATGCCGCCCTCGGAAGCTCCCTTCAGATACAGCTCGAGCTGCAGTTTGCGGCCCGTATAGTAGGCGACGGGATCGCTGTCGATGGCGCCCGTCTTATAGTCGATGATGCGCACATAGGGCCCGGAGGTATCGATGCGGTCGGTCTTGCCCTCGAGCGCGAGCTCCGGCACCTTCACGACCGCCTCCGTTTTGGAGACGGTGAACTCGGACAGGACGACCTGACGGTAGAGCGCCGCGGCGACGTCCTGTCCCTCGGCGATCAGCCGCTCGCCCGTGTAGCTGCCCGCCTCGGTATCGGCAAGCCCTGCAAAGCGGGGCGTTTTCAGCTGCTGTTCCCCCGTCTCGCGGGCAAGGGCGCGGCAGGCGTCCTCATCGGGCAGTTCGGGGATGCGGCGGGCGACCTCCTCGAGCACGGCGTGCATGAACGTCCCCGTGTCCACCGCCTTGACGCTGACCTCGTCGCGCTCTGCGAGCCGGAGCCCGCGCTCGGCAAAGCTCTTGTAGGGGCACTCGAAATAGCGCTCGAGCAGAGTGGGCGAGACCTTGCCGAAGGAGTAGAGCTGCCGGCAGTCCACCCGCGGCTTTTCCTCCCCGCCCAGAAGGCGATCGACGGGCTCCCCACGCTCCCGCAAAAAGGCGGCAAGCCCTGCAAAGCGCTTTTCGTCGCGCTCCGTGCGCAGGGTGCGGCGGGCGAGCATCCCGCGGACGGCGGGCATCCGCTCGCAACAGTCGTAGGGGAAGAGATCGGGCATCGCCGGCATGGAAAAGAGCTTTTCCGCCGAGCGGAGGATCTCCCCTTTCTCGCAGTCGTCCCTCCCCCGCCGCATCGGGCAGGAGAGATACAGCCGCTCCGAAAAGGAGCAGAGATTGAGCCCCAGCCCCTCGCGGGCGCGGGCATTGACTTCGGCGATCGCCGGTTCGATGACGACCTCCAGATCGGCGAGCCGCGCGATCTCCCCGTCCGAGATGACGGCGGTATCCTGCGAGGTGCGGGGGAGGCCGTCGAGGCCGGTCGCAAACAGCACCTTGACGCGGGCAAAGCGGCTCTCCGTCGCATCCCCCACAAAGACGGCGTCCGCCGACTGCGGGATCATGGAGACCTTCTTTGCCTCGAGCCCGCTCTTGAGAAGGGAGGCGAACTCGCGCACCGGCATGGGGTCGCGGGCGACGGAAGCGATCTCATCGAGCACCTCTTCGAGGGGGGCAAGTTCCAGGAAGGTGCGCTCGGCGCCCGCAAAGCCCGCCCGGAGCTCCTCGGTCACGCGCGCGGCATCCACGAGCTCCATCAGGGAGCGCACGCTCCGGGAAAAGCCTGCTCCGTCCGCCCTGGGCGGGAAGAGCGCAAGGATGGCGCGCATCCGCTCGGCGCACGCACACAGCGCCTCGCGGTCGTAGTCCTTGACCGCCGCGCCCTCCTTGACGGCACGGTACACCGCCCCGCGGTAATTGCCGTATTTTAAGAGATAGTTGCGGTACTCGTCCCCCTCGCCGAAGTAGACGGAGGAGGCGACGGCGTCCGCTTCGGACGGCAGCGCCCGATCCGCTGCGGCGGCGAGCACATTGAGCACAAATCCCGAGAAGGGATGTTCGGAGAGCGGCCGCTGTTCATCGGCAAAGAAGGGGATATGGTAGGCGGAAAACACCCGTTTGACGAGGGGAAAGCTCTCCTCCCCCCGCACGAGCACGGCAAAATCACGCCAGCGGAGTCCGTCCTCGGCGGCATGACGGCGGATGAGGGCCGCCACGGCCGTGAACTCCGCCTCCTCGTCGATCATCGTGAACCGCCGCACGCGCGCGGTGGGTCTTGCTTCCCCCGTCAGCCGCTCGGGCGTAAACAGTCCCCCGAGGAGCCATGCGGCGTCCTCGTTGAGCGTCGGCTCCACCCGCTCGGAGCGTGCTTCGGCGCCCCGCTCCCGCAGGGCACGGCGGAAGGCATTCGCCGCCGCGTGCGTATAGAGGCTCTCTTCCCCCGAAAGAAAGATGCCGCGCACGCTCTTTGCGGCATCGAGCGCCGCCTCGATCCCCTCCCGCGCCTGACGGGTAAAGGAGGAAAAGGCAAAAAAGACGACATTTGTCTGCGCGAGCCCCGCCCGCGCGATCGCCTCGGGCAGAAGGGAGAGCGCGCCGCTCTCGTCCGTACAGCCCTCCTCCCGCAGAAAATCCCGGTAGGCGGCGAGCAGCAGGGCAAGATCGGTGAGCTTTCCGCGCAGGTTCCCGTCCGTCTCGTCCGCCCCGCGGAGGAGCAGCTCTTCGTCCACGCGGGAGGCGGAGAGCTGGGCGAGCGTCTCGTACACCGCCTGTGCCGCCCCGCGGCGGAAATATTTGAGTTCGCTCTGCCGGGCGGAGAGAATGGCGGAGACCGCCATCACCGATCCCTGTTTGGAGAGGATGCGCGTCCCCGTCCGGCTGCGCGACAGAAAGCGCGCAAAGGTGGTGACTTCGGTGAGCATGGTCCCGCCCACCCGCTCGAGCACGGCGCGTTCGGCAAGCAGCGTCAGGCGGTCCTCGCAGAAGATGAGCGTTTTCTCTCCCCTTGCCTCATATCCCTCCGCCAGCGCGCCGAGAACGGCAAGCGCATCGTCGAGCGTGGGGGCTTCATAGAGTTCGGGCATAGTGCCTCCTTCGGGCAGGGCGCACGGGCGCCCGCCCACAGTAAGACCATTATAACACATTTGCCGGATGATTTTCATGAAAATTTCTCTTATTTTCGGCGATTTGTTTTTACAAACGAAAAAAAATGTGCTATAATAGGTCTTGATTTCTCAACAAACGGAGGCTTCCATGAAGAAGATCCGCCTTGCGGGGCTCTTGCTGCTCGCTCCGCTCACGCTGCTCAGTGCCTGCAGCGGCGGCACACCGCTCTCCTTTACGGCGAATTGGTACCGCAACACGGCGCTCGGCGGCTCCGTCAACGACACGCTCGAGGAACTCACCTATGAAGTGAGCTTTACCCCCGCCGAAAACGACAGCAGCTTTTCCGTCGAATACGACACGGGTACCTACACGACCCGCCTCATCAACGCCAACATCGCGCTTTCGGACGGCAGCACCAAGGAAGGCTATATCTATACGACCGAACTGACCATTTCGGGCCGCTACCGCCTCGGCAGCGAGGTGAGCGAGGACTTTTCCGACCGTGTCAGCTCCTCCGTCTCCTTCCTGCCCGTGACCGACGGCTTAAAGCCCGTGAAGAGCGAGAAGGAGGTGCTCTCCACCTCCCCCATCGTCTCCCTTCCCGAAACGCTCGAGGGCGCGATCGAGACCTATCACTATACCTATGACGTGAGCTACGACGCCGCGCTGACGACGGCGACCGCCGTCTATACCGACCTCAATGCCGAAACGCCTGCGCCCGAAACGCGCGAATATGCGATCGACGGCACGACGACCTATCTCGACAACGAGCAGATCCTCTTTGCCCTGCGCGGGCTCAGCCTCTCCTCCGTCGCGACCTTCCGCACCGTCAACTCGGTGATGGGGATCGTGACCGAAGTTTCGACGGGAACGAGCACCACGGGGCCGACCTCTCTGAAGGAGAGCGTCGACTTCACGATGGACGGTACCGCTGTCAAGACGGAGATCGACGCCGTTCAGGTGCCCATCATCTATCAGAGCACGCCTTCCGGCCAGCAGCAGGACCTCGTCTATGCCGCGACGACGGATACGAACAACAACACCTACCGCAACGTACTGCTCCGCATGGAGGTGCCCGTCCTGCAGTCGCTCGGCACCCTCGTGTACCGCCTGAAGGAGGCAGCGTTTACGACCAAGTAACGGAAAAGGACATGATACACATCGCCCTTACAACAAGACGGTTGAGGAAGATGAGCCTCAAAACCTTATGCCCAGTGATAAGAACTCGGGGGTCCCTGAGTTCTTATCTTTTTTTTGAGTGAATTGAATAAGACGGGCGCACAGCCCGGAAGGGCTGCACCCTCCCAAACGGCGCCGCCCTACCCCGAGGCGCCCCCAATGGAAACACCGCGGAAAATTTCCGCGTGGTTATCACAAAATAAAAAAAGAGAAAAAGGAGAACAACAGGAGTGCAAAGACAAGAGTTTTACAGTTGCCCCCAGGACGAGGTCGTAAAAGACCTCGCGACGGATGCGCAGAAGGGTCTCTCCGAACAGGAGGCGCAGGCCCGCAGAGCGCGCTACGGAGAGAACAAGCTCGCCGAGCAGAAGAAAAAGAGTATGTTCGTCCGCTTCCTTGAACAGTTCAAGGACGTGATGATCATCATCCTGCTCATCGCGGCGTGCGTTTCCTTCGGCGTCATCTGCTATCAGGTATTCGTGACGGGGGAGGAGAGCCCCATCGAGTTCGTGGAGCCCGCCCTCATCATCTTCATCGTCGTTCTGAACGCCATCATGGGCCTCGTGCAGGAGAGCAAGGCGGAAAAGGCGCTCGAAGCGCTCAAAAATATGTCCGCCCCCCACGCCCGGGTGCTCCGCGACGGCAAGGAAAAGTTCATCCAGGCCTCCGAGCTCGTCCCCGGCGACGTCATCTACCTTGAAGCGGGCGACTTCGTCCCCGCGGACGCAAGGCTTCTGACGAGCTCCAACTTAAAGTCGGAAGAATCCGCCCTCACGGGCGAGAGCGTGCCCGCCGAAAAGGATGCGCGCGCCGAGGTCAAGGAGAACGCCTCCGTCGGCGACCGCTCCAACATGGTATTCTCGGGCTGCTCGCTCACCTACGGTTCGGCGACCGCCGTCGTCACCGGCACGGGCATGAACACCGAGATGGGCAAGATCGCAAACCTCCTCGCCGGCGAGAAGGAAGTGCGCACCCCCCTTCAGAACAAGCTCGCACAGCTCGGCAAATACCTCGGCATCGTCGCGCTCGCGGCGTGCGCCATCATCTTCGTCGTGGGCGCGTGCGTCGGGCTCGACTGGCTCGAGCTCTTCATGACGGCCGTCTCGCTCGCCGTTTCCGCGATCCCCGAAGGCCTGCCCGCCGTCGTCACCATCGTGCTTTCCATCGGCGTGACGCGCATGGTCAGAAAGAACGCCATCATCAAGCGCCTGCCCGCCGTGGAGACGCTGGGCTCCGCTTCCGTCATCTGCTCGGATAAGACGGGTACCCTCACCCAGAACCGCATGACGCTCGTGAGAACGTATGTGGACGGCGGCGAGGCCACTGCCTTCGACCCGGCTGCGACCGACGAACAGACAAAGCAGCTCCTCGCCTGGGGCACGCTGTGCTGCGACGGCTCCGTCGAATTTGAAGGCGACAGGGAAGTGCATCTCGGCGATCCCACCGAGACCGCCATCGTGCTCGCCGCGCACAAGCTCGGCAATGAGAAGGAGGCGCTCAACGAGAGCTGCCCCCGCATCGCCTCCCTTCCCTTCGACTCCGACCGCAAGCTGATGACGACCGTCAACAAGATCGACGGCAAGCTCATCGCCGTCGTCAAGGGCGCCTTCGACGTGATGGCGACCCGCTGCATCGCGGGCGACATCGAAAAGGCGCGCTCCGTCAACGACGCCATGAGCGCGGACGCCCTGCGCGTGCTCGCCGTCGGCTATAAGGAACTCGACAGCGTCTCCGAAGAGCCCACGAGCGAAGAGCTCGAATACGGGCTCACCTTCCTCGGGCTCGTCGGCATGATCGACCCCCCTCGTCCCGAGGCAAAGGAAGCCGTCGCCGTCTGCCGCAAGGCGGGCATCAAGCCCGTCATGATCACGGGCGACCACGTCATCACCGCCTCCGCCATCGCAAGAGAGCTGGGCATCCTGCTCGACGGCGACAGAGCCATCACGGGTGCCGAACTCGACGCCATGAGCGAAGAGGAGCTCGATCAGCAGGTCGAACACATCTCCGTCTATGCGCGCGTTTCGCCCGAGAACAAGATCCGCATCGTCAAGGCATGGCAGAAGAAGGGCCAGGTCGTCTCGATGACGGGCGACGGCGTCAACGACGCACCCGCCCTCAAGGCCGCCGACATCGGCTGCGCGATGGGCATCACGGGTACGGACGTTGCCAAGGGCGCCGCCGACATGACCCTCACCGACGACAACTTCGCGACCATCGTCGACGCCGTCAAGGAGGGCCGCGGCATCTACTCCAACATCAAGAAGGTCGTGGGCTTCCTGCTGGGGACCAACATCTCCGAGGTCATCGTGGTGTTCCTCGCCATGTGCATCTGGCAGATCTCCCCCTTCATCTCCATCCAGCTCCTCTGGATCAACCTCATCGGCGACTCGCTGCCCGCCATCGCGCTCGGCATGGAGAAGCTCGAGCCCGACGTCATGGACCATAAACCGCGCGCCAAGAACGAGAGCATCTTCGCCCACGGCTACGGCATCCAGATCGTGCTGCAGGGCTGTATGTTCGCAGGGCTGGCGCTTGCAAGCTACTGCATCGCCCGCTTCGGCTTCGGTCTCGGGGCAGAGGCGTGCAGTGCCGCGACCTTCTTCGTGCTCGCCCTCTCGCAGACGCTCCACGCCTACAATATGCGCTCGGGCCACTCCCTCTTCAAAGTGGGGCCGTTCACGAATAAGTTCCTCAACATCGTCACGCTCATCGCGCTCGCGCTCATCGCGTTCGTCATGTTCACGCCCGGCGTCATGACGGTGTTCGGCTTCGGCAGCGCATACCTGCCCTGGCAGGTCTATGTCATCGGCATCGCCCTCTCCATCGTACCCATCATCGTCATGGAGATCGCAAAGTCGCTCGAACTCGTGCGCCATCACAAATAAAAACACGCTCGTTTTTACGGCTGTCCTGCGGGACAGCCGTTTTTTTGCGCCCACCTTGCGAAAATCGGTTGACAAATCTCCTCGGCCGCGCTATACTATTTATTGAATATTTGAGAAAACGTTCATATAACGGGCGCACGGACGCAGGCCGGAGGCGGCGCGGCGCAAAGGAGGCAGGCATGGAAGAAAAGACGCGGTCCTTCGAGGACATCAGGGGCCGGCTCCCCGACGGCGAAACCCTCTACGAGCTTGCCAATCTCTTCAAGATGTTCGGCGACCCCACCCGC
The DNA here is from genome assembly GCA_003343805.1 of Bacillota bacterium. Taxonomy (GTDB): domain Bacteria; phylum Bacillota; class Clostridia; order Christensenellales; family Borkfalkiaceae; genus Gallimonas; species Gallimonas intestinavium. Next base: position 197 of record QAKM01000038.1, on the reverse strand, counting down.
GCGAAAATTTTGTGCTGCCTGCAGATCCGGGATATGTATGTGGGCGAGATCGCCCAGACCCTGCAGATGACGGATTCCGCCGTCTCGCACCAACTGCGCGTCCTGCGCGGGGCAAAGCTCGTGAAGGGCGTCAAGGAGGGAAAGGAGGTCCGCTATTCCCTCGACGACGACCATGTGACCAAGATCATGGAGTACGG
>QAKM01000028.1 GCA_003343805.1 Bacillota bacterium | reverse complement strand
GGATCTCATGGAGCGTGTTTTATAATTGGCTTACAGGGAAAACGTTGCCTTCGGCCGACAATCTGGTGCGCATAGCAGACTATTTATCGTGTACCGTCGATCATGTGCTCGGAAGAGTGTAAGACGGGATACGCCGCGGGGCGGACGCTGTTGCGTCCGCCCCGCGGCGTCCTGTTTGGGCAGGCGGCGCGGCCCGAAGTGCCGCGCCGCCGGCCGCCTGCTTTATACGATCATGTCTCGTACTGTGCGGCGAGGCGGCGCACTTCGTTTGCGACGCGCTTCTTCAGCGAGGCGGGCGAGAGCACCTTGAGCCCTGCTCCCGCCGACAAGATCTTTCCGATGAGCGATTCGTCGTCGGGCAGGGCGGCCTCGGCGGTGTGTACGCCGTCCGCCGTCACGATGCTCTCCACGCCCAGCCAATCCTGCACATAGGGGAGCGCCTCGGGGGCGATCGCAAAGCGCGCAAAGACTGTCTTTCCCTCTGCCGGCCAGAAGCTGAGCGGGATGTCCTCGCGCGAGACGGGCGTGCGGCGGAAGGTCTCGCCCGTTCTTCGGATGGTGCGGATGCGCCCCAGCTTGAAGAGGCGGAACTCTTTGCGCATCAGGCACCAGGCATAGACGTACCACACGTTCTGTTTGAGCACCAGAAGGTGCGGGCGGATGCGGCGGTGCGAGCGGTCGCCCTCGCGGTCAACGTAGTCGATGGCAAGCTCCTCCGCTTCGGCAATGGCGCGGTCGATGAGGGCGAGCTTGTCCGAAAAGCGGTGCTCGTCCCCCCAGGAACCGCTGTCCACCAGGATGTTGCCGAAGGAGGAGGGCCCCACGCGCTCGGTGCGGTACTGCGCCTCGAACTTCCGGATGGCCGCCGTGAGGGCGGGGTCGCGGAGCTGTTCGTTCATGGCAAGCATCGCCTCCCGCGTGCGTGCCGCCTCCTCGCGCGTGAGCAGGCCGCGGGGGAGCTTGTAGGCATCGGAGATGTAGATGCCGCCGCCCGACCCGCGCGAGACGTCGATGGGGATGCCTGCGCAGGTGAGCTCGTCCACATAGCGGAAGATGGTGCGCTCCGAGCAGCCGTACTTGGCGGCCAGCTCGCCCGCGCTGATCCTGCGGCAGGAGAGCAGGGTAAAGAGGATGCCGATGAGCGTCTGTGCCTTCATGCGTCGTTTCTCCTTCGGGCGGCCGTGGACCGCCGTTTTCAAAAGGATAGCATGGTTTTGCAATTTTGTCAAGGGTGGGGAGCGCTTTGTGGCTCCCTCCTGCAAGCCGGAAGGGGGGACTGGCGGGCGGTGCCGCGGGCGGTCGGGGACGGGAAGTGCAAAAATTTCACAAAGGGGTGCGCGTTTCGTTGACAAACGGTTTTTTCGCGTGTATAATGAGTGACATGAAGCACGAAATGTCCCTCGCAATTTACGGCAAGTATCTTTACCGCGGCGAATCGTCGGGGTGCGTTTGCGCGTAAATCGCAGGTGACAACAGGCTGGTCATGCACGGTTTGCGCTCAAATGCGGGGCGCAGACCGTTTTTTATTGAAAAAAAGGAGTAAAGAACAATGTCACAAAATGTAATGGACACGCTGCGTGCGCGCGGCTTTATCAAGCAGACGGTGTACGAGGACGAGCTCTACGAAAAGCTCGGCAGCGAGAGCGTCCCCTTCTATATCGGCTTCGATCCCACGGCGGACAGCCTGCACGTCGGCCACTTCATGCAGCTCATCGCCATGCGCCACATGCAGGATGCCGGCCATAAGCCCATCATCCTCATCGGCGGCGGCACGGGCATGATCGGCGACCCCTCCGGCCGCACCGATATGCGCTCCATGATGACGCGCGAGACCGTCAAATATCACGTCGAATGCTTCAAAAAGCAGATGTCGCGCTTCATCCGCTTCGAGGGCGAGAACGGCGCCATCATCGTCGACAATGCCGACTGGCTCCTCGACCTCAATTACATCGACTTTTTGCGCGAGATCGGCGCGAACTTTTCCGTCAACAAGATGCTCACGGCGGAGTGCTACCGCTCCCGCATGGAGAAGGGGCTCACCTTCCTCGAATTTAACTATATGCTCATGCAGGCGTATGACTTTTTGGTGCTCTTCCGCAAGTACGGCTGCCAGCTCGAGCTGGGCGGCGACGATCAGTGGAGCAACATTCTGGCGGGCGCCGACCTCATCCGCCGCAAGGAGCAGAAACCTGCCTTTGCGATGACGTTTACCCTGCTCACGACGAGCGAGGGCAAGAAGATGGGCAAGACGCAGAAGGGCGCCGTCTGGCTGGACGAGAACAAGACGAGCCCCTACGAATTTTATCAGTACTGGCGCAATACGGCGGACGACGACGTCGAGAAGTGCTTCAAGCTCCTGACGTTCCTGCCGCTCGAGGAGATCGCGGAGCTCTGCGCGCACCGCGACGAACGCATCAATGCCGCAAAGGAGCGGCTCGCCTTCGAGCTCACCAAGCTCGTCCACGGCGAGGAGAAGGCAGCGCTCGCACAGGCGCAGGCACGCGCCGCGTTCGGCGGCGAGGGCGAGATGCCCGAAAAGGCCATCTCCAAGGAGGCGGCAACGCTCGTGCAGGCGCTCGTCGAGGCGGGGCTTTGCAAGAGCAACGGCGAGGCGAGAAGGCTCGTCGAGCAGGGCGGCGTCTCCGTGAACGGCGAGAAGGCTTCGGATCCCAACGCGGCGCTGCCCGAAGGGGAGTTCACCCTCTTCAAGGGCAAGAAGGTGCGCGTCAAGATCGTGAGAAAATAACATGGACTACCGGAGCGTCGCGGGAGAATACACGGCGGAGCGCGTCATCGAAAAGTCGCGGTTCATCTCGTACGTCGCCCATGCGGCGGGCGAGGAAGAGGCGCGTGCCTTTTTAGACCGCGTGCGGAAGGAGCACCCGCTCGCGACGCACGTCTGCTGGGCGTATATTTCCGATCGCATCGGGAATCTGCAGCGGTTTTCGGATGACGGCGAGCCGCAGGGCACGGCGGGGATGCCCATTCTGGGCGTTCTGAAGGCGAAGGAACTCCGCGAGACCGCCGTTGCCGTGGTGCGCTATTTCGGCGGCATCAAGCTGGGAGCGGGCGGGCTGACGCGCGCCTATGCCTCCCTTGCAGCCGAGAGCGTGGAGGGCGCGACGAAAGTCCTCTATACCGTCTGCCGCGAGCTCCTCATCGAGACGGACTACCCCGAAGTCGACCCGCTTCTGCGCTTTTTCGGCGCGAAGGGGACGATGGTGCTTTCGCGGGAATTTGGGGCGAGGGCGCTGTTTACCGTCGCCGTGAAGGAGGCGGAAGCCGAGGCCTTTACGGCGGAAGTCACCGAGCTTCTCCTTGGCCGCGCCGACATCGTGGAGGGGGAGAGCTATTTCCGCCCCTTCCCCGTGGAATAGGGCGCTGGCGCCTACAATCAGGAATTTCACCGCTTTTTATGCGGCAAGTGAGGTAATCGTATGAAGATCATCAAACGGGAAACTTTGAAGCAGAAGCCTTCGCCCGATACGGAGCTGGGTTTCGGACACTATTTCACCGACTATATGTTCACGATGAAATATACGCAGAGCGAGGGCTGGCACGATCCGATGATCGAGCCCAATGAGCCGCAGCGGTTTGACCTCGGCACCTCCATCTTCCACTATGCGCAGGGCATCTTCGAGGGCATGAAGGCCTTCATCCAGCCCGACGGCTCCATTGCGGTGTTCCGTCCCGAGGAGAACTGGGCGCGCATGAACCGTTCGGCGGAGCGGATGTGCATCCCGCAGTTCCCCGCAGACGTCGTGGAGGAAGGGCTTGAGGAGCTTTTGAAGCTCGAGAAGGACTGGATCCCGACGAAGCCCGGCACGGCGCTCTACATCCGTCCGACTATCGTCGCGACGCGCGTTATGCTCGGCGTGCACGCTTCGACGGAGTATCTCTTCTTCATCATCCTCTCCCCCGTGGGGAGCTACTATGCGCACGGGCTGGAGCCCACCAAGCTCCTCGTCGAAGATTTCTATGTCCGTTCGGCGATCGGCGGCACGGGCGAGGCAAAGTGCCTCGGCAACTACGCCGCTTCCATGAAGGCGGGCGAAGAGGCGGAAAAGAAGGGCTTCGACCAGGTGCTCTGGCTGGACGCCAAGGACAAGAAGTACGTCGAAGAAGTGGGCAGCATGAATATGTTCTTCGTCATCAACGGCGAAGTCGTGACGCCCGCGCTCGTCGGCTCCATCCTGCCCGGCATCACGCGCAAGAGCTGCCTTCAAGTGCTGCGCGACAAGGGGTATCCCGTCAGCGAGCGCCGCATCTCCATCGATGAAGTCATCGAAGCGTCCGAGAACGGCACGCTTGACGAGGCGTTCGGTACGGGTACGGCGGCCGTCATTTCGCCCGTCGGCCTCATCCGCTATAAGGACAAGGACTATGTCATCAACGGCGGCAAGATGGGGGAGATCACCAAGATGCTGTACGATACCATCACGGGCATCCAATATGGGAAATTGGAAGATGTTTACGGATGGAGAAAGATCGTTCGATGAAATCTTTTTGCCGGGGCAAAAATCTTTCATCGAGGAGTGAAGCCTGTTGATCTTGATCCTTTTTTCGCCCGCGAACGCGACTGTCATTCTAAGGACAATAAGCCCTAAGCATAGGGCAAATTGAGTCCCGCAGCGGAGGGGAACCCTCCTCGCGGATTTTGATTTAAGAAGCCACTGGAATTTGTGGGAATCATCAAGTAACGTTACGGAAATCATATTCGCTGCGGCGGGCGGGGCTTTGGGCCCCGCCCGCCGCTTGTGTTTTTCGCGCGGCGCTGTTTTCGCGGAAAAAAGTGCAAAAACTTTGCGCGAGGGTCTTTTCTTTTGTGCGGGAATATGGTATGATAAAGAGCACGGCCCTCCACATCCCACAAAAATCGCCATGCGATTTTTGCGGGAGCCCTGAGTCGCCGCAAAGCCTGCAGGTCCGCCGCTGCGTTCCTCGCGGCTTGACCGCTCGGCTTGCGTCTCCTCTCCCCACAAAAATCGCTGACGCGATTTTTGTGGGGAGCCCTGGATCGCTAAAGCGATTTTTGCGGGAGCCCTATGACTCCCTCAGTCACGGCGTCAGTTCAACAACCCCTCCGTCTTGCCTTCGGCAAGACACCTCCCCTTACACAGGGGAGGCTAAAATGAGGTGACTCCCTCAGTCTTTATGAAACAGGAAACGATCGACAAGCTCAAAAAAATGCTCGATCCCAAACGGGATGCGGACAAGGAAT
>QAKM01000065.1 GCA_003343805.1 Bacillota bacterium | reverse complement strand
GACGAACTTTTTTCAGGAAGCTTTGTGACATCAGGGGAAGCTTGCTGTCAGGTAATCCATGTTGGAAAAGATAATTATGCATCGCAGATCACAAGTGAAGCAAAGGAATTTAAACGTCATAGTCCACCTCGTCGACGATGGCGAAGTTGAGTTCGCGCTGGACCATGAGCTTTAAGTCGGACTTCAGATTGTCGCGCAGATAGTCGAAGCCGAACTCGTTGTTGGTACCGTAGGTGATGTCGCACTGGTAGGCGGCGCGCTTGGCATCGTCCTCCATGCCGGGCACCACGACGCCCACCGTAAGCCCCATGAAGCGGTGCACTTTGCCCATCCACTCGGCGTCGCGGCGGGCAAGATAATCGTTGACCGTGACGATGTGTACGCCCTTCCCGGAGAGAGCTTCGAGATAGGCGGGGAGGGTCGCGACGAGCGTCTTGCCTTCGCCCGTCTTCATTTCGGCGATGCGCCCCTGGAAGAGACAGATGCCGCCGATGATCTGCACATGGAAATGGCGCATCCCGAGGACACGGCTCGACGCCTCGCGAAGGGCCGCAAAGGCATCGTAGAGGATGTCGTCGAGCGTTTCGCCCTTCTTCAAACGGTCCTTCAGGACCTGCGTCTGGCTCTGCAGTTCGCTGTCCGTCATCGCCTTATACTTGGGCTCGAGACGCTCGACCTCGTTCGCCATTTTATCGAGCTTTTTCAGGCTCCTGCGGCTGTCGCCGTTCTTCATAAAACTAAGTAATCCCATATCTGATACTCCGCATCGCCCCGAAAGAGGCATAAAATCACCCGATTATTTTACTATATTTTCCCAAAAACGCAAAGCGATTTTACATGGTTTGCGCATTTTTGCCCGCCCTTGCCGTGTGAAAAATGTTTCACAGAGGATCTTCCCCGCAAAACCGCCCTTTTTCGGGCCGTTTTGCAAAAGTCCGCAGCCGCCGATGCGGCCGGGGGCTTCCCTTTTCGGGAGCCGCCGTTTTTGCGCTTGGCAGGGAAGCGCCCCGCGCCGCCCGAAGGCGGCGCGGGGCGCCTGAAATACAGCTCTCTATGACTTTCTCTCTGCCCGTCGGTTGAGCACCCGCAGAAGGGCGATATAGCCGAGCGAGAGCAGGGAGATGAACGCGATCATGACGACGATCCAATAGAAACAGCCCATGAAATAGGGCATCTCGGAACTGAACCCGAAGGCGCCGGCGGGAGAATCCCAATTCAAAAAGAAGTAAGGATAGTTGTTGCCGCCGCCGAAATCCCAATGGAGCGCATAGCCGATGCCCGCAAAGCAGAGGTAATAGATGGGCGGGATGAGCGCAAAGGCGAACTGCTTATAGGCGATCTCCTGCGGGCGGCAGAAGAAGAGATCGGCGACCGCCGCGATCGGCACGACAACGTGGGTCAGGACGTTCGCAGCCGACTTGAAGCTGCCGGGAAGCGTCGGGGCGAGCACGCAGCAAAAGACGATGCCCGTCAGGGTGATCGAGACGGTAAAGACGAATTTGATGATGTGCAGAACGCGCGGGATGGAAAAGGACGGCCTAACAAGCGCTATGACATTGAGCACGAAAAAGAGCGCGCACGTCACGCCGATCCAGAGGTTGGACTGCACGGTGAAATACAAAAACGCCGTGCCGCCGCCCATGAATCCCCCACCCATCTGCGCCGTGAGGGTGATGCCCGCCACCATGCACGAGGCAGTGAGAAGCTGCAGCAGCATGGAGATCAGGTCCGACGGCGCGATCCTCGGTTTTCTGTCGCCACATTTCATATCGTCACGTTTCATATCGTCACACTCCCTTTTCCCCCTATTGTAATAAAAAAACGCGCCGAGGGCAAGGAACTTTTCCCCGTCATCGGCGGTCAGATCGTAAAAAGTTATTTCGCGCGACCCGTTATTTTGCGTCCGTATGCCGTCCGCCGCCTTTGCCCGTCTCCCGTTCGGCAGCCAAAGGACGATCGCCGCCGCAGACGAGCGACGCGGAGCGTGGCACCCGGTTTCAAGGCACAAAAAAACGGGGACCGTTTCAGTCCCCTTCCTGCTCCGATCCGGCTTTCTGCCGAAGCTGTGCCGCGATCGCATCCGCCGCAGAGGTCAGCACGCGCACGGCCCCAGCACTCAGGAGCAGGCGGAGCTGCTCCGCATTTTCGGCACCTGCCTCCACGAGGAGCCCTTCCCCCTCTTCCGCTGCCGCACGCACCCACTCGGGTTCCCCGCGGACGAGCACGCCGTCCGCCCCGCACGCCTTCGCCGCACGCACGGCAGGAGCAAACGCCTCCCGCTCCAGCCGCCGATCGTCGAGCGCCACAAGCATCCTTGCCCGCTTGACCGCCCGCCGCACAAGGCGCCACTCCCGCTTCGCGTTCTGCCCCTCCCCGCTCAGCAGGGAGAACATACTCGGCAGCAGGACGACGGCGTCCGCGCCCTGCCGCACCGCCCGCTTTGCCTCACACCGTTTGACGGAGGGCAGGCTCTCCCCCGTCCCGCCGATGAGCGCCGCCACAAAGATCTCCCGCGGGAGCTGTCTGCGCACGGAAGAGACCTGCACGGGCGAAGCGAGCACCCCCGCGGCAAACAGGCGCGACGCCGCTCCGCAGGCAGCCCGGAGCGAGGCGCGGTCGGATATGCCCGAGACATCCACAACGAGCCTGCGCAGGGTGAGCGCGATCTCCGATTCCCGCTTGATGCGCAGGAACTCGCGGTATTCCGCCTCCTCCGCCGCCGAGAGCACGCGCACGGGCGCCCCCGGAGAGCCATCGGTCGGATTTTCAGCAGGCTCCCCGCCGGAAGGCTCGCCCTGCGGCTCATCCGAAGGGAGATCCGGCTCACCTGGAGCGGATGCGGGCGGCTCCCCCGTCCCGGGCAGCTCGGACGGTGCGGGCGGCATTCCGGGCAGATCGGGCGGCGCCGTAGGCGGTGCGGGCGGATCGACGACGGGATAAGCGGGCTCCTCTACGGGAGGCTCGGGAAGGGCGGGCCCCCGAACGGGAGCCCCGTCGGACGGATGCGGGATCTCTTGCCAAAGTTTCATAAGAGGAGCCTTCCCCAAAACCCGAAAAAATATGCGCATCTCTGCAAAGAGATGACATCCCCTTTGTGCTATCCTGCGGATATGAACGCACTTTTATCCGTTGCAAAAGAGGGAATCTTGTGGATCCTCGTCCTCTTTGTCCTCTGTTTTGCCGCCGTACACGCGGGAAAGCTCGCCCTCCTGGGCTGGCAGATATACCGGCACGGCGCCGCGCCCGAAGGGAACGAACGGGAGGCGGCCGAAACGCAGGAGACAAAGCGATCATCGGAGGAACGGTCGGAAAAGAGCTCCGAGGAAAAGTCCGAACCGACGCCGACGCAGGCGCCGCAGCCCGTCTATTACCTCGTCGAAAAGAAGCGCGTCAAACAGAAACCAAAATACGCCGAGCCCAAACGCATCGACTTCAAGACATAGAGACGGCCCGCGCGACGAGATCCACGCGAAGTTCTTGGGGGAACGCCGCCTTTTTTCGCCGCACCGATCGCCGCTCTTCCGAAAAGGGACCGCCCGGGGAGCACGCGGGACGCAGCAAAACGGGCCGCGGCGGCGCAAATATGCGCCGCCGCGAAAAGTCCATTATAATTTCCTGCCCAAAAGGTCATCGGCGGAGACATCAAAAAAGTCACAGAGCGCAAGGATGTAACTCGCCTTGGGCTCATTGACCCCGCGCTCCCAGTAGTCGATCGCCTTCTGACTCACGCCGATCTGCCGCGCCAGCCCCTCCTGCGAAAGCCCTTTCTCTGTCCGCAGCTCTTTGATCCTCTCTCCAATACTCATTTCAGCCTACATTTTAGCCGAAATCTTCTTAAATTTCTTGAGAAAGAAGAAATCTTCTTGTATAATCAAGGGACAAAGATAACGCATAGAGCCATGGCCGTGCGCAAAACAAAATGGAGGATTTCAACTATGGCTAAATTTTGCAGCAACTGCGGCAAAGAGCTCCCCAAAAACGCAGCCGCCTGTCCCGCCTGCGGAGAGAGGGTCACAGCGAACCCTGCACCCACCCAGGCCGTTCCCGTCATCGTCAACATTGACAACAAAAACATCAACTCCAATGTCAACACTGCACCCGCCCCGATGGGACGGCAGAAGAACAAGTGGGTGGCGATCGTCCTGTGCCTGCTCCTCGGGTATTTCGGCGGCCACAAGTTCTACGAAGGAAAGATCGGTATGGGCATCCTGTATCTGTTTACCGCTGGGCTGTTTTTGATCGGTGTCATCGTTGATTTCATCGCCTTGCTCGGCAAACCAACCTATTATTACGTTCCCTAAAACGGCCGGGACGCAGCAAAACGGGCCGCGGCGGCGCAAATATGCGCCGCCGCGGCCCTCTTTTCGATCAAACGTAAAGTGCAGGCTACTCCTGCCGGAACTCGATCCGGCAATGCGCCGTGCGGTGAAAACGACCGCCCCCGATCTCTGCCCATATATCAACTTCGACGGCGGCATCGTTGTACAAAAGCTGCCTTTCCGGCCGATTTGGCAAAGGCTCCGCCTCCTCATTGCTCCAACGCATCGGACCGCCAGATACTCACCGCCGACGGGTCGTAGTCATAAAAGCTCACTCCGCCGATCGTGTACTCAGGATAGAGGAGCGGATCGATGGCGATGTAATCCGACCGCAGCCCCACCGCCGCGCAGCCGCCGTATGAGCCGAAATAGCCGACGATGTAGACGCGGTCGAAGGAGCCATCGGGCACGCCCGCCACCTCGTCGAGATAGGTGCGCTTGATGCGGCAGATCGTCTCCTCCGCAAGGGTCGCAGGCGTCTTGGGCGCGGGGGTAAACGCCCCTGCAAACGTGCTCTCCCCGAAGCGGGTATGATAGTAGTAGGCGATGTTTTGAAGATCGCTCTCTGTCAGGCAGCCGTCTGCATACGCCTTTTCGAGCGAGAGAAGGCTCCCCTCCGAGTGCGCATACCGCCTCTCGGGCGCACAGCCCGAAGCAAAAAGTGCAAGCAGCCCGAACACCGCAGCCAAAAGGCAGAAAAACGCTCTTCTCTCCATCTTTACCCTCCCGATGTCCGTTCTGCAAGCCCCGCCGGGACAGAAGCCCCGCGCCCTGTCCCGACCGCAAGCAGGTCGACCCGCCCTATCGGACATCCTCTTTTCCAATTAAAACAACGCAGGCAGACAAAACCTTTCACTCTGCGCAAAGATCATGCTAAAAAGCGGCCGAACGACGAGGCGCCCGCCGCGGCATAGTGCCGCGGCGGGCGCCTCGGGGCATTACAGAGATGCCTCGCCTAAAACAGAAGGTCCCCCCGATCCAGAATCCGCGCCATTCTGAGCGCCGCGCGGAAGTAGGGCGCATAATAGGGGCACTCTCCCCTCCCGTGCTTATTTCCGAGGAACACCCACTCACACGTTTCGGAAAAGACGAAATAGGAGAGCGCACGCGAAAACTCCCGATGCGAAATGCCGTAGCGGGAAGCAAACCGCGCATAATACATCTCCGCCGCGCAGGCGCGCTGCCGGGGCGTCATACGGAAGAGCTCGCCGTGCGTCCGCCCGTGGGCTATGAGCCGCGCAAGGCTTTCGGGATAGGGCAGAATGCCGCCCGCCTCCCAATCGAGAAGGACGGCGCGCTCCTCGTTGCGGCAGACGATGAGGTTGAAGGGCAGAAGATCGGCATGGCAGAGCGTCTTCGGGAGCACCTCGTAGAGCGAAAGAAATTCGTCGAAGTGGCGCTCCAGAAGGGGCGACAACAGATACTGCCGCCGCTTTTTCAAGGAGGCAAAACTCGTTTCAAAGGAAAGACCGACCGTCGAAGAACTCCCCCAATATTCATCCTGCATCGCCCGAAGGGAATTGACGGCAGCCGCGAGCTTGCGCATGGTGGCCCGCTGCAGATTTTCGCCCTCAACATACTCCAGAAGGAGAAAGGTGTCCCCTCCCCGTTCGACGCTCGCCCAAAGTCGGGGCGCATAGCTCTTTGCCGGAGAGAGAAAGGTGCGGTAGATCTCCGCCTCATGGTCCTTTGCCCGCTTCAAAATGAAGCGCGTCTGTCCGCTCAACGCGCCATCACCAAGCTGCGGAGCGCACGCCGCGGCGGGCCCTTCTTTGCCGAGAAAGACGTCCCATACATCCTCATAGATGCTGCCGTCCTCCTCGCGGCGGCGCTGCAAAAAGCGGGGCTCGCCCTTTAAAAGCTGCGCTCCGTCTGCAAGTTGGTAAAAGAGAGAGACAAGTTCCGTCTCGCCTAACGCCATCGTCAATCCTCGTACCGCTCCACGTTGGTGCCGGAATCCCACAGGCGCTCCAGATAATAGAAGAGACGGGATTCCTCGTTAAAGACGTGCACGATGACGTCGCCGTAATCGAGGACGCCCCATCTTCCCTCGCGGAAGCCCTCCTGCCGGACGGGATCGAGGCCGTAGAGTTTCTTGATCTGCTCGTCCACGTTGTCGCCCAAAGAGCTCACCTGCGTCGTCGATTTACCCGTCGCAATGACGAAGTAACTGCACACCACCGTCTGATCGCCCACGTTGACGATGACGATATCGGACGCCTTCTTGTCCGAGAGCACTTTGGCACACGCCTTTGCAAGTTCGCAACTTTCCATTCAATATCCTCCTAAATTCCGATGATTTATTGATATTATGTCAGACATAATACTATGCTAATTGGGTAAATTTGTGTTTTTTATCCTTGATTTGATCCAATCGTAGGCCTCTTGGGTGAGCGGATAGACTTCTTTTCCCGTTCCGTTGAGATACTCCACCTCATGACAGAGGCTCTCGTAAAGACACACATCGAGGTCCTTCCAAAACAATTCCCTCAGCTCCGCCACGCCGGGAAAGTCGCGCCCCGCCTCTAAAAGATCGGAGAGATAGACGAGCTTTTCAAGCTCCCCCATGCCCGCACGGCCGCTCGTATGATAGCGGATGGCGTCGAGCACCTCCTCGTCGCGGATGCCGAAATGCTTTTCGGCGAGATAGGCACCCGTGTACTGATGCAGCACGGGAGAAGGCACATTCCCGGGACAGGAGAACCCTTCGAGCAGAGGCGAGTCGAGCAGCACATATTTGGCGCAGTCATGCAGAGCCGCCGCAAGCAGCGCCTTGTCCTCGCGGATCCCGATAGAGCGCGCCCGCGCGCACGCCATCTGCGCCACCCGGAAACTGTGCTCCCGCCGCTCGGGTTTTTCCAGCGCCAGCGCAGGAGCGATGGCAGGATGCGTGTACAATCCCCTCCCGCGGATGTAAGAAAGCACCCCTTCATCGAGCGCTTCCGGATCTTTCCCGAACGCGAGCGAGACGCGGATCTCCGTCGACGAGACCGCCTCCCCCGCAAAGCCGAGCGAGAGAAAATCCTTGCCAAACGCCGCACGAAATCGCGCCCGTAGAGCCTCCGCCCCCTCTCGTCCCCGCCCGCAGGCGACGAGCGTCACATTTTTCAAGATGTCCGCAGGCTCCTTCCAGGTAAAGAAATCTTCGAGCATATCCGCCCCGACGAGGAAGTACCGCTCGGCGTCGGGATATTGCCTTGCAAAGGCGCGGCAGGTGAGATAGGAATAGCTCACCCCTTCATGCGCCAGCTCGAAATCGCTCACCCGCACGCGCGGCTCCTCCGCAAAGGCAAGGCGGCACATCTCCAGCCGATCCTGTCCGCCTGCCTGCGCCCCGAGCCGTTTGTGCGGCGCAAGGCGGGAGGGCATCACGATGACGAGATCGAGCGAAAGCTCCCGAATGGCGGCACGGACATAGGCCGCGTGTTCACGATGAACGGGGTCAAACGACCCACCAAACAATGCGATCTTCATATTGTTTCAACCAATACTTCGGGCCCGAAAAACTCCGAAAGCCGTTTATTTTATAAAAAATGAGGCAACAATGAAAGCATGAAACAGCTTCCCGTGGCCGCCGATGCCGTCTTTTACGCCGCCTGCACGTTTTTACCCATTCTCTGCATCCTGCGCTATTTCGGGGCGCCCGTCTGGCTCTCCATCCTTGCCGCAGGAGCCCTTGCGATCTGCGTGGGGCTCGCCGTCTTTCTGCTTGAGAGCCGGACGCGGGGGAGACGTCTGCTCTCCGCAAGGCAGGCCCGGGAGCGGGACGCGCTCCTGTTTCATCTTGCCCTCGCGCCGGCGAGGGAGACCGAGGAACTTCTCCGACGCGCCCACAAGAAAGCGCAGCAAACAGAGCAGACGAGCGGACACCCGCCAGCGAACGATGCGCCCGTGGAGTTTCTGTTCACACTGGAACCCCTCTCCGCCGATCGCCTCGCTTCACTCATCCGCACGCGCGGCGAACGATTCACCCTCTTTTGCAGCGAACTCTCGCCCGCCGCCGAGAAGCTCACAAAGACCTTCCCTATCACCGTCATCCGCAGAGACGAGGTGTACCGGATGCTGAACGAAACGGGAGAACTTCCCGAGCGATTCCTCGGCACGACGCCCCGCCCGAGCCGACGGGAACGCCTCCGCACCCTCTTTACAAGGAACAGCGCCAAGCCCTTCTTTGTGAGCGGCGCCCTCCTGCTCCTCATGAGCCTCTTTACCATCTTTCCCGTCTATTATCTGACGGCAGGCAGCCTGCTCCTGCTGCTTTCCATCGGGCTGCGCATCCTCGCGCCGTCGGAATAACGACGTTTATGTCTGACATAGTACTATGCAAACCGTCGATTTATTGTCTATATTTGCGTAATTCACTAAAATTTATATGCTCTTATTGGAAATAGATAGGATCGCCTTCCCGAAGCAGGAGATGACATCCTCTGCCGTCACGGAATATTCTCCGAGCTGCTGAGCCGCGATCTCCCCCGCCCTTCCGAAGAGATAGGAAGCCGCACAGGCCGCCTCGTAAGGCGGGATACCGCGGGCGCACGTCCCCGCGAGAAGGCCCGTGAGGACATCCCCACTCCCCCCTTTGGCAAGGGCAGGCGTGCCCGTCCGATTGATGGCAAGACGTTCGCCGTCCGTGATGAGCGTGCGGTTGTTTTTGAGGACCACCACAACGCCGTACTCCTTTGCAAACGCCTTTGAAGCCTCCGCGGCGGACGAGAGCACCTCCCCCACGCTTTTGCCCGAAAGGCGGGCAAATTCCTTGGGATGCGGGGTCAGAATGACGCGGCAGGTCTTTTCCTTCAGCACCTCCACGCCGTATTTTGCAAGGGTATTGAGGCCGTCGGCATCGATGACGAGCGTCCCCGTGTAAGCCTCCATGAGTTCGGCGATCTGCGCGTACAGCCGCTCGCTCACGCCCGCCCCCATGCCGAGGGCGATGCAGTCCGAGGAAAGGATGTCGCCGTCGAGCGCCTCGAACCGGCGCAGGACGCAGGCAGGGAGCTTCCCCACCGCCGCCGAATAGAGCGGCTCATCCGCGATGAGCTCGGTATAGCCGGCCCCCGAACGCAGACACGCCCCCGCCGCCAGAAAGACGGCGCCCGTGTACTGCGCTTCCGCCGCAAAGAGACACGCCCTTCCGAAGGCTCCCTTGTGCGTGTTGCTGCGCCGCTTGGGGAAGAGGGCGGCCGCATCCGCGTCCTCCCAGAGTTCCGCACCGCAGGAGACGGGCGGGATGCCGATGTCGGCCACCGTCACCCTGCCGCTCACGTCGGGGCCGTCCGCCATCAGAAGGCAGTTCTTCATGAGCCCCATCGAGACCGTCTCGTCCGCCCGCACGCACGGCGCAAGGGCGATACCGTTTTCGGAAAGGCCGCTCGGAAGATCGGCGGAGATGACGTAGGAGGCGTTCCCGCAGAACTCGATGAGCTGCTTTGCCACCCCCTCGGGCGCGCGCGTGAGCCCCGTCCCCAGAATGCAGTCGACGACGAGCGCGTATCTGCGGCGGGGAATAACGCCTAAAATTTCGCCTTGAAAGCGTGCTTTTTCCGCAGCGCAATCGGGAGAGAACTTCTCGGCAAGACACAAAACAGCCGCATCGAGGCCGCGTTCCAGCAGGATGCGCGCAGCCACAAAGCCGTCGCCGCCGTTGTTTCCCCCGCCGCAGACAAAGAGAACATCGGAAACGCTGAGCCGCTCCATCGCCGCCCGGACGACTTCTGCAAGCGCGTGGCCCGCCCGTTCCATGAGCTCCAAAGAGGGCGTACCCCCCTCGATCGCCGCGCGGTCTGCCTCCCGCATCTCCTTTACCGTGTAGGAATGCTTCATACCTCCTCCCCGTCCCCTTCGGGACTGTCCTCATCGGGATCTTCGGCCAGAGCCGAGAGCGCCGAGAGCACCGCGTCGCGGTCAAAACCTTTGGACAGGAGATGACGATAGGCCTTTGCCCGCGTCGTCCTGTCCGGCGTTTTACCGCGCAGATATTTTTCAAGCACTCGTCTTGCGCTCTCCTCCTCGCCCGAGACGCTAGAAAGCGCCTCTTCGATGGCCTCGTCCGAGACGCCCTTCTGCCGCAGCTCCATGGCGATGAGGCGGCTCCCCTTTTTCTTTCCCGCGTGCTCGATGTACGCCCGCGCGTATGCGTCGTCGTCGAGATAGCCATAGGAGCGCATCTTCTCGACAACGTAGTCGGAGACATCTTCGAGATACCCCTTCTTTCGGAGGTAAGTGCGGATATCCCGCTCCGTCTTCATGGAGGCCGTGATGTAGGTGAGCGCCTTGTCGAGCGCGGTGAGCTTCTCGCTCTCGAGCTGCAGGCGGGAGAGCTCCTCCTCCGAGACGGCGACGCCCACTTTGAGGCGGTGCTTTACGACGGTCTCCAGCTTCATGCCGCAGAAGAACCTGCCGTCCACTTCGATGTTGCAGCGCTCCTTATCCCTGATCTGCGGCGTGATGCCCGTGATCTCCGCCATATCCGCCTCCCTTTCCTGATCGCCTTTATTATAACCGATTGGAGCGCAAAAGTCAATAGGAAGGCGCGCCGTTCGCAAAGCGAAGGGCGCGCCGAACAGAGGGCCGCCCCGCGCTTCTTCCGAAGCGCGGGGCGGCTTACAAGATCAAGAGGTCATTCTGTGTGCGTCATGCGTTTGCAGGCGCCTTACTGGTAAGAAAGAGCCCATCTTCGCCGCGGTCGATGACGATCGTGCTGCCCGCTTCGGGATTGCCGCCGATGATGAAGCGCGCGATGGGCGTTTCGACGTGCGCCTGGATGAAGCGCTTCAAGGGGCGGGCGCCGAACACGCTGTCGTAGCCGTAGTCGGCGATGTATTCCTTCGCGGCATTCGTCACTTCGAGGGTAAGATGCTCCCCTTCCAGCCGCTTTGCAAGGCGGGAAAGGAGGATATCGACGATCGAGCCGATGTTCTCGCGCGTGAGCGGCTTGAACATGATGATCTCGTCGAGACGGTTCAAAAACTCGGGGCGGAAGGAGCGCTTCAAGACTTCATTGACCTTATCGCGCGCCGCCTTGGTGATCTCGCCGTTCTCGATGCCCTCGGAGATATACTCGGAGCCGAGGTTGGAAGTCAGGATGATGATGGTGTTCTTGAAGTCCACCGTACGGCCCTGCGAGTCGGTGATCCTGCCGTCGTCGAGGATCTGCAAAAGGATGTTGAACACATCGGGATGCGCCTTTTCGATCTCGTCAAAGAGGACGATGGAATAGGGTCTGCGGCGCACCGCCTCGGTCAGAGTGCCGCCCTCCTCGTAGCCGACATATCCCGGAGGAGCGCCGACAAGGCGGGAGACCGAAAACTTTTCCATGTATTCCGACATATCGATGCGCACGATGTTCTTCTCGTCATCGAAGAGGTTTTCGGCGAGCGACTTTGCAAGCTCGGTCTTACCCACGCCCGTAGGCCCCAAAAAGAGGAAGGAGCCGATGGGACGGTTGGGATCGGAGATGCCCGCCCGCGAACGCAGGATGGCCTCCGAAACCTTTTCGACCGCCTCGTCCTGCCCCACCACGCGGCGGTGGAGCTGTTCGGGAAGGTGCAAAATCTTCTCGCGCTCGCCCTCCTTGAGGCGGGCGACGGGGATGCCCGTCCAGCGTGCGACGATCTGGTTGATCTGCTCTTCGGTGACTTCGTCCTGCAAAAGCGCATCCTCGCCGCGGGCGCTGACGCTCTTCTTCGCATCGTCGAGCTGTTTTTCAAGGGAGACAAGGTCGCCGTACTTGAGACGGGACGCCTTCTCGTAATCGCCCTTCTGGGTGGCCGCCTCGATCTCGCCGCGCACGGCATCGAT
>QAKM01000100.1 GCA_003343805.1 Bacillota bacterium | reverse complement strand
GCCATTATCGACCCGGAACAGGAATATTCGCCCCTTGTGCAGCGGCTGGGCGGCCAGGTGATTGACATTTCCCCTGCTTCCGACCAGTACATCAACCCCATGGATTTGACCCTCAATTACAGCGAGGACGATAACCCGCTGACCTTAAAAAGCGATTTTATCCTGTCGCTGATGGAACTGATCGTGGGCGGCAAGTCCGGGCTGGAGCCGGTGGAAAAAACCGTGATTGACCGCTGTGTCCACATGGTCTACCGGGACTACCTGCAAGACCCGAAGCCGGAGAAAATGCCGGTGTTAGGCGACCTCTACCGTCTTTTACGGGAACAGCCGGAGCAGGAGGCGCAAAGGCTGGCCACCGCGCTGGAAATCTACGTTACCGGCAGCCTGAACGTGTTCAACCACCAGACCAACGTGGAAATCAAAAGCCGGATTGTCTGCTATGTGATTAAAAACCTGGGAAAGCAGCTTAAAAAATTCGGGATGCAGGTGGTGCAGGACCAGGTATGGGGGCGCGTCAGCGAGAACCGGGAAGCCCATAAATCCACCCGGCTCTACATCGACGAGATGCACCTTTTACTGCGGGAGGAGCAGACCGCCGCCTATACGGTGGAGATTTGGAAGCGTTTTCGGAAATGGGGCGGAATCCCCACCGGAATCACCCAAAATGTAAAGGACTTGCTTTCTTCCCGTGAGATTGAGAACATTTTTGAGAACAGCGACTTTATTTATATGCTCAACCAGGCAGGCGGCGACCGGCAGATACTGGCGAAACAGCTTAATATCTCCCCGCACCAGCTTGGCTATGTCACCAATTCCAATGCCGGCGAGGGGCTGCTGTTCTATGGCAACGTAATCATCCCGTTCGTTGACCATTTCCCCAAAGACACGGAACTCTATTCGATCATGACGACCCGCCCGGAGGATTTGGTGGAACAGTAAAGGAGGTAACATTTGGAACATAATCAGGAAATCATGGAGCAGTTTCTGAAGCTGCTCTCAGAAAACGGACGGGCGGGACAGGCACAGGATTTGTCCCGCCTGCTCTTTTACATGGACGGCATGAGCCGCCAGCTTGAGGCTGTACGCCAGGAATTACAGGTGGTTAATATCCAGCTTGCCCAGGCACAGAACCCGCCGCAGAAAAGCACCATGCAGGGTATGGTGAACGCGCTGCAAACCAAAGTCCAGCAAACCCAGAGAAAGCTGGATGGCCTGCGGGAGAAAATCATACAGTGCGCCGCCCATGCCATAGAGAGTTTCAAACGCGCCGGAGTTTCCGCGCTGGACAAAGCGATTTCTGCTATGGGCATCCATAAGACGCTGGAAGCCATACAGCAGAATATCAGCGGTTCTCTGGACGATACAAAAAAGAGCATTGAAAAGGTGGAAACCCTCGGACACGAACTCCGCAGCGCGGGCGGGCATCTGAAAAATGCAGGACGCACGGTGATTGGAAAAGAAACCCGGCAAATCGACGGCGGGCAGGAGGGACATTTTCAGGCTGCTGTGCTTGCCCCCATGCGGACGGTATATAAGATGCTCTCCAGCATGAACAACGCCACCCTTGCCGCCATCGGGAACGTGGAACGGCTGGAAACGGCGGCGGAAGCTGCGCGGGAATCAAAAAAGCCCCCAATCCAGCAGACAATAAATGAGGAAAAGGAGCCGGAACCCAAAGAAAAACCGGGCGAAAACACACGCAGCGAAAAGCCCTCCATCCGGCAGGCCCTGAACGAGAAAAAAGCAGAAGCCACCGCCCGCCCTGCGCCTGTGCCGGAGAAGGAACATAAAGCGCCGGAGACCGCACGGTGAGCCGGGAACGGTTTCAGGCACGGGAGAAAAAGGTTCAGAAGATGGGGCGGGACGGCCTGGTGGAACAGAACCGCGCTACCGGCGAAGAACGGCGCGTCAGCCAGCGGACGGCAGACGCCGCCTTTGACCGCACCCGGCCCACTGACCGGGAGGATATGCGCCGTCCGGCAGTACGCGCCACCGATACCGGCAAAAAGCGAAAACAGCACCAGCCCATGCCGGAAGCAACACAGGAGCCGCTGTCTGTATCGGAATATCTTGCAGACGGCACAGCACCACCGCCCGATGCGGCGGCATCCATGCGCGGCGCAGCAGATACGCCGCTGCTGGACACCCCTGTTACCGAAGAACCCATACCCGCGCCGGTACGCAAACGCCCCCAAACACGCGGAAAAAAGGGCAAAAAGAAGCAAAGCACGAAATTCGTGGAACACGCTGCCCGGCCGGACGGCGAAGAAACTCCCGCTATGCGCGGCACAGAAAGCGCTCCAACCACAAAACGGCGCGTATCTGAGGGCGGCTCCCGCCTGCAATTTGATAAAGACGAACCGGAAGCCACCGCCGCCGACCGTACAGCAACGAAAAAACGGCAGGCCACAAAGTTAGCAGAACACGCTACAAAGCCGGACGGTGCAGAACCATCCTCCATGCGCGGTATAGACAGCACTCCGATCACAAGACGGCGTATATCAGAGGGCGGCTCTCGGTTGAGATTTGATAAAGACGAACCGGAAGCCACCACCGCCGACCGCACAGCAACGAAAAAGCGGCAGGCCACAAAGTTAGCCGAACACGCCGCAAAACCAGAGGGCAAGGAAGCACCAGAAGATAAGGCAAAACCGGAGGGTAAAGCAAAATCTGAGGGGACGCGCCTGAAATTTGAGGACACTCCCAAAGATGGAAAAAATTCCGATGCTACTGCGTCAGACCCTCCCACCCGCCAGCAAAAGCGGTACGAAAAGGCTGTGCGCCGCACCGAACGGGCAAACCGCCGTGTGGAGCAGGCACAGATGAAACTGCCCTCCAAACGCCGCCTACGCCTGGAACGCCAGCCTGACGAAGCAGGCGGAACCATGAAGCGGCGGCTCCGCTTTGAGGATGAAATCCTGCCGGAGTACCGCAAGCCCTCCCTGCCCTCCCGTGCCGGCGAAGCGGCAAAAACGGCGGCAGTCTTAAAGCTGCACGGCAAACTCCGTGAATATGAGCGTGACAATGTGGCGCTGGAATCCATCCATAAAAGCGAACTGGCTGTCGAGCAGGGTGCGGGACGGCTGCTACGCTGGGAGAAAAACCGCCGACGCACCAAGCCTTACCGCGCCTTGCGAAAAGCCCAGCAGAAAGCGGCACAGGAGCATACCAGCCTGGCATGGCAGACCGCCCTGCGGGATAACCCGGAACTGCAACGAAAAAACGCGCTGGCAAAATGGGTGCAGAAACAAAAAATCAAGCGCAAATACGCCCAGGCTGCCCACGAAGCCAAACAGACCGCCCATTTTACCCAAAATGTGCTGACCGCCACCGGCAAGATTGCCCGCGCCATCGCGCAGTATGCGGCGGCGCACAAGGCGGTATTCCTGGCGGTTGCGCTGCTGGCTCTGGTGGTGATGTTCTTTGCCACGGGCCTGACCTCCTGCACCGCCATGTTGTCCGGCTTCCAGTCCTCGTATATTTCCGCGTCCTACATGGCAGACGAGCAGGAAATCTGCCAGAGCGACCTTTACTATACCGAAAAGGAAACGGATTTGCAGATGGATATTGATGCAACCGAAGATCATTACCCCGGCTATGATGAGTACCGCTACCGCATCGGTGAAATCAGCCATAATCCCTATGAACTGCTGGGCTACCTCTCCACCGCGTTCAACGCCTTTACCTTTGCCGAAGTCCAGCCCGAAATTGACCGTATCTTTTCCGAGCAGTACACCCTCACCCGCGAAGTGATTGTAGAAACCCGGTATGACGATGACGGCGACCCTTACGACTGGTACGTCCTGCAAACAACATTGGCCGTGCGCCCGCTGTCCTCCGTGCTGCAAAGCCGCCTGTCCCCCGGTGAACAGACCGACCGTTACGCTGTGTATATGCAGACCTACGGCAACCGGCAGGCATTTGGCAATCCCTTTGATTTTTCATGGCTTGGATATGTCAGCAGCGGCTACGGCTGGCGGGTACACCCCGTCAGCGGGGAAAAGAGCCTCCATCGCGGCATTGACATTGCGGCGGCACAGGGTACGCAGATTCTGGCGGTGCAGGACGGGCGTGTGGTATCGGCTGGCGATGCGGGCAGTTATGGGCTGTGCGTGGTGATTGAGGACGACAAGGGGTATCAGTCCCGATACGCCCACTGCTCCAGTTTGAATGTCAGCGCCGGTCAGGAAGTAAAACGCGGGGATGTGATCGCCGCTGTCGGAAGCACCGGCGACAGCACCGGGCCGCACCTCCATCTGGAGGTCATGCTGGACGGCGAATACTTAAACCCCTATTTCTTTGTAGACAACGGCGACGACGGAACCGGCGCAATACCCGGTGCACCGGGCGGGCCAGTGATTCCCGACTACTCCGGCGAACCAATGGGGGACGGCAGCTTTGAAGCCATGCTCCGGGAAGCGGAAAAATACTTAGGTTTCCCCTATGTTTGGGGCGGTTCCCATCCGTCTACCTCTTTTGACTGCTCCGGCTATGTTTCATGGGTCATTAACCAGTCCGGCGTGGGCAGCGTGGGACGACAGACGGCGCAGGGGCTTTATAACCTGTGTACGCCGGTATCTGCGGCAAACGCACAGCCCGGCGACCTGATTTTCTTTACCGGTACATACAGCTCACCGGGGCCGGTCAGCCATGTGGGAATTTATGTGGGCGGCGGGCGGTTCATCCACTGCGGCGACCCGATCTCCTACGCCAGCACTTCCAATCCCTATTGGGTTGAACATCTGTACGCCTATGGCCGTATCAACTGAAATTTTTTGAAAAGAACGGAGGTATATTTTGAAAATTGACCGATTAAAAACGGAACTGGCGAAAGCCAAAGAAAAAGCCGCCGAATGGCAGGCCCGTGTGCGGGATCTGGAAAAGCAGATTACCGAACAGGAAAACCTTGAAATCTTGCAGGTCGTGCGGGGCGTGGCGGCTTCGCCGGAGGAACTGCGCGGTCTGCTGGATATGATCCGCGGGGCGAAACTGCCGCCAAACGGCACTTCCCGCACATTAGAAAACATGGAAAAGGAGGAAATCTGAACCTATGAAAACAAAAATCTTTCAGCGTACGGCGGCGATGCTGCTGTGCATTTTTATTTGCGTCGGGACGATGTTCCCGTTAATGGGTGCTACCTTTGCCGCTGAGGATGGCCTGCATGACTCAGCAGAGCCGGAAATCATCTGCTCCTGTGACATCCGCTGTACGGCGGACACCCTCAATGCGGACTGTCCAGTTTGTACGCAGGATGTAACTGCCTGCAACGGCGCGGAGCCGGAAACCACCGCTGCGCCGGAAGTGGCCTGCTTCTGTGACACCCGCTGTACGGCAGACACCCTCAATGCCGACTGTCCGGTTTGTATGCAGGATGTGACTGCCTGCGCCGGCGCGGAGCCGGAAACCACCGCTACGCCGGAAGTGGTCTGCTTCTGTGACACCCGCTGTACGGCAGACACCCTCAATGCCGACTGTCCGGTTTGTATGCAGGATGTGACTGCCTGTACCGGTGCGGAACCGGAAGCCACCACACCGCCGGAAATCACCTGCTTTTGTGACACCCGCTGTACGGCGGACACCCTCAATGCGGACTGCCCCGTTTGTGTGCAGGATGTGACCTCCTGCGCCGGTGCGGAACCGGAAGCCGTCTGCATCTGTGAAACGCGGTGCGCGGCAGATGCGCCCAACGCCGATTGCCGGGTCTGTACGCAGGATATGTCCGGCTGTACCGGCAAAGAGCCGGAGCCGCCCGCAGAGCCGGCCTGCGTCTGCACCGCCCATTGCGAACCCGGCGCGGTCAATCTGGACTGCCCCGTCTGCCTGTTGAACCTGGCAGATTGTACCGTGGAAGCCCCTGCCCCGGCCTGCATCTGTGAAAACCTCTGCGAACTTGGCGCGGTCAATCCTGACTGCCCAATCTGCAAGGCCGACCTGGTCGGCTGCACCGGGAAAGCCCCCGCGCCTGTCCCTGCTTCCAGCCTTTCCATCCGGATCACGCCGCCCTCCGGCTGGGGCACGGGCAGCGCCGCCGCAGAGTTTCGTATTACCGATGAAGCAGGCAGCGGCTTTGCGCTGGTACAGGTGAAAATCGAGAAAAACGGGCAATGGCGCGATGTGACCGACACGCTGGAGCAGCGCGACAACTGCTGGTATGGCGAAACCGACCTTTCCGAGAACTGCACCGTCTATGTCTGTGCCACCGGCCATGACGGGAAAGTTTACGAGAAATCCCGCTATATTGAGTGCTTCGACCGCACCGCCCCCACCCTCCGCGCCAGCATGGACGGGCGGCTGCTCCGCGCAGAAGCCAAAGACGACCTTTCCGGTGTGGCGGCGATCTATGTTGACGGCGAAAAATACTCCGATCTGACCAACGGCACACTGGATGTCCCTCTGAAAGATCTGCCCGATGATTATGAGCAGCTTTCCGTGCAGGCGGTGGACGCTGCGGGGAACAAGTCAAAAATCGTGCAGGTAAAAAACCCCAATTATCAGGCAGAGGATAAGAAAAAGGACACTTCCAGCGCCACAACACCGCCCGCCGAAACCACTGCGCCGGAAACATCGTCCACCCCTGCCCCTGCAACAACGGTTACACCCACGCAGACCACTTCACCGACAACATCTGCTTCAAAGCCAACAAACACCGGCAGCGCAAAGCCCTCTGCTTCAGCAAGCGCCGCCCCGGACGAGGAGCCGGACACCACGCCCCGCGACCCGGTTCCCCTGACCCCGGACGGCCAGGCCACCGTGCTGGATAACGCCACCGGCGAGGACGGCAAGGAATTTTACACCATCCAGACCCCGGATGAAAATGTATTCTATCTGATTATTGACAACCAGCGCGACACGGAAAACGTGTACTTCCTGAACGCCGTCACCGAAGCCGACTTAATGGCGCTGGCAGTCAAGGAGGACGATACGCCGCAGACGGACGCAATCCCTGACCCGGAGCCGGTCTGCATCTGCAAGGATCAGTGCGCTGCCGGCGAGGTCAATACGGATTGCCCCGTCTGCATCCTGACCCGGAAAGACTGCACCGGCACAGCCCCGGTAACTGACACGGAAACCGACCCCGGTACGGAACCGGATAAAAAGAAAACCGGCGGTTCCGGCACTCTGATCCTGATGCTGCTTGTGGCGCTGGCGGCTGGCGGCGCTGGCTACTATTTCAAAATCTACAAACCCAAAAAGGATTTGGACGATGCGGAGGACTTTGACGAACTGACCGGCGGGTATGAGGAAGAAACGGTCAATGAGGACGAGGAAGATGCCGCGCCGGATGTGCCGCAGCAGACGGACTACGACGAACCGGAAGAACCGGAATACCCTGACGGCTATGGAGGGGAGGACGACTGATGCGCTTTACCGACAGTCCCTTTGAGCGGATGATGACCCAAAGGCCAGCGCCCAGCCGCGCCGCTTCCCCCGTCCATCCGCCGGGACACCCCTGTTACCGCTGCCCTTACGGACAGAATCAACCATGCGTAGGGATATGCTATCAAAATCTGAAAAAGGAGGGAGAAGAAAATGCAGTTAGTGATTGCGGAAAAACCGTCGGTAGCGATGGCGTTGTCCAAGGTACTGGACGCGAAAAGCCGCAGGGACGGCTATATGGAGGGCGGCGGCTACCTGGTTAGCTGGTGCGTCGGGCATCTGGTGGAACTTGCCCCCGCCGATGCCTATGACCCCCGCTATTCCAAATGGAATTACGCCGACCTGCCCATTGTGCCGGAACCGTGGAAGTATCAGGCATTGCCCGACACCAAAAAACAGTTTGAAATACTGAAAGGACTGATGCACCGCGCCGATGTCACCTCCCTGATCTGCGCCACCGACGCGGGGCGCGAGGGAGAACTGATCTTCCGTCTGACCTATCATTTATGCGGCTGTGAAAAGCCCGTCAAGCGGCTCTGGATTTCCTCTATGGAGGAAACCGCTATCCAAAAGGGCTTTGACAGCCTGCTGGACGGAAGAAACTATGACCATCTGTACGCCGCCGCCCTCTGCCGCGCCAAGGCGGACTGGCTGATCGGCATCAACGGCACACGGCTGTTTACCACGCTGTACCGTGGAAAAACACTGAACGTGGGGCGGGTGCAGACCCCGACGCTGGCGCTGCTCACCCAGAGGGAAGCCGCCATCTCCGGTTTCCAGAAAGAGAAATTTTATACCGTGGAACTGGAACTGGACGGTTTCCACGCTGCCAGTGAACGCTTTTCCTCCAAAACCGACGCGGGCAAGCTGCGGACTGGCTGTGTGGGCAAGCCTGCGTCGGTGCAGGCCGTTACCAGAAAGGAAAAAACCGAACGCCCGCCCAAACTGTACGACCTGACCACCCTCCAAAGGGAAGCCAACCGGCTCTTTGACTACACCGCCCAGCAGACCTTAGATTATCTGCAAAGCCTGTATGAAAAGAAACTGACTACCTACCCCCGCACGGACAGCCGCTACTTGACCGGGGATATGGCGGCAGGGCTTCCCGCGCTGTGCCAGTCCGTCGCGGCGGCGCTGCCCTTTGCGGCAGATTTGCCTTTGCCGGTGAACGCTATGCAGGTGGTGGACAACAGCAAAGTCACCGACCACCATGCCATCCTGCCGACTGTGGAAGCGGCAAAAACCGATCTGTCTGCGCTGCCCTCCGGCGAGAAAAATATCCTCTTTCTGGCTGCCGCCCGTCTGCTGTGTGCGGTGGGCGAACCCCATACCTATGCGGAAACCGCCGCCACTCTGGAATGTGGCGGCGCTGTCTTTTCCGCCAAAGGGAAAACCGAAACTGCGGCAGGCTGGACGGCGATGGAGCAGGCGTTCCATGCCACCTTAAAACAGAAACCGAAGCAGACGGAACCCTCCCCGCCGCTCCCGGAACTCACCGAGGGCCAGAGGCTGACCGCCCAGGGAGCGTCCGTCAAGGAGGGCGCGACCTCACCCCCGGCCCATTTCACCGAAGATACGCTTCTTTCCGCAATGGAACACGCCAGCGCAGAAGATTTTGCAAAATTAGAGGATGTGGAGCGCAAAGGGCTTGGCACTCCTGCCACCCGTGCCGGCGTGATTGAAAAGCTGGTACGCTCCGGCTTTGTGGAGCGCAGGAAAAAGCAGCTTCTTCCCACGGAGAAAGGCACAGAACTTATCCGCGTGATGCCTGACGCGCTGAAATCCGCAAAACTGACCGCCGAATGGGAGGAACGGCTGGGCGCGGTGGAGCGCGGCGAACTGTCCCCGGAGGACTTCATGGCTGGCATTACCGCCATGCTCACCGAACTGGTGAAAAGCTATCAGGGCGTTACCGCCAAATCCTCCACCCTGTCCGCATCCGGCCGCACAGTGGTAGGCATCTGCCCCCGCTGCGGCAAAAATGTGGTAGAGGGCAAAAAGAGTTTCTTCTGCGAGGGCTGGAACGCTGCGCCGCCCTGTGGATTTGCGCTCTGGAAAAA
The DNA here is from genome assembly GCA_003343805.1 of Bacillota bacterium. GTDB lineage: Bacteria > Bacillota > Clostridia > Christensenellales > Borkfalkiaceae > Gallimonas > Gallimonas intestinavium. The sequence continues at coordinate 15,561 of QAKM01000100.1, read as the reverse complement.
CGACCGCTTTTTTACCAGGAAGCGCAAGGAACTGACCCGCAAGGCTGCCGCCGCCCTGCTCAAAAACGGGCGTGTACCCATGACCGGGCTGTTTTCAGAGAAAAAAGGCGTCCTCTACGATGCAACGGTCGTGATGGAGGACACCGGAGAAAAATTTGTCCGTTTTAAGCTGGAATTTGACAACACCAAAACCACCAAAAAGAAAGGAAACTGATTTATGGAAAAGAAAACGAGCTGCTTTACCCGAAACCTGAAAAGCCTCCTGGCCATCAGCGGCACGGATGCCGCAGAACTGGCACAGTACCTGGATGTGAGCCTGCCGGAAATGAACCGCTGGTTAAGCGGCTCCGCCGCCCCCAACGTGTACCAGTTCCAGGAGATCGCACAGCGGTTCGGTATGCCCTACTCCTACTTTTTCGAGGGCGCACAGAGCCAGCCCAATGTGCCGGAAATGGCGGCATGGCTGGGGCTTACGGAGGAAACTGTGGAAACCCTGATGGCAATGTCTGATACCGAGCCGGAGGAGGTTTTAGAAGCCCTGGACGATGCCATCTATTTACTGGCTACGGCAGTCAGCACGGCGCGGGAGGTGGATGCAGAGTGAAAAAAGAGGAACCGAAAGACCTTTTGATCGGCGGGGAAATCGCAATCAAGCAGGTTGGCGTCCCTTACGGCTTATTTTACCGGCGCACGGAACCGGGCTATCTCCTGGCAAATGGAATCGCCCTTTTGGAGTGCGAGCGTGACAGCGCAGGACGCTACAAGGGCGGCGCAGGTATGGACGGGATGTATTTGCAGACCGGGCGGCTCTATGTGCCGGTGCTGGCAGAGGACGGAAACATCCGTGCCTTTCAGGAAGTATGCCCCGCAAACTATCTTGCCGCCGCTGAAATGAGCGTGGAGGGCAACTATAACCAGATCGACGGGATCATCAATAACAAACCGCCCAGGCCCTCCGTGCTGGATGCCCTGAACCAGTGCCGGGAGGATGCCGCAAAGAACCGCGACGCACCAAAGAAGCCCCCGCAGGGAAAGGAGGCCGCCCGATGAACCTCTCGAAAGCAGAAAGAGAATCTATTTTTCTCTTTAACGAAGCAGAAGCCGCCGCAAGCATCTATACCCACAATGCCGCCCTTTGCCGGCAGCTTTCGGAACTGTGCGCCGCCTACCCCGGACAGGTGCGCCAGACGGCGGACAACGGATACGGCGGGCTGACCTTTGAACTGCCCAAGAAGTGGCTGAAAGTAGCCCCGCCCCGCGTCCTGTCTGCGGCACAAAAGGAAGTGCTGGCAGAGATGAACCGGAAACGCTGGGGAAGCGGCTAAGTGCTTATCCCATGCTCTTTACCAGACCCAGAATAAATTCCTTAAACAATTCCTGCTGTCCGGCGGGAAGCGTATTTAAGGCATCCCTCACAAGATTGCCTGCATCCACCGTTTTTAAGCTGTCCTGAAGCAGATATTCTGGGGAAACGCCGACTGCATTGACGATACCCACAAAGGTTTCCAGCTTCGGCGCTTTGATTCCCCGCTCAATATCTGCGAGATACCGTTCGGAAATGCCGCACTGCTCCGCAAACTCTTTCATGGTCAGCTTTTTGGCGACCCGGCAGGAACGGAGCCGCTCTCCCATGAGAAGTATATTGAATGGTTGTTCCATGGCTGATCTCTCCTTTACATTATGTTCGTACCGCATGAACTGTTGGTACATATAAAGTATAGATAGCGCCGGACTTCCTTAAAATGATTTATCAGGCGTGAAAAACTTTGATTTATGAACTATCAAATCATAAAATTTTTATAAACAACACGTTTCGACAGATTGTGCGCTGTTCATCCATTATGATAAAACATGAACTAATGGAGCATACAAACGTGCCAACAATTCATAAGGAGAACAAACTATGAGGATGAAGAAGATACTGAAACAGATTGCAAAGGAAAATGGCGTTACGGTAAAAGAAGTGCGGGAAGAAATGCAGATGGCCATAACTATGGCATGGACGAACCCGCCAAAAGACGGCGGCGTGACGGCAGCATATCAACGGCGGGTGCCGTGTAAAGGCGAAATCCCTACGCCGGAGGAACTGATCCGCTATGCGGCGGCGGAGATACGGAAACAGGCAGACGATACCGGATAAGAGGAACGAAAGAGGCGCGGCGGGCTGCTTGTCCCTGCCATCCGGCCGTGGTATAATAAAATCCGAAAAACGCGGAGGTGGCAGAACATGAAAAACAGCACGACCCCCAAGTGGGCAAAACAAAAAAATAAGGCGGCCCGCCACGCCGCCCGCATCCGCATGGCGCGCCAATGGCTTCCCACCTACACAGGGACGCACCTTGTCCGGGCCTACCGGGAAAAATTCAAAGTTGACGTAACCACCGCGCTGAACGACCTGGAGGAAATCGGCGCATTAACCCCGGAGCAGGCGGCGGCAAAACGGCAGACGGAACAGAAACGCCAGGAACAGTTACGGCGGGAACGGGAAGCGAAGAAACAGCAGGACTTTTACGACCGCTTTCCGGATTCTGACGACCGCTTTTTCTTTATCGCCGGTTATACCTCCGGCGGCGCACCCTACGGCGTAACGTGGGAAGAAATGGGGCTTTCCCCCTGGGAACTCCCCGAAGAAGAATAATATTTATCTACACACCCGGAGCAGGACGCACCTGTTCCGGGCTTTTATTTTGCGAAAAAGGAGGGAAACATGGCGAATAAGTTACAATATGTGTCGCAGCTTGCAGACCAGACCGCCAAGGCCGTCACGCGGGGCGCGGAGGGCTGGAAAAGCTATCTGGCTACTGCATCGCGGCTCTACAAATACCCGTTTGATGAACAGCTTTTAATCTACGCCCAGCGTCCCGACGCCACCGCCTGCGCCAGCATGGAATTATGGAATGAGGATATGCGGCGTTGGGTTAAGGCCGGCTCCAAAGGCATTGCGCTGATTAAAAAGGACGGCATCCGCCCCCGGCTGACCTATGTGTTCGATGTGGCGGACACCCGCCCGGTGCGGGGCGCGAAGATGCCTTACCTGTGGGAAATGAAAGACGAACACCATGCCGCCGTCATGGAATCACTGGCGCGGCGGTACGGGGAAACGGAAAAGAAAGACATCGGGCTTGCGCTGATGGAGCAGGCAAAACACGCGGTAGAGGAAGTGTACCGCGAACACCTTTCTGACCTTGCCTATGACACGCAGGACAGTTTTCTGGAGGGGCTGGACGACCTCAACCTGGAAGTACGCTTCCGCGATCTTTTGACCGCCAGCGTCCAGTACGCGCTGCTTTCCCGCTGCGGCTTAAACCCTGACGACTATCTGGAGGATGATGATTTTGACGGCATCAGCGAATTTTCCACCCCTGCCGTCCTCCACCACTTAGGCAGCGCCACCAGCGAACTGTCCATGAATATGCTTTTGGAAATCAAGAAAGCCATCCAGCGGGCAGACAGAGAAAAGACGCAGCAACAGCAAAAAAATCCCGAAAAACCACTTGCAAAAGAGCCGGTGATGGATTATACTAAAGACAGGGAACAATTTAACACATTAAAGCGTGAAAGTGAAGAAAGGAGCATACAAAATGGCAGAACTGGCATACAGGAAGATGGGCGATTACCAGATTCCCGACCTGATAATGGACGGGGAGGACGAGATGGAGGAGATGCCGCTGGGCAGGTACGGCAAGCTGCGGCAGACCTTTCTTCAGGAACACCACAAAGGGACATACACCTCGATGCTGCTGACCGGGCGGCTGGAACCCCACCTGCGGGAGATCGACCGGCAGGCACGGGAACAGGCAGACCGGATCGTGGAGGACTTGAAGAAACAGAACGGAGTGGACGAAGCGATGAAAGCCAGCAATCAAATGGGTTGGGTACAGGCAGTCAACCAATTCACCGCCCAGGCGGAGGAAATCGTACTGAACGAGATCGTTTACAGGTAAATCAAAAGAACCAGGAAGCGGCGGGCGAACAGCCCGCCGCTTCTGCGTCTGAACAGCCGGTGTTCACACAGTTTTCTTTATTCCCTACCGTGGAACAGCAGATTGAAACCATTGCCCAGGCACAGAAAACCGAGCAGGAACTGCGCCCTGCCGCTTCTGCCGGGAAAGTGACGGATGCGGTCATTGGACGCGCCCTCACCAGCGGTGGCAACGAGAGGGACAGCATCCTGCGTATCGTTGCCTTTTTCCAGAAAGACCCAGCGGAGCAGTCTGCCGCCGATTTTCTGCAAAAGGAATACGGCACAGGCGGCAAGGGGCTTAAAATCGCAGAGCATGAATATTCGCTGTGGTTCAGTCAAAGCGGCATCCATATCGCGCCGGGGCGCTCTGCCGGAGGCGGTGCGCTTGTCACCTGGAGGCAGGCAGCGGCGCAGATACGCCAGCTTTTGAATGACGGCCAGTTTGCCAGCCAGGACAAGATCGACGCAGCCCGCGACAACGAATTTCAGGAACTGTCTGCAAAGCTGTGGCATCTGCGGCAGGATTTCAGTGATGAAGCAAAAGAAAAAGGCTTCCTCCCTACGATTGACGCACTGTACGGAGGTTTTCCCGACAGCACTGCAAAGATTGCCGCGCTCTTAAAAGACCCATCTGAACGCGCCAAAATCGCAAAAGAAATCATACAGTTTGCCAATGCCTGGCAGGAAAATCCGAATCTGCTGCGCTTCCGTGTGCAGACGCCACCCGCTGAACTGGCTGAACGTCTGGCCAATATGGATAAGCCGGTGACGGAGTTTCATGCCGTAGAGGGCTTTTCCCCTGCCCGCGGCGCCTTTGTCACTGAGGACGAGATCACACGGATGCTCACCGGCGGTTCCGGCGTTTCGGAGGGGAAATTCCGTATTTATTCCTACTTTATGCAGGGACATGACGCCAAAGAGTGCATCGAATTTCTGAAAAACGAATACGGCACCGGCGGGCATGGCTACTTAGGCTATGACGAATGGCACGACGGCAAAGGCATCAAGCTGTCCCGCGCCGACGATTTTTCCGATGGAAACTATGACACGGTGACGCTGAACTGGAAGCAGGTACAGAAACGGATTGCCGGGCTGATTAAAGAGGATCGCTATCTGAACCGCAACGAAAAAGCGTACCTGCCGGAATACGAAAAGATACAGCTTGCCCGGAGCCTGTATGCGTTCCAATACTACGACCCCAACGACCCGGACAAGAAAATTCCCCATGATTGGGATGTTGACGCGGCAAAAAAGGTATTCCGCCCCATGCTGGACAGCCCGGAACAATGCGCGGCCCACTATGAAAAGATGGTCAAGGCTCTGGCGGCGGTGTCCCCGGACGACCGCGCTTATAAGCTGATGGAACCGGCGCTTGAAAAAATGGGCGCATACCTGCGGGGGGAATACTCCCTGTTCACCCCTCTGCCCGGAGCCGTCTTGCAAGAGGAACGCCAGAAAAAGCAGGAACAGAAAGAACGCACGGCCAAGCCGGAAAAAGAACCCCTCAGCGGACTTGCAGCGGCGGCAAAGGCCCTCTCCCGCAAGAAACATCCTGCCCCACGGGAGGATGCCGACGGACAGCTTACACTGGATATGTTCGGCCTTTCGTCTGAACCTGCCGCGGCCCCTGAATCGAAACAGGAACTGCACCAGACGGAACCGGACGCGCCGAAAACTGCCGCGCCCATTAAACCGGAAAGCCCTGCCGCCCGTTATGACTTAGGCTATGGACATATGGGAAACGGCCTGACCGTCTGGAACCGTCTGGAGGAAGAACACGGCGACTATAAAACGGTTGCCCATATCGCCCCTGACCGCACCGTGACTTTTTACGATGCGGATTTGCCGGAGGAAATCAGGGAAGAAATTCAAAAGATTGCCGATACCAGTGAAATGTCCATTTCCGCCACCCAGGATACGCCGGTATTTTCTACTCCGCCCAAGACAGCAGAACGAGTACAGAAACCGGAAAAAGCACAAGAATCAGAAAAAGCACAGGAACCGGAAAAGGTGCAAGAACCAGTAAAGACACAAGAGTCGGAAAATATGCAGGACACACCCGCTGCGGACAATTCGGAGCCGAAAAATGAGAGCGACAATATTGTACCATTCCCCACACCGGAGGATGGCGCGGTAGCTACCGGCACGGGTACACCGCAGGTACAAAAAGCTCCTGAAACAGCCGTAAATGCCGAGCCGAACCTTACCCCAAACGTAGAGGAATATCTGAACCTGAAAGCCCAATACCCCGACAAGCTGGTGGGTGTCCAGGTGGGTAAAACCATGCTTTTCTATGGCGAGGACGCAAAGGAAGCCGCGCCTGCACTTGGTACAAAAATCATCACCCGCGATATTCCTGATTTGGGAACGGTCGCTGTTACCGGGGCAAACGGCTGGCAGTCCGTCCTTAAAAAACTGCTGGAACACGGCAAAAGCGTCGTGCTGGCGCAGCCTGATACAGAGCGCGGCGGCAATGCGCCTTATGAAATCATCAAGGAGCGCGACGCGGCGGAATATCTGCCGATTGGCATGGAACTGACCATTGACGGACGGCGCATGAAGATTGACAGCGTGGACTACAATGCCGGAACCGTCAGCCTGCAAGATATGGAACTGCGGGGCTGGTATCCTATTTTCCGCAGCGAACCAATCTCTTTTGTGCGTCAGTTTGTGGAAGAAATTCAGCAGGAGCATTTTAACGCAGAACCTGCACAGGAAGCAAAATCTCCCGGAATTTCCGATTTAGACACGGCAAAACAGCTTATCGAACGGTTTGCCTATGCCGAGTACGGCAGCGATGATGTGGATTTTTCCGATTTGGAGCATATCGGGATTGCCTATACCACGATTGGGGACGAGGAACGGGAAATCCAGGTCAGTGTGGATTTGACCCACTTCAACATCAGCCAGGTGGTAGACGGCGTATGCGTGGAAAGACGGGAATACGACAGCCTGCGGGAACTGATTGACAACGAACTGGAAAGCCTGGATTTTAACGACCTGATTTTCTTATCCCCCGAAGCGGAAAGGCGGCTGGAACAGCAGGCAGAAGCCAAGCAGGCGGAGCCGGTGGAGATTGACGGCGGGCAGATTGCCAAAACCCCGGCACAAAGAAAAGCCCGCAGCCGCGCCCAGGAAGAAATAGACAGCCGGGTATTCCCCAGCAAGATTATTTTGCAGCCCCTGCGCTTCGGGCCGGAACGCCACAACTTCCGGATCACCGATGAAAATTTAGGCGCAGGCGGCGAAAAGGCCAAGTATCAGTACAACATCGAGGCCATCCGCACCCTGAAACAAATTGAAGCCGAAAACCGCCTTGCCACCCCGGAGGAACAGGCCGTTTTATCCCGGTATGTGGGCTGGGGCGGCATTTCCCACGCCTTTGAGCCAAACGACTCCAAATGGGCAAAGGAATATGCCGAACTGAAAGAACTGCTCACCCCTGCGGAATACCAGTCGGCGCAAAGCACGGTCTTAAACGCCCATTACACCAGCCCTACCGTCATCCAGGCAATCTACAACGCGGTGGAACAGATGGACTTTACACCGGGGACGGTCTTGGAGCCGTCTATGGGCATCGGGAACTTCTTCGGGCTTTTGCCGGAAAAACTGGCGGAGGCGAAGCTGTACGGCGTGGAACTGGACGACCTGACCGGGCGCATTGCTAAACAGCTTTACCAGAAAGCGGATATTACGGTAGACGGCTTTGAGCGCACCGACCACCCGGACGACTTCTTTGACCTGGCGGTGGGCAACGTGCCGTTTGGCAGCTATCAGGTGCATGATAAACGGTACGACCGGCAGAACCTGATGATCCACGACTATTTCATTACGAAAACGCTGGACAAAGTGCGTCCAGGCGGCATTGTCGCCTTTATCACCACAAAAGGCACGATGGACAAGAAAAACAGCAAGGTGCGGGAGGCGCTGGCGCAAAAGGCTGACCTGCTGGGGGCTGTACGCCTGCCGAACAATGCGTTCAAGGCCAACGCCGGAACCGAAGTCACCACGGATATTCTCTTTTTCCAGAAACGCGACCGCATCCCTGAAAAACTCCCGGAATGGGTAGAAATCGGCCAGACGGAGGACGGCGTACCCTTAAACCGCTATTTCCTGGAACACCCGGAAATGGTGCTGGGAACCATGGCCATGGGGCGCAGTATGTACGGCAACGAAACAGAAACCACCTGTGAGCCTGTTCCCGGCGCAGACCTGTCACAGCAGCTTACGGAAGCGATTAAGAATATCACCCCGCCCGACCGGGAACTGCTGGAAGTGGAAACGGAGCAGGACGGCGAAACATTAGAAAGCATCCCCGCCGACCCCTCCGTGCGTAATTTCAGCTACGCTTTATCCGGGGATAAGCTGTACTTCCGGGAAAACTCCCGCATGACGGAAGCCGTGATGGGCAAAACCCCCGCCGAGCGCGTCAAAGGCATGATCGGCATCCGGGACAGCGCCCGCCGCCTGATCGACCTGCAGCTTGCCGGGGCGGACGATGGGGAAATCCAGGCGGAGCAGGAAAATCTGAACCGGCTCTATGATGCGTTCAGCGCAAAATACGGGCTGTTGAACAGCACCGGCAATAAACTGGCGTTTGAGCAGGATTCCTCCTACCCGCTGCTCTGCTCTCTGGAAGTCATCAACGAGGAGGGGAAGCTGGAGCGCAAGGCGGATATGTTCACCAAGCGCACTATCCAGACACACCGCGCCGTTACCAGCGTCGATACGGCTGTGGAGGCGCTGGCGGTATCTATCGGGGAAAAAGCCTGCGTCGATTTAGGCTATATGGCAACACTGATGGGCGGCGCGGAAAAAATACCGCAGATCGTAAAGGATTTGCAGGGCATTATCTTCAAAGACCCCGCCACCGGCCTCTTTGACATCGAGGACGGCGGCACACACTGGCACCAGGGCTGGCAGACGGCGGACGAATACCTTTCCGGCAACGTCCGGGCAAAGTTAGCCGCTGCCCGCGCCGCCGCAGAGGAAAACCCGCAGTTTGCCATCAACGTAGAAAAGCTGGAACAGGTGCAGCCCAAAGACCTGACGGCTTCGGAAATCAGCGTCCGCATCGGCGCATCCTGGATTGACCCAAAATACTACCAGCAATTCATGTTTGAACTGCTCCACACTCCTGTATATTTGCAGGACAGGAACATCAAGCTGCGCTATTCCCCTACCACCGGCGAATGGAACGTGCAGGGCAAGAGCGCGGACAACCGGGACAACGTGCGTGTCTACGCCACCTACGGCACCAAGCGCATCAACGCCTATGAAATCTTTGAGCAGACCCTGAACCAGAAAGACGTGCGGATATTTGACAGAAAAGAGGTTGACGGGAAAGAAGTCCGTATCCTCAACGAAAAGGAAACCGCCATTGCCCAGCAGAAGCAGGAAGCCATGTGCGAGGCGTTCAAGGACTGGATTTTCAAAGACCCGGTGCGCCGGGAAGCCCTTTGTAAGAAGTACAACGAGCGTTTCAACTGCATCCGCCCCCGCGAATATGACGGCTCCCATATCCGTTTTATTGGGATGAACCCGGAAATCTCCTTACGCACCCACCAGGAAAATGCCGTGGCGCGGATGCTCTACGGAAAGAACTCGCTGCTGGCCCACTGTGTCGGTGCCGGCAAGACCTTTGAAATGATCTCCGCCGCCATGGAGGGCAAGCGGCTGGGCTTAAACCAGAAATCCCTTTTCGTCGTCCCCAACCATCTGACCGAGCAATGGGGCGGCGATTTTTTGCGCCTGTACCCCGGCGCAAAGGTGCTGGTTGCCACCAAAAAGGATTTTGAGCCTGCCCGCCGCAAGAAATTCTGCGCCCGGATCGCCACCGGCGACTATGACGCGGTGATTATCGGCCACACGCAGTTTGAAAAAATCCCCCTCTCCACGGAGCGGCAGAAAGCCGTCATCGAGGGGCAGATTGAGGAAATCGTGACCGCCATCGCCGAAGCGAAGGCAGAGGACGGCGAACAGTACACCATCAAGCAGATGGAAAAGACCAAGAAAAACCTGGAAGCCAAGCTGCAAAAGCTGGCGGACGGCAAGAAAAAAGACAGTGTAGTGACCTTTGAGGAATTGGGCGTTGACCGGCTGTTTGTGGACGAGGCGCACGGCTTTAAGAACCTTTTTCTGCATACAAAAATGCGGAATGTGGCGGGGATTGCCCAGACCGACGCGCAGAAATCCAGCGATATGTTTGCCAAGTGCCGCTACATGGATGAAATCACCGGCGGGCGCGGCATTGTGTTCGCCACCGGCACCCCCGTCAGCAATTCCATGGTAGAGTTATATACGATGATGCGCTATCTCCAGTTCGATACTCTGGAGCAGAACGGACACCGCCACTTTGACGCATGGGCGGCGGATTTTGGCGAAAAGGTGACGGCAATGGAATTAAAGCCGGAGGGCAGCGGCTTCCGCTCCAAGACCCGGTTTGCAAAGTTTTACAACCTGCCGGAACTGATCTCAATCTGGAAAGAAGCCGCCGACATCCAGACCGCCGATATGCTGAACCTCCCCGTGCCAAAGGCGGAGTATATCACCGTCACCACCGAACCCAGCACATTCCAGCAGGAAATGGTGGAGGAACTTGGGGAACGTGCGGAAGCCGTGCGCGGCGGGCAGGTTGACCCCCATATTGACAATATGTTGCGCATCACTTCGGATGGGCGCAAACTGGCATTAGACCAGCGGCTGCAAAACCCGCTCCTGCCCGACGACCCAAACAGCAAGGTAAACGCCTGCGTCAAAAATATCGTGCAGGAATGGGAAAACAGTACGGAAATCTTAGGGACACAGTTAGTGTTCTGCGACCTTAGTACACCCAAAGGCGACGGAAAATTCAATGTCTATGACGATATTAAGGCGAAACTGATTGCAAAGGGCATCCCCGAAGCGGAAATCGCTTTTATCCACGACGCAGGCACGGAAACCCAAAAGGCAGAATTATTCGCCAAAGTGCGGCGGGGGCAGGTGCGTGTCCTGATTGGCTCCACGGCAAAAATGGGCGCAGGTACGAACGTACAAAACCGGATTGTCGCATCCCATGACCTGGATTGCCCCTGGCGACCTGCCGACTTGGAGCAGCGGGCTGGCCGTTCGCTGCGTCAGGGCAACATGAACGAATCGGTGAAGATGTTCAAGTATGTCACTAAAGGCACATTCGACGCTTACAACTGGGGTCTGGTGGAAAACAAACAGAAATTCATCGGGCAGATTATGACAAGCAAAAGCCCCGCCCGCTCCGCTGAGGATGTGGACGCCACCGCCCTTTCCTACGCCGAGGTGAAAGCTCTGGCCACCGGCGACGACCGCATCCGTGAGAAAATGGATCTGGACGTGCAGGTGTCCAAGCTGAAAATGCTGAAAGCCAACCATACCTCCCAGCAGTACGAAATGCAGGACAAGGCGCTGAAATACTATCCGCAGAAGATCGCGGAAACCAAGCTGTTAATCGAAGCGCTGACGGCGGATATGCCCATTGTGCAGGCGCACCCGGTCAAGGACGATGCCTTTTCCATGACCGTCATGGGGCAGGCCTACACCGAGCGCAAGGCGGCTGGCGAAGCGGTCATTAAAGCCTGTATGCTGATGGACGACCCGGAAAAGATTGTGGATTTGGGAGAGTTTCGCGGCTTCCCCATGCAGCTAAGGTGCGACGGCAGCAAATTCCGCGTGACCATGAAGCAGAGCCTGACCTATTCCGCCGAACTCTCCGACGATGCGGTGGGCAATGTCACCCGTATCAACAATGTGCTGGAAAACCTGGCGGAACGGCTGGAGGCGCAAAAGGAGCGGCTGGCCACACTGGAAAGCGAACTGCAAAACGCCAAAGAGGAAGCCGACCGCCCGTTCCCGAAAGAGGACGAACTGCGGGAGAAATCCGCCCGCTTAAACCAGCTTAACCGGGAACTGTCCAAACCGGATTCAAAAGACGTGAAGCAGGAACAGACAGAGGAAGAAAGCACGGATTTAGAGGACGCTGGCGCATCCGCGCCGGTGGTGCGGCTGGACGCTTCGGCGGCAGGCCATAAACCCTCTATCCGGCAGGCGCTCCGCAACTATGAACCGCCCGCGCCGGTACAGCCCGGCGTGGAGCGCACCCCGCGAAAGGAGGCGGTACTGTGAGAACAAATGAGGGGCGCACGGTGGGGCTGTTCACCAAAGTTTCCCCGGAGGAAAAAGCAGCGATTGACCGCAGGATGGAACTGCTGGGAACCTCCAACCTGCGGGCCTACCTGCGGAAAATGGCGGTGGACGGCTACATTGTCCAGCTTGATATGGGCGCGGTGCTGGAACTGGTAAAGCTGCTGCGCTCCGTTTCCAGCAACGTCAACCAGATCGCCCGCCGGTGCAACAGCACCCACAACTTATACGCCCAGGACGTGGAGGATTTGCGGCAGGGCTACATGGAAATCTGGCAGGGCGTGGATGACCTGCTGAAGAAATTTGAAACTTTATAAACACTTTATTGTAAACACTTGCGGCGGGAGCGTTTTGTTCGATGCTCCCGCCGCCCTTTTTTCATATCGGAGGTGATGATTTGGCAGGCGTGACCAAAGAACAGATTGCAAAAGCAAAGGAATGGGACTTGCTCACCTATTTGCAGACCTATGAGCCGCAGGAATTAAAACGGAGCGGCCCCCGCGAATACTGCACCAGAACCCACGACAGCTTGAAGATTTCCAACGGCAAGTGGTACTGGAACAGCCGGGGCATCGGCGGGCGCACGGCCCTGGATTATCTGATCAAGGTGCGGGGCATGGATTTCGTGGGCGCGGTGGAATCCCTGTGCGGGTACTGTGCGCCGCCGCCCGAAAAGCAGCCGCCCCCAAAACAGCAGAAGCCGTTTAGACTGCCGGAGGCCAGCCGGTGCGCGTCCGCTGTGGTGGGATATTTGCAGGATCGCGGCATTGACCCGGAACTGCTGGGCGTGTGCATGGAAGCCGGGATTTTATACGAGAGCCGCCGGTATCAGAACTGTGTCTTTGTGGGAAAAGATACGGCAAGCAATGCCCGTGCCGCCAGCCTGCGGGGGACGCGGGACAGCTTCCGCATGGATGTGGAGGGGAGCGACAAACGATACAGTTTCTGCCTGCCAGCGGGTCAAGCGGACTGCCCCCGGCTGGCGGTGGCGGAAAGCCCCATTGACGCACTCTCCCTTGCCACATTAGTAAAGCTGTCCGGCGGCGAACCACGGGACAGCCATTATTTATCGCTGGGAGGAACCGGCCCCCGCGCCCTGATGCAGTTTCTCCACGACCACCCCTATGTCACACAGATCAGCCTGTGCCTGGATAATGACAAAGCCGGCCTGAAAGGGATTGCACGGCTCACGGAGGAAATCCAAAACGACCCGGAACTCTCCGGGCGCATCAAGCTGGTTTATCCCAACCCGCCGAAGCAGGGCAAGGACTATAACGAGTTTCTCTGTATGCAGGTTCGGGCGGCGCGGACACAGCAGCGGCAACGGGACGGGGCGCGGTGATGCTATGGCAATTTCCAGCATCCTCCCCCGCAAGATTATGAAAAACCGGACGCGCCAGCAGTCGATGGAAGAACGCCACGACTACGACCAGAAAGAAGAAAAGACAGACGGCGGCGATCTGGTTTCCTCTTATATGTGCAGCCCGGAAACCGCCGCCGAGGAATTTGAAATCAGCAAAAAAATATACGCCCAGCTTACCGGGCGCAGTCAGTCCGCGAAGCGTGATATTATCATGTACCGCATTATCCAGTCGTTCAAACCCGGAGAAATCAGCCCGGAGGACGCGCACAAGATAGGCTATGAACTGGCAATGAAATTTACCGGCGGCCAGCATCAGTTTGTGGTGGCTACACACATTGACAAGCACCATATTCACACGCATATTGAATTTAACAGTACGAACTTAAACTGTGACGCCAAATTTCAGAATGTAAAAGATTCTGCTTTTATCTTACGGCGGCTCAATGATGAAATATGCCGCGCACATGGGCTTTCCGTGATTGAGAACCCGAAGAAAAAAGCCAGGTCCCAAAAGGAAATGGCGGCGGCGCAGTATGGGGTCAGCCACAAGAAGCAGTTACAGCAGACCATTGACCGGGTACTGCCGGAGTGTCATAATTATGAGGAATTTCTGGCAAGGATGCGTACCGAGGGCTACGAGGTTGTGGACGGCAAAAACCCCGGTTTCCGCTTACCCGGATGGGAGCGCCCCACACGGGCAAACCGGCTGGGGGACGATTATACCAAAACCGCATTACGCGCCAGGATTGCCGACCGGGGCGGGCGTTTGGCGGCAGGAAAAACAGCACCGAAACCTGCCGGAAGAAAGGTCAATCTGCTGATCGACATTCAGGCGAAACTCGCCGCCGGAAAAGGCGCAGGATATGAACGCTGGGCAAAAATCTTCAACCTGAAAGAAGCGGCAAAGACGCTGAATTTTCTGATTGAAAATAACCTCACCGATTATGATGATCTGGCATTGCGGGCAGCGCAGGCCGAGGACGGCTTTAATGCCGCTTCAGAGAAAATCAAACAGTTGGAAGCACGGATGGCGGGTGTGGCACAGCTAAAAACCCATATCATCCAGTATTCCAAAACGCGGGAAGTTTATGCGGCTTATAAGAAGTCCCGCCATAAGAAAGAATTTCTCGCGGAGCATGGCACGGAGATCGCTCGGCATGAAGCCGCGAAAAAAGCCTTTGACGCTTTGGAGGGAAAACCTATTCCGAAAGTGGCGCAGCTTTCCAAAGAGTACGCCGCCCTGCTGGAAGAAAAGCAGACACAATATGAACAGTATAAAACGCTACGGCAGGATATGATCACCTACCAGACTGCGCTCCGCAACGTGGATAAAATCTTAGGCTTGGAACCGCCTGAGCAGACACAGGAAAAAGAACAGCAAAAACCGGAACGGTGACGCACAAGTGCCGCCCCATGCCAAACGGGACGGCACTGTTTTTTTCTGCACTGTCTACAGTGCGCCCTTTCATGTTTTCCCGCTGGCTATGGCGGTTTTGGACGGCGCATTGCGCCGCCCCTCTCTCCTGCGCGGATGTGCAGGAGGAAGCGACCGCAGGGAGCGCAAAGCCACGCCGAAAGGCGTGTTCGACTGGACGCGGGAGCGGACAGTCCGGGGCTTGGGGGAACCCCAACAAGCGACCGGCGATATTCAAAAGAATATCGCCGGTCATTGCTTGCCTACGTTATAGGAAATTTACGATAATATCTTCCTTTGTCAATTTGATTACCGATACCCTCCGTTCTTATTGTAGGTTTGTCAAACATATTGGACGGCGAACAGAGAAGGAGTGCAGTAGTTTAAGGGCCTCATAGGGAAGTTGTTAGAGCGGCGGTTGTGAGCAGCGAGCTGTCTGGCGAAGTCATCCAAGGAGTAAAAACTGTGGCAGGAATAGAAGCGCTTCTGATCCTCGCGGTGACTACGCTCCACTTTGCCGTTGTGGCGAGGCGTATAGGGACGGATGAGCTTGTGCCGGATACCCAGTTGGGCGGCAGTGGTCTCAAACAGAGTAGGGAGATCCCGCTTGCGGTTGGAGAAACGATTGGTAAATTCAAAGCCGTTATCCGTCTGGACGCATTCCAC
>QAKM01000006.1 GCA_003343805.1 Bacillota bacterium | reverse complement strand
TCATCATCTGCAAGACCAAGATCGGCTACGGCACCCCGCTCGAGGGCAGCCACAAGTGCCACGGTTCCCCTCTCGGCGTCGAGAATCTTCAAAAGACCAAGGAGAAGCTCGGCTGGCCCTGTGCGGAACCCTTCGAGGTCCCCGCAGAAGTGCTGGCGCATACCGCAGAGGCGGGCAAGCGCGGCGCAGAGAAGGAAGAGGCCTGGAAGGCAATGTTTGCCGAATATGAGAAGGCTTATCCCGAACTTGCCAAGGCATACAAGGCGGCGATGAACGGCGAGATGGTCGATCTGACCAAGGTGGACGACCTCTTCAAGTGGGAAAAGCCCATGGCGACCCGTCAGACGTCCTCCGTTGTCCTCAACAAGATCGCGGCGCTCGTCCCCGAACTCATGGGCGGTTCGGCAGACCTTGCTCCCTCCAATCTCTCCGATATGAAGAATACCGACACCATCACTTACGGCGATTTTGCACCCGGTCACTATGAGGGCAGGAATATGCACTTCGGTATCCGCGAGCACGCGATGGCTGCCATCACCAACGGTATGCAGCTTCATGGCGGGCTCCGCTGCTACTGCGCGACCTTCTTCATCTTCTCCGACTACTGCAAGCACGCGATCCGTCTTTCGGCCCTCATGAACATCCCCGTCGTCTACATCCTGACGCACGACTCCATCGGCGTCGGCGAGGACGGCCCGACCCATGAGCCCGTCGAACAGCTCATCGCGCTCCGCTCCATCCCCAATATGAAGGTGTACCGTCCCGCAGACGGCAAGGAGACGGCGGCGGCGTGGATCTCCGCGCTCACAGGGACGGCTCCCACCGCACTCGTCCTCACCCGTCAGAATCTTCCTCAGTATGAGAACAGCGGCCTTGCGGCATTGAAGGGCGCTTATGTCCTCGATGACTGCGACGGGACGCCCGACGTGCTGCTGCTTGCCTCGGGTTCCGAGGTCGAGCTGTGCGTCAAGGCAAAGGCAGAGCTTGCGGCAGAAGGCGTCAAGGCGCGCGTCGTCTCCATGCCCTGCTTTGAGGAGTTTGAGAAGCAGTCCGATGAATATAAGGAGAGCGTCATTCCCTCTGCAGTCAAGGCGCGCGTGTGCGTTGAGGCAGGTTCCCCTTATAGCTGGTATAAGTATGCCGGCGACAAGGGCGAGATCGTTGCGATGAGCACGTTCGGCGCAAGCGGCCCGGCTCCCCTTCTCTTCAAGCAGTTCGGCTTCACGGTCGAAAACGTCGTCGAGAAGGCCAAGAAGAGCCTTGCAAAGTAATGAAACGGGAAGGCGCGGCTTGGAGCCGCGCCTTCTTTTATCCCGGAGGAGATCATGGAACTCAAAGACATCGAACAACTGTATCTGCATCGCCAGAGCTGCCGCTCGTTTGACCCCGAAAAACCCGTCCCGGATGAACTTCTGACTGAGATCTGCCGCCTTGCGCTGCTTGCGCCCTCGGCCTGCAACAGCCAGCCGTGGAAGCTGCTTGCCGTCACCGGCGAAAAAGCCAAGGAACTTGCGGCGGGTGTGCAGGATCTCGGCATGAATAAGTTTGCGTCCGACTCCCCTGCTTTTGTCGTCGTGCTCGAGGGCAGCGGAAACCTTTCGGCGACGGTGGGAAGCCGCTTCAAGAATACCGACTTTCTGCACAACGATATCGGCATCATGACCGCGCATCTCGTGCTTGCCGCCGATGTGGCAGGGCTTTCGACCTGCATCCTCGGGTGGAGAAACGAAAAGAAACTGCGAGAGATCCTCGGTCTTCCCGACAAGACCCGCATCCCGCACATCGTCGCGGTCGGCTATGCTTCGGAAGGATATGAGATCCGTGCCAAGAAGCGCAAACCGCAGGAGGAGACCTTTTCGCTTCTCCGCTGAGGGTCCGAATCGGCTGATCAAGACAGGAAAATGACAGAAAAAGCGGATTCTACTCACAGTAGAGTCCGTTTTTCATGCAATAGAACACACAAAGAAATGAATAGAGTAGTGGTTGGCAAAAATAGGTTGTACTTTGCGTCCGAATGGGATAAACTGTATCCGTAACGACGGGCGACAAGTTGTTGGTTGCCGCCGAACGATCGATAAGCGCAAAGAATGGGAGGTGCAATATGGCTTCTTTTGAGATCATTGTTGATTCTGCGGCAAACATTCCTGCCGCACTCAGGAAGGAACACAATATTTCCGTGATCCCCTACCGGTATCTTGTTGACGGCGAGGAGCGGCTTTGCTTTGATGAGAACGTCTCGTTTGAGCAGACGGCAAAGCGTCTCTATGACGATATGCGTGCCGGTGCCGACGTCAAGACCTCGCTGCTGACGGAGGAACACATCGAAGAGGCGCTCGTGCCCGTCCTTGAAGCGGGGAAGGACGTCTTTCTTGTCATCATTTCGTCGGGTGTCAGCGGTACCTATCAGCAGGCCGTCAGGGCGGCCGCTGGTTTGAAGGAGCGCTATCCCGGCCGCAAGATCGAGGTGATCGACAGCAAAAATGCTTCGATGGGTGAAGGGACGATCGCGCTTCGCGTTGCGGACCTTCGCGACATGGGCGAGAGCATCGAGGCCTGTGCCGAGTGGGCGCGGACCAATGCCTATAAAGTGAACAGCTATCTCACGGTGGGCGATCTGAAGTACCTCAAGCGCACGGGACGCATTTCGACGACGCTTGCGATCGCGGGTACCCTTCTCAACATCAAGCCCATCCTCCGCGCGGATGGCAGCACCAATGCCAAGATCGTATTTGAGGGCCGTGAACATGGCAGAAAGCGCGCTCTGATGGCGCTTGCCAAGAAGTACAGAGAGCGCGTGGATGACGTCTCTGCTCCCGTTGCGATCACACACGCCGATTGTGAGGAGGATGCCAACGCTCTTGCGGATATGCTTCGCGGAATGGGAGCGAGCAACATCGTCATCGAATATTACGATCTCTGCACGGGATCGCACGTCGGCCCGGGTACGGTCGCCCTCTTCTTCACGGGAAAGGACAGAAGGCGCGATCCCGAAGCGCCCGAGGCTTCGCCGGCAGGAGAGCCCGTCCCTTCCTCCAACCGTTAAGTTTCTTCTCCTTCCCATCTGGAGCCGTCCCTTCGGGGCGGCTCTCCTCTGCTTATGGGGTTGCGGCCGTCTGTTCCCGCGGAACGGGAGTGTATTCCCGTCAGACGGGAGAAAACAGGAAGCACTTGGCCTTGACTTTGCATCCTTCCTCCTGTACAATGAAGAAAAAACACGAGGATGCCCTATGAATGAATTTGGTAATTATCTTTACACTTTGCGCCGCGGCGCAGGAATGACGCAGCAGGAGCTCGCAGAGAAGTTGGGAGTGACCAACCGCACGATCTCCAAGTGGGAGACGGGTGAAACGTTCCCTGAAACGTCGCAGCTCATTCCCCTTGCCGATCTCTTTCATGTGACGGTGGATGAGCTTTTGCGCGGCTGCGGAAGCGTGGAACGGACGGTGCCGGATGAGGGACTCTCATCGGAATTGCCCGAAGAGGGCGCGACTGATGCAAACACAGATCGTTCCAAGCGTTCATCCGTTCCCTCCCCCGGGATGGCGGCGCTCATCGCGTGTGGCATCGGCGTGATCCTCCTCGGCGCAGCGGCGCTGACGCTTTTATATTGCTTTTGGGATTCCCCCTATGTCTCCGCCGTGGCCTTGGGGATCCTCTTTGGAAGTGTGATCGCGGGTGGTCCTCTTCTCATCTATGGTGGGATCACGACGCAGTTTGGACCATGCCTGAGGAACGACGGCGATCGGAAGGCGCTCGTCTCCTTTCGTCGTTTCGTGATTTGGGGGATCGCAGTCGTTCTGATCGGTGCGGCGCTCTTTACGGAAGGATGGCTTGTCCGCGGCTATGCCGAGGTACTCTCCATCGTTCTCATCGCTGTCGGGGCGGTCGCGGCGGCGATCGGATGCGTGCCGCTCGTCTATGGCGGGATCGGCTGGGAGCGCCATTTGCAAGTAAACCCTCATCTTAAGGAAGCGGCCGAAAAGACGGGCGAGGAGGAAACAAAGGGCGAACGCCTTGCCGGAAAGATCTCTTCTGCCATCATGATCACCGCGACGCTTGCCTACCTCCTGATGGGTATTCTGGGAGATCTTTGGCATCCGGGCTGGATCGTATTCCCTGCCGCGGCGCTCATTTGCGGCATCGTGAGTATCTTTTTGGAGCGGAAATAGAACGGTGTTTGAAGAAAAGCCGGCGGGCGGCACTCGGTGCCGCCCGCCGGCTTTCAAAAAGGGAGCGCTCTTTTGCGCTCCCTTCCGCTTATTTCAGATATTTTTTCAAACTTTCTGCCCGGTCGGTGCGCTCCCAGGGGAAAACTTCCCTCCCGAAGTGCCCGTAAGCAGAAGTTTCTGCGTAGATGGGCCGCTGGAGGCCGAGCGTATCGATGATGGCTGCAGGACGAAGATCAAATTCCTTTTTGATGACCTCTGCAAGCGTTTCGTCATCGAGCCTGCCCGTTCCAAACGTGTCAACGAACACCGAGACGGGGCGGGCAACGCCGATCGCGTAGGCGACCTGCAGTTCGATCTCGTCTGCAAGGCCGGATGCAACCACGTTCTTGCAGATATAGCGCGCCATATAGGTCGCACTGCGGTCTACCTTTGTGGGATCCTTGCCCGAGAATGCGCCGCCGCCGTGCGGGCATCTGCCGCCGTAGGTATCGACAACGATCTTTCTACCCGTGAGGCCGGAGTCCCCTTCCGGGCCGCCGATCTCAAAGCGCCCTGTCGGGTTGATAAGATATTTGGTGTTTTCGTCGAGAAGCCCGGCCGGAATGACGGCTTTGATGACGGATTCCTTCATGTCGGCGGCAATGCGCTCCTGCGAGACTTCGGCATCGTGCTGGGTGGAGAGAACGATCGTGTCCACGCGGACGGGCGTTTTGCCGTCGTATTCCACGGTGACCTGCGTTTTGCCGTCCGGGCGAAGATAGCCGAGGGTGCCGTCCTTCCGAAGCTGCGCGAGTTTTTTGGCAAGTTTATGGGCGAGCACGATGGGAAGCGGCATCAGCTCCTCCGTTTCGCGGCAGGCGTAGCCGAACATCATGCCCTGATCGCCGGCGCCGAGACGGTCGGCGGCCTCCCCTCCCGTCTTGTCCTCGAGCGAGGAATCGACGCCGAGGGCGATGTCGGGCGATTGGCCGTGGATAAGTTCGATGATGCGGCACTTGTCAAAAGCGAAGTCGCCCGTCGTATAGCCGATCTCGCGGATGACTCTGCGCGCCACGGCAGAATAATCGACCTTTGCGCGGCTCGTCACTTCGCCCGTGATGAAGAGCGTGTTGTAGGCAGCGCAGCATTCAACGGCTGCGCGCGTCTCCTGATCGCCCCGGATGAGCTCATCCAGAATGGTGTCGGCAATGCGGTCGCAGACTTTGTCGGGATGTCCTTCCGTTACGCTTTCGCTTGAAAAAAATCTTCTCATGCTTTCGTGTTTCCTTCCGATCGTTTTACCCACCGATTATAATCGGGGAAACGCAAAATGTCAACTAATTGTGTTTGAATTTGCAAACGAAGTTGCATTTTGCGGGATAAGATGATATAATCGCCCTATGGAATGCAGGCTTTGCCCCGTTGCCTGCGGGGCAGATCGGGAAAAGATCCCCGGCCGTTGCGGCGTAAAGGGGCTCACGGTAGCAAAATATTATCTTCATCCCTTTGAGGAGCCGCCCATCTCGCATCGGAACGGGAGCGGGACGGTCTTTTTCGGCGGCTGTTCGCTGCGCTGCGTGTTCTGCCAGAATTATGAGGTCTCGCGGGCAAGGCGCGGCAAAGAGGTGTCTCCGAAGGAGCTGAGCGATATTTTTGCGCAGCTTGAAGAGATGGGTGCGGATAACATCAATCTCGTGACGCCCGATCATGTCTCCGATCTCATTCTGGAGGCCCTCTCTCTTCGTCGGCCCGGGATCCCTGTTGTCTACAACTCAAGCGGATATGGCCTCGTTTCGGCGCTTGAGCGCATCGATCCTTACATCGATGTGTATCTTCCCGATCTGAAGTTTTGCTCCCCTGCTCTCTCCGAGCGCTATACGGGAAGAAAAGATTATTTTGAACGTGCCGCCGAAGCCGTTGCATTCATGGCGAAAAAGCCCGTCTCTTATGACGAAACGGGCAAGATGCTCTCGGGTTGTATCGTACGCCATCTCGTTCTTCCGATGTGTACCTCCGATTCGCTGAAGGTCTTGGACTTTCTGAAGGAAACGCTTCCCAAGGAGGTCCCGATCTCCCTCATGCGGCAGTACACCCCGATGGGCGAGATCGCAGGCTTTCCCGAACTCAACCGCCCCATCACGGCGCGCGAGTATCGCCGCGTTCTCGATCATGCGGAGGCGTTTGGGTTCGAGACCCTCTTTACGCAGGAAAAAGAGAGTGCGCAAAAGGCCTTTATCCCCACCTGGGATTTCTGAAAGATCAGGCCTTATCGGGATGGTTCTGCATGAGACGGAATTTGAGCGCGGTGAGACGTTTTGTCCACTTGGCACATTGGTTGGGCGGTGCGCTGCGGAGAGCCTCTTCCGCGCGCCGCACTGCACCGAGAAGATCGGATCGGTCCATGTCTTAAAGCATCTCTCAAACGGAGAAAAGTATGCTCATATCCTTTGAAAATGTTTCCTTTTCCTATCGGGATGTCCCTATACTGCGGGATGTCTGTTTTTCGCTGCATGAAAACGAGAGCGTCGGGTTCATCGGCGGAAACGGCGAAGGAAAGACTACGCTTTTAAGGCTGCTGCTCGGGGAGCTTGTCCCGGATGAGGGCAGCATTTTTCGCAAAAACAATTTAAAGATCGGCTATCTGCCGCAGAATGGCGGGTTGGAGTCGGGCGGTTCCGTTTACTCCGTCATGAGCGAAGTGTTTGAAGAGGATCGCCGCCTCATCGATCGTCTCGAGCAGGTGCAGGGTGCCTTTTCGGCAGCGGGAGAGAAGGAGCGCGTCGCCCTTTCCTCCGAGATCGAGAGCCTGCAAAAGCGCATCGATGCCCGGGACAGTTATCATGTGGATGTGCGCATCCGCACCGTTCTCAACGGAATGGGGTTCGAGACGATGTACGATCAGATCGTCTCCACGATGTCGGGCGGCGAAAAGACGCGCCTGAAGCTGTGCCGTCTCCTTCTGGAAGAGCCGGAGCTCCTCATCCTCGACGAGCCGACCAATCACCTCGATATCAAGACGCTCTTCTGGTTGGAAGATTATCTTACATCCTATCGCGGGGCGATGCTCATCGTCTCTCATGATCGATACTTTTTGGACCGTCTGACCGCGCGCACGTTGGAGTTGGAGCGCGGAAAGGTGCTTTCCTTCAAGGGGAATTACAGCAAGTATAAGGTGCTCAAAGAAGAGCTTCTGAAGCAGCAGTGGCGGGAATATGAGAAGCAGCAGGAGGAGATCGCAAAGCTGCAGGATTACATCGATCGCAATCTCGTTCGAGCCACGACGGCGAAGAGCGCGCTCTCCCGCGTCAATCAGTTGGAGCGAATGGACAAGCTGGAAAAGCCCGTTCCCCCGCCCAAGCCGCCGCGTTTTGTCTTTTCCTATGATACGCAGCCCTATGAACGGGTCGTCGATGCGCAGCACTTTGACCTGACCATCGACGGCAAAACGCTCATAAAGGACGGCTGTTTTACCCTCTTGCGCGGCGAAAAGTGTGCACTCACGGGAGAAAACGGAACGGGCAAGACCACGCTTTTAAAGTATCTTCTGCGGTCGGATGAGAAGGTACAGCACGCCAAGTTTGTGCGCATCGTCTATTACGATCAGGAGAATGCCGATCTCGATCCTGAGGATCGCGTACTCGACGCCTTCTGGGGAAAGAACAGTCTGATGACGCAGACGGATGCACGCAAGCTCCTGGCGCAGGCCGGGATCGAAGCGGAGGATGTCAATAAAAAGGTCAAAGAGCTCTCCGGGGGCCTGCGAGCCAAACTTGAGCTTGCGCTTCTGGAAAGCCGACGCGGCAACGTGCTCTTTCTGGATGAGCCCACGAACCATCTCGATCTTCCCGCTCGGGAAGCGCTTGAGGAAGCACTGAAGGCGTTTGACGGGACCATTCTGTTCGTTTCTCATGACCGCCGCTTCATCGAGGCGGTCGCCGGAAAAATTGCGCTCATCGAGGACGAGAAACTGACCGTCTTTTCCGGAAGCTATCGGGAATTTCTGGACGGACGCAGCGCGGAGAAAAAGCCTGCCCCTCTCAAAGAGAAAGCAGAAAAAGAGAGGCCGCCCGTGCAGGGGTATCGCACAAAGGAAGATCGTGCTCGTGAGGCAAAGCGGAAACAGCGGACCAAAGAGATCGAACAGCGTCTGGAGGCGTTGGAGGCGGAGGAAGTCTCTCTCAACGAGGAACTTGCTGCGCGTGCGGCCGACTACAATGCCGTGCGCGAGATCACGCAGCGGCTGGAGGAGCTGCGCCAAGAATCCGATCTCCTCTATGAAGAATATGAAACGCTCATTTAAATAGATGAGCACAAGTAATTATGTCTGGCATAATACTATGCAAATTGGCAAATAATACGTTTTCGTTATAAAAATAAGGACTGCGGGAGTGCCACAGTCCTTATTTTTGTCGATTTTAGTCCTCTGTCGTTTCCATCGATGCAAGACCGTAAGTAATCTGCAGGAGGATGGGGTCCATCTGCGTCGGTGCAAGCTGGATGAGTTTGCTGTCGTTTTCGATGACGGCCATGCCCATGCTCCATCCCGCTTGGTGGATGCGGGAATCGTAGGAAACGAGCATCGGCACTTGCTCCCAAGGTCCTTCGCCGAGATTGTAGTTGACGAGGAAATTCCCGGGATCCCTGAGGCCAAGCCATCCGCTGTCGCGTTTGCCGCTCAGAATGATCGTGCCGTTCGGACCGCCGTTCTTTGTCCACAGACAGTATGGCATACTGCCGACAAACTTTCCTTCCTTCGTCTCGGGGCGGGTCCCCCACGAAGCGGGATCGCCGAAATCCATCCCGTCGTCACTCATCTTGAAATGGACGTCGCAGTCGGGTTCGCCCACGATCTCATAGCACATGAAGTACTTTCCGTTGGGAAGCTGCGTCACGATGGCCATGCCGGGACGATGCACCCCGTCCGGGATCGCCACGACGAGCTTCTCCTCTCCCCATGTTTTGCCGCCGTCCTTGGAGCTGATGACGGCCAGTGTCTGATTGAGGCGGCGATCGGTATGCGGACGTTCGTCGGTAAAGACGATCGTGATATCCCCTTCTTTGTTGAGGTAGATGAAGGGTTCCCATACGGGCCCGAGCTCATCAAAGTTCTGCTCGACGGGAGGTCCGCCGATCGCATAGCTCGAGCGATACTCCCATGTTCTGCCGTGGTCGCGGCTGATATAGAGCTGGAGTTCCGTTGCGTGGAAATCGAGCGGAACGGAGTTGCCGGAAAAGAGAATGGTCCCGGCAGGCAGGTCGCCGCACTGCTGCGGGAGTTCAAACAAAACGGGTTGGAAGCGGATGCCCCATCCGTTTTTGGTGTCTGCCATGTCCGAGCGGTGCGTCCAGGTCTTGCCGCCGTCCGTGCTCTCGTAGATGGGCGAGACGGGCGGCTCTTTGAGCGTGGAATGGTCGAACGTTGCCAAGAGAGTACCGTTTTCCTCGCCTGCATGGTGCAGTTCGATGACGCGCGGATAGAGCACGCCGCCGCCGGGATAGACTTCCTCTTTTTTCGGAGCCATCACAACGCCGAAAAATTCTTTGTTGAGTTTGAGTGCCATGGTTTTCCCCCTATCGTTTTAATAAGTCTATTATAGCAAACTTTTAAAGGAAAATCAATACCCTTAAGAAAAGTTTTGTTTAGGAATTTTTACTCTTGGCGTGCTCGGATCGATTTGTCTTGATCGGTGCTTGAATGGCTGGTAAGTTGCAGTTTTTATTCTTCTTCGTCATCAAGAAAGAAGATCTTCGGGTCAAAGTCTAATAAAAGAGCGATGCGCTCTGCCATTTCGTGCGTCGGGGTAATGGTTCCGGAAAGGATGTCTTTCAGGTACGCCGGCTCTATGCCGAGGATGACGCACGCCTGTTCTTGGGTCAGGCCGCGTTTATCGAGCCCCTTTTCGATCGCTTCCTCGATCCAATATTGTTTCGCATATTCCGTTCGGTAGAGCGCCGGCCGGATAAGTTGAATGAGATCCCCTTCTTGCCGTTTGATCTCCGATAAGGGCGTAGGAGCGGGATATTCGTCGGTCGGGTCGCAGAGCCAGGTCTTGAGGGCGTCTCCCGCCATCAAAAATGCCTCTATAAGATCATTTCCGTAGGTGATACAGCCTGGAAGATCGGGAAATTCTACAAGGTATGCATTTTCCTCTTTATGAAAGACAGCAGGATAGACGATGGGTTTCATGGAGCTTCTCCTGGGAATGGTTTTTCGTGGAGGTCGGTGCCTCCTCTCATGTGCTAAAGAGGCGTTGAGCGTTTGGGGGAGCGGGTCATCGTGTCCTGACCTTGGACAGCAGAAGTTCGGCGGAACGCACGGGAAGGGTTTTGCCTGTTGCTTCCACGCGGAGGATAAGTTCCTCGATGATCTTTTCCCGCTGCCCTTTGGAGAAACAACGGAGGGAGATCTTCCGGGTTTTACCGTATTTACAGCGGATCAAGAGGATGGGCAGAGCATAGGAAACATATTCGGGAGCGCGTGGCTTTGTTCTTTGACATTCTAGGCCGACGATATCTTCATATCTGACCCTTACCGCATATTGATCGATGCGCAGTCCGCGCGGAAAATCGCTTTTGACGGAGAGGTTGGTCTCGGAAAAGGTGATCGCCTTTCGGAACATTCCGACAAGATGGACCGCCGCGGCTGCGATCAGGCCGATCGAAATCAAAACGGAAATAAAGATCCCGAGAAGAGAGTTATCGAGTATCGCTTCGCCGCGAAAGACTAAGACGAGCAGGTAGACTGCCGCTGTAAGCATCAGGACAAGGATGCAGTAAATAAAGATCGCCAGTGCGCCACGGCAGGAATATCGTTTCATGGCAGCATTGTATCATGGGAGCGCCGCTGTGTCAAGTCCCCTGCCTTTTTCCTGGGAGTTGGGGATCCAGGATGGCACCCCTCCTGTTTTGCGGCAATGCCCTTCCCGGATCGTTTCTTCTATTTTCGTTGGGACTTGACATGTGTTATATTATAGTTTATACTATATTTAAGCAAGGGGGTATAAGCAATGAGGTTCTATAGCATTCATGAATTGAGCAACAATACAGAGACCGTTCTTTCTTCTGTGGCTGCGGAGCATTTGGTAGTCATAACCGAGAATGGAAAACCCTCCGCTCTCATGATCGAGGGCTCGGAAGAGAACTTTGAGGAGACATTGTCTATCCTGAAACAGATGAAAGTCATGCGCAAAAATCAACGAGAGGATGAAAATGTAACATGATGCGGGAAGAATACGATATCAAAACCCTTGATCCGAGGAAGAATCCGTACACAGAATTGCTTCATAAGGATGATCCCGGCTCGCTTGCGGACGAGAACATAGCCGTTTGTAAGGAGAATGCTGCGATCCACGCCATGAAGGAGCTGCAAAAGGACTTGGCGGGCGAGTGTGACAGGATCGGACCGGATCAGGAAGAAGCTGCAGACAAGATCGTAAAAGAGATCCGCATGGAGGGTGTCGGTAAGGATATTGAGTGACATCAACGTGCTGATTGAATTATAGCACCCGTATTGTTTATTTCCCCAAACGTTCCCCAAAACAGGCGAAAAATCGATGAAAATCAAATTTATCATAAAAGGAAAACCCCACATATTGTGGTTACATTAGCGATATAACTACAATATATGGGGTAAATGGAGCTACTGGCCGGACTTGAACCGGCGACCTGCTGATTACGAATCAGCTGCT
>QAKM01000079.1 GCA_003343805.1 Bacillota bacterium | reverse complement strand
TGGCGGCGAGCGCCTTTTCCTTGAGCCCGCCGATGGGCAGCACCTTGCCGCGCAGGGTGATCTCGCCCGTCATCGCGACGTCGCGGCGCACGGGGTGATTGGTGAAGGCGGAGAGGATGGCGGTCGCCATCGTGATGCCCGCGCTCGGCCCGTCCTTGGGCGTCGCGCCCTCGGGGATGTGGATGTGGATGTCCTTCTTCTCGAACTCCTCCTCGTCGATGCCGTACTGTTCGGCATGGGCGCGGATATAGCTGATGGCGGCGCGGGCGGACTCCTTCATGACGTCGCCCAGCTTGCCCGTGAGCAGGATGTCGCCCTTGCCCTGCATCGCCGAGACTTCGATGGTGAGCGTCGCGCCCCCCACCGCCGTCCAGGCAAGGCCGGTGGCGGCGCCCACTTCGTCCTTCTCGCGCATCTCGTCCTCGCGCAGAAAGCGCTTGGCGCCGAGGAACTTTTCAAGGTTCTGCCGCGTGACGGTAATGCCCTTCCTCTCCTCGTCCTTGGCGATGCGCACGGCGGCTTTCCTGCACACGGTGCCGATGGTGCGCTCCAGAGAACGCACGCCCGCCTCCATCGTGTAGCCGTCGATCATCTCGCCGATCGCCCCGTCCGTGATGCGCAGATTTTCCTCGGTGAGACCGTTTTCCTTGCGCTTTTTGGGGACGAGATAGCGCTTTGCGATCTCCTCCTTCTCCTGCGGGGTGTAACCCGACAGTTCAATGATCTCCATACGGTCGCGCAGCGGCCCGGGGATGGTGTCGAGCGTGTTCGCCGTCGCGATGAACATGACTTTGCTCAGGTCGTAAGGGACTTCGAGATAGCGGTCGCGGAAGGTGGAATTCTGCTCGGGATCCAAAACTTCGAGGAGGGCGCTCGCGGGGTCGCCGCGCAGATCCATCGAGATCTTGTCCACCTCGTCGAGGAGGAACACGGGGTTGACAGAGCCCGCATTCTTCATCTCGTAGAGGATGCGGCCGGGCATGGCGCCGATGTAGGTGCGCCGGTGGCCGCGGATCTCCGCCTCGTCCTTGAGGCCGCCGAGGCTCATGCGCACGAACTTTCTGCCCAGCGCCCGCGCGACCGACTTGGCGATGCTCGTCTTGCCCACGCCGGGCGGACCGACAAGGCACAAAATGGGCGCCTTGAGCTCCCCCGTCAGTTTCAGGACGGCGAGGTATTCGACGACGCGCTCCTTGATCTTTTCAAGGCCGTAGTGATCGTCGTCGAGGACCTTTTCGACGTCCGCAAGCGATTCGGTGTCCTGCGTCTCCTCCGTCCACGGAAGGTCGATGAGCCAGTCGGCATAGTTGCGCAGCACGGTGTACTCGGGCGAAGAGGGCGGCATCTTGTCCATGCGGGCGAGCTCCGCCATCGCCTTTTCCTCCACCTCCTTGGGAAGGTGTTTTGCAAGCAGCTTTTCGCGCAGGCGGGCGTTCTCCTCGACGTCGTCGCCCAGCTCCGCGTGGATGGCCTTGAGCTGTTCGCGGAGATAGTACTCCTTCTGCGACTGGTCGATGTTCTTCCTGACGTCCTGGGCGATCTTGCGCTCGAGGCGGGAGATCTCCAGCTCGTCGTTGAGGCAGCGCTCGAAGAGTTTGAGCCGCTCCACGAGGCGGGTCTCCTCCAGAAGCTGCTGCTTGACTTCCTCGCGGATGCGCATATTGTAGGCGCACACGTTGATGTACTCGTCGATGTCGCCGATGGTCGCGAGCCGCCCGTCCACTTCCTGCGAGATCTTTCCGTCCGCCTGCACGACGTCTTTGACGAGCTCCTTCGCGGTGCGGAAGTACGCTTCCTCCAGCGTGGGATCGCCGTGGAGGGTGGTGAGCTCATCGGTGACGGCGTAGATGTAGCCGCCCTCGACGCGGAAATCGCGCGCACGGGCGCGGTAGAGCGTGCTGGCAAACACGCGGATGCGGTCGCCGGGCAGGCGCGTCACCTGACGGATGCGCGCCACCGTGCCGACGGGATAGAGATCGCCCTCACCGGGCACTTCCTCCTGCGCGTTCTTCTGTTTGGTCAGAAAGATGAGTTTATCGTTGAGGTTGGCACGCTCGACCGCGGCAAGCGAGATCCCCCGCCCTGCGTCGAACGCGACGGAAAGATCGGGAAAGACGACCTGCGTCCGCATGGGGATGACGGAAAGGATGAGCGTTCTTACTTTGTTTTCTGCCATAGTTTCCTCCCTTGGGAACTTCTTTTGCGAAACCGCGCGCACGGTTGCAGCCCGCGGCTCCTGCGGCCGCACAAAAAATACGGCCTTATCAATATATCACACGCTTTGCCGCTTTTCAAACAAAATGCGTATGTGTTTTCATGGAAGAAGAGGAAAGCCTTCCCTTCCGCTTTCCCGTCTTTTCAAAAAGGGCGAGCCCCTTCGATGAGAGGCCCGCCCCGTGCGCTTTCCTGCCTTATTCGGCGGAAAAATCGTCCTTGCCTACGCCGCAGAGCGGGCAGGTGAAGTCATCGGGGACATCCTTCCACAGGGTGCCGGGCGCGATGCCGTTGTCGGGATCACCCGTTTCCTCGTCGTAGACATAGCCACAGACCGTGCAAACATACTTCATGATACGTTCTCCTTTATTCTTGATCTCCCGCAAGATGCGGGGAAATTCCTGTTTCAGTCCTTCTTCTTCCAGAAGAATCCCACGGCCGTGACGATAAATCCGACCGCCGTGAGGACGGCGCCCACCGTGGTGAGCGTATTCCAGCCGCCGCCCAGCGAAAAGGCGATGCACCCCACGCCCGCAAACATGAGGACGAGCCCCAAAACCATGAGATGAATGGATTTCATGCCGATGCCTTCACGTCCTCTGCGATCGTATCGGCAAGGGAGAGGAGCTTCTCTCTCGTCTCTTCGTTGACGGAGGAGAGGATGGTCACCTTCTCGCCCAGCTTTTTCATGTTCTTGAAGGAAGCGATCTCCGCCTCCATCAGCGCCCCTGCCTGCGGCGCCCAGGAGCCGTTCTCGATGACGGCATAGGCGCGGTTTTGGAAGGCGTGCGCCTTGAGGTCGGACAAGAACTCCTCCATCTTCACGAAGATGCCGTTGTTGTACGTCGCCGAGGCGAAGAGGATGTGCGAATAGCGGAATGCCTCGGAGACGAGGATGGAAATATCGGTCATCGAAGCGTCGTACACCTTGACCTTCACGCCCTTCTGCGCGATGCGGGAGGCGGCGATCTCCGCCGCGTTCTGCGTGTGGCCGTAGACGCTGCCGTAGACGACGAGCACCCCCTTCTCTTCGGGCGTATAACTGCTCCAGATGAGGTACTTTTCCACGAACCAGCCGATGTTTTCCCTCCACAGCGGCCCGTGCAGAGGAAGGAGATATTGGATCTCGAGCCCCGCCGCCTTCTTGAGGACGTTCTGCACCTGCACGCCGTACTTTCCGACGATGTTGATGTAGTATCTTCTCGCATCGTCTAAAAAGTCGTGCTCGAAGTCCACTTCGTCCGCCCAGATGCTGCCGCCGAGCGCCCCGAAGGTGCCGAAGGCATCCGCCGAGAAGAGCGCGCCCGTCGTAAGATCGAAGCTCATCATGACTTCCGGCCAATGCACCATGGGCGCAAAGACGAATTGGAAGGTGTGCCTGCCCGTCGAGAGCTCGTCGCCCTCCTTGACGAGCAGCTTCTCCCCCGCGCAGCAGCCGTAATTTTTGAGCATTCCGTCTATCTTCTGATTGCAGACGATCATAGCTTCGGGATGGCGCAGGAGCACTTCGGAGAGCGTCGAGGAATGGTCGGGCTCCATGTGATGGACGACGATGTAGTCGAGCGTTCTGCCCCCCAAAACGTGCTCCACGTTCTCGAGGAACTGTTCGGAGACGGCGTGATCGACGGTATCGAAGAGCACCGTCTTTTCGTCGAGAAGGAGATAGGAATTGTAGGAAGCGCCGCGCGGGACGGGATAGACGTTCTCAAAGAGGGAGAGCCGTCGATCGCTCGCGCCGACGTAGAAAAGATCTTCAAAGACAGCCACGGTATTGTGCATGATATCCTCCGCGGCGCAGGGCGCCGCCAAACATTCTTTTTCGCTTATTATATACCATTTTGCCCGAAAAATCAAGCAAGCAGCGGGGAAAGATGAAAAATCCCGTCCGCGGGGATATACGGACGGGTCACATTTCCTGTTGTTTGCCCTTGACTTTCATGATGCGCACGAGGGCGGCGCGCTCGTTCTCGCTCAGCTTTTCGCGGATGTAGGCGATGGTCTCTTCGAGCTGCGGGATCATGACGTACTCGAGCGCGTTGACGCGCCGCTTGTTGCGTTCGATCTCGTCTGCAAGCATCCGCACCGATTTCTCCACTTCGGCAAGCCGCAGGAGCTTGGGAAGGAGTGCCGCGACCATGCTCACCGAATAGTCCGCCTCGCTCGTGATCTCGAAATAGGCATACGGGAGCACCGACGAGGCGCTGCCCGAGAGCGCGATCCGGGGGACATCCAGCCCCATCACGCTCGCCGTCGAGCACTCCGCGCGCACCGTTCCCGAAGGCATCGCAAAGGCGGCCTCGGCACGGTAGGCGGGCGTCACCGAACGCGCCACCTGAAACTGCCCCAGGATGCGCCCGAGCTCCCCTTCCACCTCGCGGCGGAGGGCAAGATTCTCGCGCGCCATCACGGTGAAGCGGCGGATCATCTCGTCCGACTTGTCCTTCAGGAGCTTATGTCCGCGCACGGCGGTGTTCAAACGCGCCTTGAGCTTTTTCAGCTCCATGCGCGTGGGGTTGACGTTCAGCCTTGCCATCTCACTCCTCCGCCTTGCCGTGCAGATACTTTTCGATGTACTGCGTGCGGATGCGCTTGAGCTCGCCCTCGGGCAGGATGCGAAGGAGCTTCCAGCCAAGATCGAGCGTCTCTTCAATGGAGCGGTCGGTCTCGAAGCCCTGGCCGAGATACTCCTTTTCAAAGGCTTCGGCAAACTTTGCGTACAGCTTGTCCGTCTCGGTGAGGGCGGCTTCGCCGAGGATGGCGGAGAGTTCCTTGCTCTCCTTGCCGCGCGCATACGCCGCAAAGAGCTGGTTCAAGGTATCCGCATGATCCTCGCGCGTCTTGCCCGCGCCGATGCCCTTGTCTTTGAGACGGGAGAGCGAGGGAAGCACGTCGATGGGCGGGTTGATGCCCTTCTTGTAAAGATCGCGCGAGAGGATGATCTGCCCCTCGGTGATATAGCCCGTGAGGTCGGGGATGGG
>QAKM01000042.1 GCA_003343805.1 Bacillota bacterium | reverse complement strand
GAAGGTGCCGTCCGGAATCCGGACGGCCCATACATCAACCATCACGGTGACAGTAAACTTAGCAGTTTAAAGACAACTCATGAGAGCAGTCTGGTGACAGCTCATGAAATCAGCAACATTTTATAATAAATGGGAACAGAGTCAACAACTTAAAAATCTGCAGATATATTTATCCGGGAAAAAACCAGAGCATGCATTTTTGTTCGCAGGGCAAAATATTGCAGCAGTTCTGAACAGGGCGGAAAAATTGGCTATAGCTAGAGGGATTCAGCTTGATTGTATAAATATTTTAACAGAAATGTTGCAGCGAAAGTCGCTCACGAAGCGAAATAATGATATGCCTTTATTTTCTGTTGTACCGTTTGAACTCTTACAATATGGGAATAATAAAATATTATTTAATGAAATTTTAAATAATATCCTGGAAAATGATATTTGCAGGATGCCTACCGGATGCAAAATACCAAATACTCATGTTCGTCTCGGTTCAAAACTCCATTTAAAAGAGTTTTATCAGGCTGAACTGTTATTCCAAAATAACTATTTCACTACAAGATTTGCGTATCTGGTTGTAGATGATATAGCTATAAGGATAGGAAAAATCGAAAATCTTGTGTTGGTGGGATACGAAACATACTCTGAAATGCTTATTTATGAAATTAAAGAACTTTTGTATCGAAAACATCACATAAATGTTGATTATCTTATCTACGAACAAAAAGGAGGAGAACGGTTTCGTTATATTCAGGAACTGAAAGAGGATGTTTCCTATAATTTCCTTTATATTGTACCGATCAATTCAACGCTGACAACACATAATAAAATGCAAGGAGCATTGAAACGCTTTCATCCTGGAAAGGATGCGGTTCCCGTTGCAAAGGGAAATTATGCTATTATTCTGTTATGTCCGGATGAGACTGGTAACGTTGAAAGAGATAAAGAACATGAGAAAATAAAAAAAGAGTACAAATGGACCAAGATGAGTAATAATGAGGTAGTGTCGGAAATGGTCGAGGGCGGGACAGTGAGATATTTCTTCAGAAAGGAAATTAACTGGTATGATGCATTAAATTGTGAATGCTGTTTCCCGAAAAATTATCTTATGGAAAAGCCTTTAATCGAGACAAATAGAGCCTCTATTATACCGATGCAGAAATTCCAGTTGTATGAGGAAGAAAACGATAATACCTTGGAGACAGAGGATACTATTGAAAATGACGAAAGAATAAAAGCGCTGAGTGAATTTTTAGTATATTCACATGTGGAAAGAAACGGGAATCATTTTAACTATTATTTTCAGATGGGTAAATTCTTTGCAAAAAACAGAGAAAAAATTGTCTCCTGGTTAGAGAAGTGTAAAATTACAGGGGGCACCTCTTATGATAGAATTGTTTTTGATGTAATCGTAGCGCCACAGCATTATAGTAACAACGGATTTGTCGAGGAGGTAAATAGATGCGTATTTCAGAATGCTTCCTTGGTATTAGATATCGAAGTAAACAAAGAATTTCGTTCCAATGTACGGGCTAAATACAGTAATTTACTTTTATTATATAATAATTTGGTTAAATGCAACCGGCAGGCGGAAATATGTTTTCATTTTGTAGATGATACCATCATTACCGGAACAACATTTTACAGGGCAAAAAGCTTAATCCGCTCAATCTTCCCGAAAAAATTAAGTGAGCGGGTGAAAATAATTATTTTTAAAAGCGTATTTTTAGTATTGAATCGCGCTTCTTCATACAGTAAGCTCAATTATTGCAGTGAAAACTATTTTTCTTATGTAAATCTGGAAATATCCTCTATGCGGACGCAGGAGGACGCCTGTGTGTTATGTAATATTGTAAAAGAGGCAGAAATATTACAAAAGCGCTCTGCAACGGACACAATGAGCCAATATTGGGAACAAAGGAAGATTCATCATATATGTCATAATACGAAGGAAGTTGAAGAACAAGACAGTGTGCAAAAAGAAAGAGGACGTCGGCGTATGATTTGTTCTCATCATGCGAATATTGTATTAAGCACTAAAATCAAAAACAAAGGAGACGTTAATGAGGTTAAATCGTGCATTATAAAAGAATTTTTATTGTATAAGCCTGAAGGTGAGAAAGAACTTGATTTTGAATGGATGCTTTCCTATGTCAAAGTACTGTCACGTCCATTTTTTAGTTTTTCTGTAGTGATACGACAGGCAATGTTTGAAATTATGCTTGAAATGCTTGACTATATTCTGGAGCTTCCAGATAAGAAATCTCAAACCGGAGAACTGAGTGAAATATTTAAATGTATTTATAAGCTGTATAAGATGAAAGAAAAACGGCTTATTTATGTGTTGTTTTTTACACTTATAAAACGGTTATCAGATCTTGGAGCTACATATATTATCAGGCGCGACATAATAGAAAAAATATTGAATTTTTATAATGTAATTAAAGATGGAGATAATGACGAGAAATTTCAGCTAAAGTATAGAGCTTGTATAAAAAAATTGACAAGTATAAGCGGAGATGAAATAAAAGGTACCTGGTTGGAGCATCTGCTCCTGTTTGGAAAAGAATACGAAGAAGGTGGACAGAAGAAAGAAATAGTGTTAGGAGAAGCAGGAGAGTTTTATTTGAATATGTATATGGAAAATAACAGGGTATTTGTAGATGCGATTGAAGATCTGACAAAAGAATGCCGGGCTGAATTGGATAAAAAAGCAAAGGATGGTCGCATTACCATGAATGATATTATGGTAAAAAACAGATATGCCGAAGTGGAAAATAATTATTATTATAAAAATTTCAAAAAGATATTTGACTGGAATTTTGAAGAAATCGGAGTTGAGATATTAAATCATATATGTAATCTCTATAATTATCTGTTGTATGGTACACATGTCTCCTCAGATATCGTAACTTATTACATGAACCTTGCTCGACTGTTAGAGAAAGCAACTTCAGCAGAGCAGGCACAAATAATCCTGCCGGATGGTCACTGTGACTATTATGTGATAGGAGATTCTTCAAATACTGCCCCATCAGCAGTAATAGGGTCTCTGAGGGAGGTATTGGATAATAATGTGGTTTTTGAACGAGAGAATTACTATTTGAAGAAAGAAGAGGTGGGCTTATTAAAATTTTCGAATGTTGGCTGTTCTAAAACTATTTATTTTGGTTTTCAGTTTTCTGGAGATAAGGAAAGCCTTAAGAGCAGATTAATACGCAACGTACTAATCTTCCGAGATAAGATTATGCAAAAGTTTGAAGAAGATTTTACAACAGATGTGATACAGCAGTTTTTAATGACAGAAAATCAAAAGCAAAGACTGGCGGATAACAGAGCGATTGATCATTCGTATGCGAAGACTACACGGGATTTTCTGAAGAAATCAATGTCTATAACGGATAGTTGGATTGAAAAGCAGAGGAATGAAAAGGATCCGATTTATGATGAGATAGTAAAATCTTCAAAAGATCAGACAGGATTTCTCTATTTTATTGTGGCGCATACGGTTATGGCCAGGATTTTTCAAAAAGCAATCATGGGAAATCTGGACGGCTCAAGTGATTGGAGAGGATATTATCCAATATACCTCAATAATACGGTATTAAATATGATAGAAGAAATTAACTTATATGAAAGAAAAGACAGCGCGCGGAGAAGAGAGGAGCGTCTTCGTCAATATGAGATAGAGATTTTACCGGAGGATCGGGAGAAGTTTAAAGATTACTATTTATATCAAGCAGGAGATTTTGAATTATCATCTATCTTTTTAATGCTCATTAATAATGCAGGAACTCATGGAGAGAATGATGGTATGAAGGTGTCCATATGTTTAAAAGAAAGTTCGGAAAATCATCCGAAAAGCTACCTTGTTTTTAAAAATATATGGAGGGAGGATAAGACAGAGGAAAAGATAAATAGGATCAGAGAGAATATCCACAAAACGACCCATGACAGGAGCCAGGGTATTACTTTGTGGACAATAAATAGGTATTTGCGTTATATAGGCAGGAATGCTACGGAAATAAAGGAAGAGCAAGAAATAAAAGTCTTTTGTACGGAAGAAGGTGATGACAAATACTTTAATATAGGGATCCCGGTGTTCAAAAAGCAAGAGCAGTTACTGTAAGATTGTTGTTTCTAAAGTTTATATCAGGAGGAATAAGTAATGAAAATATATATTGTGGATAATGATGAAAGTATGTTGGATATTTTGGAGGAGTTGCTTTCAGATATGATGGAAGAAAGCGACATACAGCGGAATGAAATCTCAAAGAATCCATATAGAAAGGATGATGCAGACACTCTTTTAGAATATTTACAGTCGGAAGTTGGGGAAGACGATTATTTACTGATTGATTTGTATTTAAAGGAGACGTCAGAAAAAGGGAGGCCCTTTTCCGAGTTTGAATCTGTCAAAATAGCGGGCAGTTTAAAAATAAAACCCTCACATATACTAATCTATTCGACTGCTAATAGCAGAGGTACAGAGGAACTCTTGGGCATTCATGCTCAATGGAGATATATTCCTGTGCCGATAATGGCTTTCGAAGAAAATGTTTTAGATGAAGAAGACGGTTTCACAAATATGAGGCGTGATTGCCGGCTTCTGTTTAAAATGTTTTTTGATAATACGTTAAAATAAGGAGCTTTGAATTAAATTAAGATATCGGTTCATTAAGGTGTATATATGTTTTTTGGGATAAGGTGAGAATATGGATTACCAGATAGGTGTAAGTAATGTAAAATGGGGAGAAATGGACGCTGCTTTCGCGAAAGAACCAGTAACAAGTAATGAGTTTCCTTCTAAAGGGTATTATTATACTACTGTAGAAACTCTGGAGAAGATCTTACAGAGTGGGGCAATTTATTCTACAAATTACCGTTATCTGAATGATCCGGGAGAATGGGCGTATGGTTATCCAAAACTTATAGAAGCTTGTAGGGAAGAATTGCAGAATGGCTCTTCTAATTATACAAAAAAGTTTTATAATTTGATGAAAAAAATACTATTTGAAGAAAATTTCTATTTAAATGACCATCCGGAATTTGGTAATACACCTTTTTATAATAATTTCTCCGAGATATTTACGATCAGCTTTACAGAGGAGGAGGATTTGATTAGTCAGTGGGAACGATATGCCAAAGAATCGGGTGTAGTATTGGAATTGGATTTTTCACTTTTAGGAGATGCACTATTTCTGTACCAGGAAACTTTAAAGGAGCGTAAAATTAAAGTACAGACCAGAGCCAGAAAGGTCGCTTATCGGGATAAAGAAATTTCTATGATTGCCCAAAAAGTAATGGAGGAATTGCAGAAAGAATATGAGAAATTGTCATATAGAAATCCTGTGCGAATGAAGCCTCACATATATATGTATATACGGTATTTTGCTAGCTATATAAAAAATACTGCGTATGAACAAGAGAAAGAAATGAGAATCAGCCTGATGCCTTTAGTAAATGAGCAAAGCAGTAGAAGCAATATAGATAAGAGCGGAATCAAGTATACTATACAAAATGGTGTGTATGTCCCGCATATTCCTTTGTATTTTGGGAGACAGAGAGGCAAAGAGATTATAAAATGTGGATTGCCGATACGTTCCATTAGAGTAGGGCCAGGATATAATCAGGAGTCCGTATATCTTGGTTTGGTGCACAGGTTGGAGTGCGGGGAAAAGAACGTTTGCCTCCTTTCTGAGAAGGAGCAGAGAGAAAGAAAAATTCGTTTCATAATAGAAGGATTGGCAGAGTATTTCAAGATTAAAATGGAGGAAAGTGCTTCCAGCAGAAAAATTGCAGAAGATGTTGTGCAAAAGCTAAGTCAGGATGGAGAATTAATCGAGTTTGCAGAATTGAAAACGAAACTTGAAAGCATTTTATCAACAAGCAAAGATGAGACTATGCTGGATGCATCATATAATGAGCTAAAATACTTGAAGCAGACTTGGTACAACCAGATTTTCAAGGAAATTGAATTAAAAAGCTATTGTACGGCGGATGGGATTTTGATTAAACGTTCAAGAATTCCGTACATATTCTCCAAAAAATAACAGGCGTGAAGGAAAACATATTCTGGTTTCAAGCTTAGGAGAGATGAAGCGGTTTATGATAATGATAAAAATTATCTGTTCACTGCCAAGGCGGGGGTTCGCTTCCTCTGCAGAGATTCTTTCAGCCATGATTCAGACGGAAAGCTGAAAAAATTTCAATTTTTGGAGACCGGAATAGGAACTAACAATTATTATGAGGTAATTGAAGGAGACAGTGCGTATATTGATATTGGATATAATGCTGGCTCCATAATGACTACAAATGCTTCTTTTATTGGTTCATTATAATTAAAAAGTTCTGAATGATTTGTATAAGGAGCTGTCGCATCAATGATTAGAAAATCATAGGTGCGGCAGCATCTTTTTGCCGTTTTTTAAGGCGAAATATTCTCTTCTTTCATTCTGTTTCTACAAAAAGGCGAACTTTAATAA
>QAKM01000083.1 GCA_003343805.1 Bacillota bacterium | reverse complement strand
ATTTTGTCGCTGAACGAGGATCCGCAAAGTGTTTTTTACGGCCGCATAGATACGGAAAATATCGGGATCGTTGGACATTCTCAGGGCGGTGTCGGGGCAATCAATGCTGTTACCCGGCAGAAAAATGGCAATCTATATAAAACTATCTGTGCCCAAAGTACGACATCCGGGGCTGTGGCTTATTCTCTGAACCAGATGGATGGCGAGTTGGGCGGCGGCTGGAACTGCGATACATCAGCTCTTTCGATTCCGGCATTTATGGTTGCGGGTACAGGCAGCGCCGATTCCGGAAATGTGGAAGAAAACAGGCTGGAACTTGCTGAAGGAGAAATACAGGGGATCTGCCCTCTCTGGTGGCTGCGAGAATGTTTTGATGCCATGCCTGATACAGTACCCAAAGTAATTGGCAGATTGAGCGGCAAGGATCACGGCGATATTCGTTTCAGTGCCGATGGATATATGACTGCATGGTTTATGTATTGGTTACAAGGCGATGAAGCAGCGGGCAAGGCTTTCTTTGGAGCGGACGCAGAAATTGGAGTCAACGAGAATTGGCAGGATGCCATATTGAAGCGGGTTCCTTGACCTCCATTTTGAATCGAATGGAAGATAAAGGAATTGTGGAACGCAGGATGTTAAATGGTAATCGAAGAAGCTCATATATTTTTTTAACTGAAAAAGGAATTGAGCTTTTGCATCTCATAACTGAGAGTTTCAACGCATTAGAAGAAAAAGCATTCCTTAATATACCAGATACTCAAAGGGAAAACTTTATGCAAACACTAAACCAGATTTACGCAAATTTACAGGAGGGCTTATAATGAGTAATTCAGAAAAATTAAAGCGTTATCTTATTTTTTTGTTGGTCTGTTTATCAATTCATTGGGGGTCAGTCTGATCACAAAGGCCGATCTGGGAACATCTCCCATATCTTCCATCCCCTATGTTCTCAGCCTGAACTTTAGGATAACTTTTACCAGACAGTTTTCCTTTTTTGTACCAGTGCTTTTCTCTTGTCAGACTGAAAAAAATGTTCATGAAAAATGAGCCTTTGGAGAGGCAAAAGCTCAAATAATATCAATCTCTTCCGTGGCAGAGTGAAGTAAAATAACCTCATTGACTCTACAATTGTTATAGGGGTTACGATATGTGGGAACAATAATAAGAAGAAAGGGTATGTAAAATGGAAAAAAATCTTACTACCGGCAGCGTCTTTAAAAGCATTATCTTTTTTCGCTGCCGTATCTGCTGTCATATCTTTTACAGACACTTTATGGTATGGCAGATTTATTCATTATCGGACAATTTGAGGGTGTCGCCAGCACAACGGCGGTGTCCATCGGCTCTCAAGTTATGCATATGTTAACTGTGATGATTGTAGGTCTTGCAATGGGGTCTACCGTTTCAATCGGGCAATCTGTCGGGGCTAATGATAAAAAAAGTGCCGCAACAAATATAGGCAACACAGTTACTTTATTCATGCTGCTTTCCCTGATTTTAACCGTAATATTGCTTGTACTTGTAAAACCCATTGTTTCTATCATGTCAACACCTACAGAAGCAATCCCCGGTACAATAGATTATTTGACAATCTGCTTTATCGGTATTCCGTTTATTACAGCCTACAATATTATCAGTTCTATTTTCCGGGGCATGGGAGACTCAAAAAGTCCCATGTATTTTATCGCTGTTGCCTGTGCAGCCAATATTGGACTTGATTATCTGTTTATGGGGCCATTACATATGGGACCTGCCGGTGCAGCTCTCGGTACTACTTTATCTCAGGCGATTAGTGTAATAACTTCTCTTGCAGTTATTTTCCGAAGGAAAAGCGGTATATCTGTTACAAAAAATGATTTTCGCCCACAACATACAGTTATGGGGAAAATTTTAAAAATTGGATTTCCTATTGCTTTGCAGGACGGCTTAATTCAGATTTCTTTTATTGTAATTACAATCATTGCTAACCGCCGAGGGTTAAATGACGCAGCAGCGGTCGGTATCGTAGAAAAGGTTATGAGTTTTCTGTTCCTGATTCCTTCGTCAATGCTGTCCACAGTTTCCGCATTAGGCGCACAAAATATTGGAGCAGGAAAAGCTGAACGTGCAAAACTGACGCTGCGCTATGCCGCCCTGATTGCTGTATGTTTTGGGACAGTGACTGCCATAACTATTCAATTCATCGCTGAGCCAGTAGTAGCACTTTTTACAAACGCAGCAACACAAGACGGTGCAGAAACGGTCCGCCTGGGAGGCCAATATTTACGAGGATATGTGTGGGATTGCATTTTTGCCGGAATCCATTTCAGCTTCAGCGGGTATTTTTGTGCCTGTGGAAAGTCCATTATTTCTTTCATACATAATATCATAGCGATATTACTGGTACGTATTCCGGGTGTATATCTGACTTCGCTTCTGTTCCCGGCCACACTATTTCCAATGGGGCTTGCTACTGCGGCAGGTTCCCTGTTGTCCGTTATGATCTGTGCAGCCGCCTTTATAATTTATTCCAAAGTATCGGTTCACTGATATGCACCCGAAAAAACTGTATGAGCGGACCGTTAAAGCATGCGTTGCAGATTGTTCCGATCCCTACGATTTCCCAGAGACTATTTCCAGAAGCCAGGCAGAAGAGTATGCCTATGATCACAACGGTAATATCGCTGCACACCCTGGCGTACTGAAACTGTATCTTTTCATGCAGAGCCTTTTGTATGATAAAGGCCACACTGTCGTAGGGGGCAATTCCCATGTCTGCTACAATGTAAAATGATACGCCCAGTCCTGCAAACAGACAGCCAATTACCAGAAATAAGATCCTTAAGGAGAGTCCTGCCTCCACGTTCAGCACATCCTTTACTATCCAGCAGATAAAATCTGCTCCATACCCTACACAGATCATATTAATAATAGTTCCCGCTCCGATGTTTTTCCTTACTGTGAAAAAAACAACCGCAAGTATGGCGGCATTCATAATGAGCTGCCATGTGCCAAAACTCATATGCAAAAAGCCGCTGATCCCCAGATTCATGCAGGAAAAGGCATCTACGCCAAAATTACTCAACCGGTAACAGCCGACGCAGATGCTGATAAACAGGATGCCTGTCAGCATCATAACCGTCCTCCTGCAAATGGATGCTTTTTTTATCTCCATCTCTTATGCCTCCTGTGTTCTTGCTTTCAGGAGAAAGATCCTGGACTCA
Organism: Bacillota bacterium; assembly: GCA_003343805.1. Classification (GTDB taxonomy): domain Bacteria; phylum Bacillota; class Clostridia; order Christensenellales; family Borkfalkiaceae; genus Gallimonas; species Gallimonas intestinavium. The sequence goes on along the minus strand of QAKM01000083.1, from coordinate 6,378 downwards.
AAATCGCCCAGTCCTTCGCCTCCCGGGATTTCCCCGCTGGTTGCATCAGATGTAACAAGACCAATGTGCATCAGCTCATCTCCGTAATAATTCCCATATGGCTTATCCTTCTCCCGGTGGACTGTGATATCATATAAAGCCGCTTCATCAAGTCCTTTCAGACGCATTCTGGCATACGGCTGGTTTGCTCCGCTGAGAACACGGAACCACCCGACAGCCGCTTCCGTCTTATCCTCATTCACCACCATCCATCCTGTCACATTTCCGTCAAACGGGCTCTCCAGGCGGTAGAAAGCACCAAACTGAAACAGCCGGCGGTACTTTTTCATAAACTGTATCTGATCTTTTATCTGCTCCTGTTCTTCCTCTGTCAGGGTATTCAGATCTAGCTCATAGCCAAAAGTCCCAAAGTACGCTGCATTTGCCCTGGTATGCAGGGGCGTGAGCCTGCCGGTCTGGTGGTTGGGTGCAGTGGATACATGGCTTCCCATGCTGCTCACCGGATAGCAGTAAGAGGACCCGTGCTGGATCATCAGCCTTTCCACCGCGTCAGAGTCATCGCTCGTCCACGCCTGGGGTGCATAATAAAGCATCCCTGGATCAAAACGTCCACCGCCGCTGGCGCAGGACTCGAAGAGGATATAAGGGAACTTCGACGTCAGTCTCTCATATAGATCGTATACTCCAAGGATGTACCGGTGGAACACCTCCCCCTGCCGGTCTGCCGGGAGAGCAGGGCTGAAGCATTCTGTAATGCTCCGGTTCATATCCCATTTCACATAGGAAACATCTGCCTCTCCAAGAATCTTTTTCATCATCCCGTAGATACAGTCCACAACCTCTTTCCTGGAGAAATCCAGCACATACTGGAACCTGCCGTGGGTCGACGGTCTGCCGGGCACGTGAAGGATCCAATCCGGATGAGCGCGGTAGAGGTCAGAATCTTTGTTCACCATCTCCGGCTCAAACCAGAGACCGAACTTCATTCCCAGATCTCCGATGCGGCGTGCAAGTCCGGCAATGCCGTCCGGCAGCCGATCCCGGTTGGCCACCCAGTCCCCAAGACCCGCATGCTCCGTACAGCGCTGCCCGAACCAGCCGTCGTCCAGGACAAAGAGCTCTACGCCGCAGTCTCTTGCCTTCCTGGCAATGTCCAGTATCCTTTCTTCATCGAAATCCATATATGTGGCTTCCCAGTTGTTGATGAGGATCGGGCGCTCCCTGTCTCTCCAGTATCCTCTTGCCAGTCTTTTCTGGTACAGCTGATGGAAGGTCTGGCTCAGATCGTTCAGTCCCCTGTCCGTATAGACCATCACAGCCTCCGGCGTCTGGAATGCCTCTCCCGGCTCAAGTTTCCAGTCAAAGCAGTCCGGATGGATCCCCATAAGGATTCTTGCGGTGCCATGGGAGCCGACTTCCGCCTGGGCAAGAAAATTGCCGCTGTAGATAAAGCTGAATCCAATCGCCTCTCCCTGGAACTCATCTGTATGAGATCTCTTTAATATAACGAATGGATTATGTTCATGGGATGAGTGTCCCCTTCTGCTCCCCACAGACTGTACCCCCTCTTCCAGACGGCGAACCTTAAGATGCCTCTCCCGCGCCCATGCCCCGGAGAACTGCATCCAGTCATAGTCGTGATCCGGAAGATCCAGACACAGGCTCATCGCAGTAGTAAGGTGAAGTTCTTCTCCGCCTTCATTTACGAACCGTGCGCTCCTTGCAATGGCATTTCGATCGGCAAAGATAGTATAGGTGAGCGCGAGAGAAAGCCCCGTGGGCTCATCCTCCAGATATATGGTCAGTGTAGCCGCCTCTTTTTCGTCCTCTGTATAGGTGGCGGGAAGCCCTTCGAGACGCGGCTTTCCGCTCATGATCTTATGCCCTTTATAGATAAAGCTTGTGATCCTGCTGCCGTTTTTCTGGAGCACCTCCACCGCAGGGCTTTTGTAATCCCCCGTTCCGTATGAGGGATACTCCTGAAGAATGTGATCCAGACTGAACGACTTGTTGTCCTCAAATACGCAGGACGCCATAGGACGGGGCAGCGTCTCCAAGAGATACGAAAAGTCTTCTCTGTCATGAACCCTTTTTCCAAAATACAGTTGTCCCATCTGTCCGTTGGGGAGCACCTGCATGATATAGCTGATCTGATCATTGTACAGATGAAATGTTTTGGCTTCTTCTTTAAATACTATCTCCATTTTGCTCTGCCTCCTGTGCAAACTTTTCTTTTTTTACATTATTTCTGCCACTGATTATATACAAAAGGCAGGAGGAGCAGTAGCCCTATAAGTTAAAAGAAACAGTCAAAATGTTATATTTTTTCTTTTCTCGTCTGCTCTGCAGTCCCCTTTCTGGCTTTTCTGAGCTGTTCTTCTTTCTTCTTTTTATATACAGACGGTGTGACTCCCAGCCTGTCTTTGAAGATTTTGGAAAATCCCAGTGTATTCTGATAGCCGCAGGACATAGCCACACTCTCTATAGACATCTCCGTGATTTCCAGGAGCTGGGAGGCTCTGGTGATGCGGAAGTTTGTCAGATACTCTTTCGGTGACAGACCATACTGTTCCTTAAAGAGGGTGTAAAGATAACTCCTGGTGATTCCCACATAAGCTGCGATTTCGTTTATCTGCAGCGGATAGGAATAGTGGTTCTGGATATACTCCACCGCCTTGCGGATGTAGCGATTGTCATCCTCTGTCCGTTTATCCGCCTCGATCTCCAGATTCCGCGCCAGCACAGAGAAAAACTGATACAGGCTTCCCTCCAGCAGATACTCGTTTGCCACTGTGTAGGTGTTATTCTCCAGCATGGCAAAGACAATCCGCTTCAGTTCATCCCCGCATGCGCACTGATAAATAAGTCTTTCCCCGCCGAGTCCCAGGTCCCGCAGATACTCGCCGGCCTTCTCACCGGAAAATCCGACCCACAGATAGGTCCATGGCTCATCAGGATCCGCCTCATAGTAGGTCTGTACCTCCGGCTCGATAAGGAACCCCTGACCGGCGCGCAGACTATAGCTTTCGTTTCCCGTCGAAAACTTTCCCTTTCCTTCCATAACATAGTGAAGGATATAGTTTGGACGTACCGCCGGTCCAAAGCTGTGGAGAGGCCGGCATTTGGCATAACCGCAAAAACATAGGTATAAATCGGAAAATTTTCTGTTTTTCAACTGCAGTACATATGCATCTTCCATATATAAAATTCCTCCTGTGATATTTATAACATAAGCAGGGAATTTTAGCATCTGTATCAGGCGGATTTTATAGGTAATGCGTATTCCGGTGTATAATTGACTTCGCTGCCGTTTTCCTCTAAGCGTGTGCAGCCTGCGCCATTATGAAACCATAGGCTTGTTGACACCAGAATATATCGGCCAGTCTACGGGCTGCCGTTATTATAGCGTCCGCCAGTTTGAAGTGCTGAACACGATACGATATCTTAGAGTATTGGATATGCCGCTGTCTGAAATCGCGGACTTCTTACAAAATAAAGATGTGGAATTGATAGAAGAAAAGCTGAGACAGCAAAAGGAAACGGTTGTTGCGAAACAACAGGAATTAAAGCGGATTGAGCGAAAAATAGATAACCGGCTCAAACAGCTTTGGGACGCGCAAAATTCTGTTTTTGACACCGTCAGACTGATTTCAGTCCCGTCCTGCCGTATCGTCTGGGTACAGACTTCGTTAACAATTCGCGGTTTCTTAGATATGGAAACCTCAATCCGGGAATTGGAACGATCTCAGGCAGAAGCAGTTGCTTTTCTCGGAAAGGTAGGCGTCGGAATTTCAGAAGACAATCAGCTTAAAATGGTCTATCCCAAAACAGACGGTTAATATGGTTTTAAAAGACTTTGAGAAAAAAGGATATGTTACATTGGAACCTATGCAGGATGACCGGCGAAATAAGCAGATCATTCCCACTTTATCAGGAAAGGCCTATGCTGCCCGCATAATTTCTGAACTGCATGAACTTGAGATGTCTGTCTTATGCGATTTTGGAGAAGAGCGCCTTTCGCGTATGGCAGACGATTTAGAACTCTTTACAAATTTGTTTTTAACCAAAAGTGAAAAGGAGAAAAATGATTATGTTTGATAAAACACAACTTATTGGCTATCAGAGCGCACAGAATATTGATACGCAAATCAGTGATAAAGAAACATTGTTAATGGAAGAAGCATACCGCACCGGTCTCCATCCGGCGGAGGGCATTAAAGAACCGGGAATTACCACCTTTGCCAGAGGACCGTTAGCGCCGACATTTATCGGCAACGGAACATTTCTCAAATGTGACCGCTGTGAGGATATTCACGATGTAGGGAAATATGATGTTGCTTTTGTGGGTATCCCTTATGACAGCGGCTGCAGTCAACGCAGCGGTACCCGTATGGGGCCGCAGGGGATTCGCCATGCGTCTTTAGGTTTTACCCCTTATAACCCTGATTATGGCATTGACCTGTTTGAGAATCTGAAAATATGTGATGTTGGCGATATTTATCCCATTCCGGCAAATTCGGAAAAAACTTTTGCACAGATCACAAAAGGCATTCATTACATCAAATCTCAAGGTGTGCTTCCGATCATTATGGGCGGCGACCATTCGACAAGTTATCCATCTCTGCGGGGGATTGCTTCTTGTATTGATGGTAACATAGGCGTAATCCATATTGACCGCCATGCAGATTGTCAGGCAAGCCAGTTTGATGAAAAAATGCATGGGACAGAATGGTACTATTCTACACAAACCATTCCCAATGTCCATGCTGAAAACCTTGTGCAAATCGGTGTAGGAGGATTATGGATTAAAGAATGGAGTCAGTTCTCTAAAAAATACGGCTCCACACAGATTACAATGGAGGACATTGATAATCTGGGAATTGAAAAGGTTGCCGAAATTGCGCTTGAAACAGCATGGAAAGGCTGTGAGGCCGTATATCTCAGCCTTGATATTGATGTGCTGGACTGCGCATTTTGCCCCGGAACGGGTACGCCGGATTTCGGCGGCATGTTACCGCGTGAATTGCTCCGCCTTCTCCGCCTTGTTACAAAAGAAGGAATTTGCGGCATGGATTGCGTTGAAGTAAATCCAGCGTATGACCAAAGCGAAATTACTTCGATTGCAGCCTGCCGTTGCTACGTAAATGTACTTAGCAATTTGGTTTTGAACAAGAAAATATAACAAATAGTAAAGCCTGCCGAGCCAGTCAACAGTCAAGATGAACGGCGCATGCGCGCCGCCGTTGACAGCCCTGCCCGCCTTTGCTGGCAGGCAATCAAGGGGCGACAGCAGGGAATGCTGCCGCCCCGCACTATTATTCAGAGAGGTGGATTTTCATGACCGAAGGTGAAGCCCACAAAGTGCATATCCAGTACACCTTTAGCGCCAACGCCTTTTGCGAGATTGTCATTTGGTACGCAGCCATAGATAAAATTTTGAAGCTGTGCCGGAGGTGGGAACGAGAAGTTTCCCTTGATCAAAAAAATTTAAATGTAATGCTCAGCAGTCCTAAAGAATAGAAAACAAGAAATCATAGGTAGATGAAAATATTTAAATGATCATTATATCTGCTGAACAAGAAGAGTTTGGATTCATATCTTCGCATCTCTTGAAAAATATGAGTCTACCCGTTATAATAAGTACCAATTGAAATGAAAAAGAATGTGAGGAACATAAAATGGTTGAAAAGACAATGGATAAGATTGTAGCGCTTGCAAAATCAAGAGGATTCGTGTATCCCGGTTCCGAGATCTACGGCGGTCTCGCGAATACATGGGATTACGGCAATCTCGGCGTGGAGCTGAAGAATAATGTTAAAAAAGCATGGTGGAAGAAATTCGTGCAGGAGAATCCCTACAACGTAGGTGTTGACTGCGCGATCCTGATGAACCCGCAGACATGGGTGGCTTCCGGACATCTCGGCGGATTCAGCGATCCGCTGATGGACTGTAAAGAATGTCATGAGCGTTTCCGTGCAGATAAGCTGATCGAGGATTACTGCGAGGAGAAAGGAATCGAGCTGGAAGGCTCTGTGGACGGATGGTCACAGGAGCAGATGACAGCGTTCATCAATGAGCATCAGATTCCGTGTCCGACATGCGGAAAGCACAATTTCACGGATATCCGTCAGTTCAACCTGATGTTCAAGACATTCCAGGGCGTAACAGAAGACGCGAAGAATACCGTTTATCTCCGTCCGGAGACCGCGCAGGGAATCTTCGTAAACTTCAAGAACGTACAGCGTACATCCAGAAAGAAGCTTCCGTTCGGTATCGCTCAGATCGGAAAATCTTTCCGAAACGAGATCACACCGGGTAACTTTACATTCCGTACAAGAGAGTTCGAGCAGATGGAGCTTGAGTTCTTCTGCAAGCCGG
>QAKM01000060.1 GCA_003343805.1 Bacillota bacterium | reverse complement strand
CCCACATCCTGGCCTATCTGCGCGGCGACCGCGCCGTCATCCTGCATCAGGAGAGCGGCATCGTTTTGGCGTATGCCGACGAGGTGGACGGCGTCTACAATGTGCGCTGCACCACGCTGCACCGCCACGACGACCCCGCCGACGAGGGCAGGAGCGAAGGCATCCTCCCCGTGGAATGGGGAGAGGCGATCGTGGAGAAGGGCGGCTCCTTCGCACTCGTGCGCTACCGCATCCATGACTGCCAGACACTCGTGACCGTCCTCGGCATTGCCCTGCTGCTCCTCGATACGGCAGCGGCGGCCGTCATCTGGCCGCTTTCGATGCGCCGATCGGGCTGAGAGATCGGCGGCCGAAACCAGGACGGCGGGCGTTTGCAGAATTGCAAACGCCCGCCGTTTTTTTGATCGGCGGCGCCCGAACGGGCGCCGCCTGCATTTATAAGGCACAGGAGGGGTTAAGAAAGATCGCTCTGCTCCGACGCAGAAGCCAAAACACTTGCCTTACTTTTCGTAGATCTCCCGCTTCAGGACGCCGATGAAGGGCAGGTTGCGGTAGCGCTGGTCGTAGTCGAGGCCGTAGCCCACGATGAACTCGTTGCCCACCGTAAAGCAGGAATAATCGGCCTGCACATCCACCTCCCGCCGCGAGGGCTTATCGAGGAGGGACACCACCGTAAACGACTTGGCGCCCCGGCCGCCCAAAAGCTGCTTGAGCTTGACGAGCGTGTGACCGCTGTCCACAATGTCCTCGACGAGCAGCACATCCCGCCCCTCGACGGGCGCGGCAAGGTCCATGACGATCTTGGGCATCCCCGAAGAGGACGAGCCCGAGCCGTAGGACGAGAGCGTCATAAAGTCCATCTGTACGGGCGTTTTCATGGCGCGCACCAGATCGCAGAAGAAGATGACGCTGCCCTTGAGCACGGAGATGGCGAGCGGCATCGTGCCTTCATAGCGCGCATCCAGCCACGCCGCCGCCTTCTTCACCTCTTCAGCGATCGTCTCTGCCGGAAAGAGAATGCGTTCGCAGTCCTTCGCTAATTCGTTCATTTGTATATTACCTCTCTCTTATGATTTCTTCGTAAAGCAGATGTAGCCGGGGCGGGCCGTCTCCCGGGTGCGCTTGATGCGGTCGCTCAGCTCCACGCCCGCCACGCAAAGCACTTCGCTCCCCACGGCGAGCACGGGCAGTTCCCGCCCCACGCGCGCCGGGATCTTGCGGTCGGTCAGAAATTTCTTCAGCGTCTTACCCCGTCCGTTGCAGGCCAGGAAGGTATCCCCCTCCTGCCGCGTCCGCCACACCGCACCTTCGGGAAGGGCATCGAGATCCATTAAGAGCACGCGCCCGTCCGGAGTTCCCTCTTCGCCGCCGACCGACGCGCCGGGGTCGCCTTCCCCCGCCTCAAGGAGGCCGCCGAGGCAGGCGCACCGTCCGATGAAGAAGGGCAGCTCCTCCACAGGCATCTGCGGGATGTGCCGCACAAAGACGAGTTCCCTGCCCTCCCGGAAGGCCGCAAGGCCCGCGGGCAGCTCGGTCCGTTTCCCCGCCTGCGCCTCCGCGAGCTTCCCAAGCTCCCTGAGATGGCTCTCCGTATAGTCGCGCACCAGCCCGAGCTCTTTCATGGCCGCAAGGCAGGCGCGGGAAAAGAGCGCCTCGGGCAGAGAGACGGGGATGCGCCGCTCCGCCCCCGCCCCGCGGACTTCACGGCGGGCGAGCTCCTCCAAAAAGGCGTCATCGCGGACGGCCCGCTCCGAAAAGCGCACCAGATTCTCCTTCGCACCGGGCACGGCCTTTTCCAGGGCGGGCAGCACCTCATGGCGGATGCGGTTGCGCGCATAGGAGACGTCCGCATTGCTCTCGTCCTCCACATAGGGCAGGGCGTTTTCGCAGATGTATTCGTCGATCGTCTCCCGCGTCACGCCGAGCAGCGGCCGCAGGAGCCCCTCCTGCACGGGAAAGACCCCGAGCCCCTTCAGCGATGTCCCGCGGGCAAGGCGGAAGAGCACGGTCTCGGCATAGTCGTCGCGATGATGGGCGGTGAGCACGGCATCGGCCCCATCCTCCAGGACGCGGGCAAAGCATTCACGGCGAAAGAGCCGCCCCTCCTCTTCGAGGTTGCGGCCGCTCTCCCGCGCGCGGGCCGGCACGTCGGCACAGAACACGGCAAGCGGGATGCCCCAGCCCTCACACAAGTTCCGCACAAAGGCGACATCGGAAGCGCTCGCGGCGCGGATGCCGTGATCGCAGGTGAGCGCCGTAAGCGTGATGTGCGCCTCCTCTGCGTGCCGATGCAGAAAGTGAAGGAGCGCAACGGAATCCCGGCCGCCCGAAACGGCCGCGCAGAGGGAAAGTCCCCGATAGGGAGTGAGGGAAAAGAGCTCCATATAGAAACAGTATAGCATGAACGCCGCAAAAAAGCAACGGACGGCGGGAAAATAAAAAATAATTCGGAAATTTTGCCAAAAACGGTTGACAAACGCGCCTTCTTCGTTTAAAATGTAAAAGCTATTCGTTCGACGGATAGGACATCGCGGGGTGGAGCAGCCAGGTAGCTCGTCGGGCTCATAACCCGAAGGCCGCAAGTTCGAATCTTGCCCCCGCAACCATTTATGGCGATGTAGCTTAGTTGGTTAGAGCGATCGGTTCATACCCGATAGGTCAGCGGTTCGACTCCACTCATCGCTACCAGAAAAAAACCGGCAACTGCCGTTTTTTTATAAAGGCCCGTTGGTCAAGCGGTTAAGACATCACCCTTTCACGGTGGTAACATGGGTTCGATTCCCGTACGGGTCACCACAATAAATTGAGTGGGCTTATGCCTACTCAATTTTTGTTTTGATGCCCATACGCGGGAGCAAACCCATCGGTTCGCCCCATTGCGAAGCAATGGCACGAGGGCGCAAAAGGCCAGGAAAAGGCATTGGCGCGCCTTCGCCCGAAGTATTCCCGTACGGGTCACCAAAAACAGGGGTTTTTCGCACGAAAAACCCCTGTTTTTTTGCTCTTAAACGCCTTTTTTGCCTTTCTTCCCCCAAATCACCCCCAAAAATAAAACATCCGCCGTGTCTGTTCAGCCGGTGGATGTTTGTTCTTTTTTTCAAAAACGATGTTCTCAGACGAGGAATTTCTCGCGCAGGATGGCGATGTCGGCATCGGTGATGCCCAGCTCCTGCCGGCAATAGCCGACGATGCTGCCGTAGCGCTCCTTCATTTCGGAGATGACGCCCTCCAGATACTCGCGCTTGATGCGCATGAGGCCCAGGAGCACCTTCTTGAACTTGAGCGTGAGGGGCGCGATGTAGACGGCGAGGCGGTTGAGGACGAACTTGCGGCGGCAGAAGCGGCGGGAAGCGAGATAGTCGGTGTAGATGTCCTCCTCCTTCACGCCGAGGAGCGCTTCGAGCAACATCGCGCAGATGCCCGCGCGGTCCTTGCCGCCCGTGCAGTGCCAAAGAAGGCTCTCTCTTTCCACCGCGAGGCGCAGAAAGCAGCGCAGGCTCTCCTGCGGCTTCTTGTCGAAGGCGATGCCGCGGTAGGTGTGGATCATGTAATTATCCGCCGTGCCGAACTGCTCCTTGATGCGGCGGCTCTCCGCTTTGATGAAGAGGCGGGAGGAACGCTCTGCCGTGATGCCGCCCGTGGGCGCGCAGAGAAGGAGCAGAGCGACGTATTCCGCGCCCTCGAGCAGCGTATCGGGATGTTCACAGCGCTCGGTGTCCGTGCGCAGGTCGACGACGGTGCGGATGCCGAGCCCTTCGAGCGCTGCCTTCGTGCGCCCGGGAAGGCGGGAGAGGCGTCCGCTGCGGAAGAGTTTGCCCGCTTTGATCGCGCGTCCTCCCTCCGCGGGCATCCCGCCGAGATCGCGCGTGTTGTTGAGTCCTTTGAGTTTCAGCCTTTGGATCTTCATGTCATGTGTATTATACGGCAAAGGACCTCTGCTTGTCAAGCGGGCGGGAGCAGACGGGAGCAGGGATTTTTTGTCGGGGAGGGCGTGCGTCCTCTGCCGCCCGAGAAAAACGCAAAACAGGCGGCCGAAACCACCTGTTTTGATCGTCTGAACAAATTCCTCGCCGCGAAGATCTCCCGAAGGGAAAGATTTGCGACGAAATAAAAATCTCTTCCGCGAGGGGGGTTCCCCTCCGCTGCTTCTCAAATGAAATGAGCCGAGCAGGGTTCCCCTGCGCTGGCTCACTCAATTTGCCCTATGCTTAGGGCTTACTGTTCAATAAGGGCATTCAAGTTGGCGGGCGATGAATCAATTTAGATGCACAACGCTCGCCCCTCGCCGCGAAGATTTTGCGAAGCAAAAGATTTGCGGCGAAACCCTTATTTCGTTCCAAACAACCTGTCCCCCGCGTCGCCGAGGCCGGGCAGGATGTAGCCGTTCTCGTTGAGGCAGCGATCGAGCGTCGAAACATACACGGGGACGTCGGGATGCTCGTGATAGAGCTTTTCGATGCCCTCGGGTGCGGCGATGATCGCCATGAACTTGATCTTTCTGCACCCGCGCGCCTTGAGCGCCGCGATGGCATCGCACGCGGACCCGCCCGTCGCCAGCATGGGATCGATGAGGAACACCGTCTTATCGGCGATGCCGTCGGGGAGCTTGCAGTAGTATTCCTGCGGCTCAAGCGTCTCCTCGTTGCGGTACATTCCGATGTGCCCCACCTTTGCCGTCGGGAACACGCGGTGCACGCCGTTGACCATGCCGAGCCCCGCGCGCAGGATGGGCACGATGGCGACGCTGTCGTCCGCAACGCGGTACTGCATCGTCTTTTCGAGGGGCGTTTCCACCTCGACGGGGACGAGCTCCACATCGCGCATACTCTCATACGTCATGATGGTCGTGATCTCTTCGACGAGCTCGCGGAACTCCTTCATGGAGGTGTTCTTGTCGCGCAGGATGGAGACCTTGTGCTTGATGAGGGGATGATCGAAAATAAAGACGTTGGGATAGGCCATCTCAGTCCTCCTTTTTCGGTTCGGGCGTTTCGGCAGCTTCGGCTGTTTCGGGCGCCTCTGCCGTCTCTTCGTTTACGGGAGCTTCGGAAGCCTGCACGGTTTCGCCCTTTTTCTTGCCGATGTTGACGAGCAAATTGACGAGGATGCCCAAAATGAGCGCCGTCGCGATGGCGGTGACGGTGACCTGGCCGAAGGAGAGCGCCATGCCGCCCACGCCCGCGATGAGGATGGTGGAGACGACAAAGAGGTTCTCGTTCTCGTTGAGGTCCACCTTCTGGATCATCTTGAGGCCGCTGACGGCGATGAAGCCGTAGAGGGCGATGCACACGCCGCCCATGACGCAGGCGGGGATGGAGGAAAGGAAGGTGACGAAGGGCGCCACGAAGGAGAAGACGATGGCGAGGATCGCCGTCGCGAGGATGGTGACGACGGAGGCATTGCCCGAGATCGCCACGCAGCCGATGGATTCGCCGTACGTCGTGTTGGGGCAGCCGCCGAAGAAAGCGCCCACCATGGAGCCGACGCCGTCGCCGAGCAGCGTGCGCGAGAGGCCGGGATCACGGAGCAGGTCGTGCTCGATGATGGAGGAGATGTTTTTATGGTCGGCGAGGTGCTCGGCAAAGACGACGAATGCGACGGGGATGTACGCAACGGCGATGGTGCCGATGTAGCCGCCGATCGTGCTCCCTTCTGCCGGGGTGAAGGGTCCTGTGAAGGCGGTGACGAAGGTGAAGTCGGGCAGCCATTTCATCTCCTTGAAGATGGAGAAATCGATGATCTGAAGCGCTTCGACGTTCGTGCCCATGCCGATGAGCGTGAAGATCGTCGCGAGCAGGTACCCCGAAAGAATGCCGCAGATGAAGGGGATCATCTTGAGCATCTTCTTGCCGTACACCGAGCAGACGATGGTGACGCCGAGCGTCACGAGCGCGCAGATGAGGCAAAGCCCTGCGTGCAGGTCCATCACATAGTTGCCGCTGGCGTCCGTCGCCGCGCTGACCGCCTGCGAGACGGCGCTGCCTGCGAGCGAGAGACCGATGAGGGCGACCGTGGGGCCGATGACGACGGCAGGCATGAGCTTATCAATCCAGCCGACGCCCGCGAACTTGACGGCGATCGCAATGACGACATACACGAGGCCCGCGAACACGGCGCCGATGAGAAGGCCCAGATAGCCCAGCGCCATGCTCACGCCGCCCGCGAACGCTGCCGTCATCGAGCCGATGAAGGCAAACGAACTGCCCAGAAAGACGGGGCTCTTGAACTTGGTGAACAAGAGGTAGACGAGCGTGCCCGCGCCCGCGCCGAAGAGCGCCGCCGAGGTGGACATCTCGTGTCCCACCACCATGGGGACGGCGATGGTCGCCGCGAGGATGGCAAGCAGCTGCTGCAGGGCAAAGACGATGGTCTGGAAGAGGGTCGGCCTGTCCTTGACGCCATAGATGAGTTTCATGTTTTCTCACTCCTTTTTTTCTTTTGCGTGAAAACGCATCTTTTCCCGTAAAAAGAGGCTGCGCCGCAGAAGAAGCAACAGCCCGCTAAACTTCATTATAGCACGCCGCGGCCGCGCTGTCAACCCGCGCACCGAAAAAGCGCAAAATTGCGCATAAAATGAACGCCCCCGCCGATCTCGTCGGCAAAGGGCGGTCCTTTCAATCAAAGCGGAAGAGCGGGGTGGAATAGTAGCGGTCGCCGCCGTCGGGGAGAAGGACAACGATGTTCCTTCCCGCAAACTCCGCGCGGCGGGAGAGCGCGACTGCTGCACACAACGCCGCACCCGAGGAGATGCCGCACAGGATCCCCTCCGTCATGCCCAACTGTTTGGCATACAAGAGCGCATCCTCATCGGTGACGGCGATGACTTCGTCATAAACGCTTGTGTCGAGCGCCTTGGGCACAAAGCCCGCGCCGATGCCCTGGATGCCGTGCGCACCGCCGCGGCCCTCGGAAAGGACGGGCGAGAAAGACGGTTCCACCGCGACGATGCGGATATCCGCATTCTGCTCCTTCAGATACCGGCCCACGCCCGTGAGCGTGCCGCCCGTGCCCACGCCCGCCACAAAGCAGGCGATGTCGCCCTTGAGATCGCGCCAAATCTCGGGGCCCGTCGTCTCGTAATGGGCGCGCGGGTTGACGGGGTTTTCAAACTGCCCCGCGAGGATGGCGTTCGGGAGCGTCTTTACAAGCTCTTCCGCCTGTTCGAGGGCGCCCGCCATGCCCTTTTCGCCGGGCGTTAAGACGATCTCCGCCCCATAGGCGCGCAAAATATTGCGGCGCTCCATGCTCATCGTATCGGGCATGACGAGGACGGCGTGATACCCCTTGACGGCGACGAGGGCGGCGAGCCCGATGCCCGTGTTGCCCGAAGTTGGCTCGATGATGGTGCCGCCCGCACGAAGCGTCCCCTTCTTCTCGGCGTCCGCGATGATCGCAAGCGCCGCGCGGTCCTTGACGGAACCCGCGGGATTGAAGCTCTCGAGCTTTGCAAACAGGTTTGCCCCGCAGCCAAACGCCTTTTGATAGCGGGAAAGGGCAAGAAGCGGGGTGTTCCCGATGAGTTCTTCCATCGAACTTACGATCATATCTTTTCTCCCTGCGCCCGTCTGACAATGGGCGCGCTCTTTTCGATGTTATATTCCACGTCCTCGTCCTTTGCGTGTGAATCGTACCACACCTGCGCGAAGTAGGGGTTGCGCTTTGCAAGAAGATCGAACTTCCACGGGCGCGGATAGCAGCACTTGGGGCACCAATGCCCCGCCCGAAGGACGGTGAGCGCGGAGGCCTCGAAGGTATGCCCCTCGGCACACTGCCACACGAGGGGCGCGCGCAGAGAAGGCATCTCTTCAGAGAGGCACTCGCCCCCGCGGAATTTCGCCGCAGACTTCGCGTCCTCGATCGTCCACTCCCGCATGGGCTTTGCATCGTCGAACCCGTGGGATAAGAGCTCTGCGCCCTCGCCCCGCTTCAGCGCCTCGAACCCGGGCTGTCTGCAGGCGAGAGAAACGTCCTCCCACTTCTTCGGGAGCCGCTTGACCCCCTCCCCGCCGCCGAAATAGGCAAAGATGCGCGCCTTGTCGCCGTCTTCGATCCACTTTGCAGGAGAGCCCTCCATCTTGAGCAGCTTCTTGAAGAGAAATTCGTGGATGAGCTCGGGCGGGACGACCTTTCCGAGAGCGAACAGGGGGTGCGCCTTTGCGATCTCCTGCCAATATTCGTGCACGCCGTCGCGCTGAAAGGAGAAGAGCTCCTCGAGCTCGCCCGCGTCATAGAACCACAGGCCGTGGAAATTGCGCGTGGGGAACCACTCGGGGCGGAAGTAGCGCTCCGGGTCGCCGCCGATGACCGCAAAGCCGTCCACAAGCGTATCATAGCCCGTGTCGCGGCCCATCTCGCCCGCACCGACGTTGTAGACGTTGTTCCAGAAGCCGTCGATCTCCCCCTTGCTCTCGCGGAGGAAGATGTGGGCAAACAGCCGCGCCGTATCGCGCGCGCTCACCCACTCGAGGGGAGAATTGAGCACGATGTGGAACATGAGAGGATCGCTCATGTTGTTTTCGAGCATCTTCGGATGCAGCATGGCGCCCTCGCGCAAAATGACAAACTTTTCAAGCCCCGCGTCGAGGACATAGCGCTCCGCCTTGAGCTTATGCAGCTCGTAGGCCTCGAAGGGGCTGGGAAGAAGCGGATCGCCCACCCTGCCGAAGGGGTGCGCCATCGTGCGGTTGCCGTAGACCGCCACCGAGGAGATGTGGATGAACGCGGGCTGGGGGGAACAGGCGCGCACGGCATCCGTCATCGCCGCCGTGCCGCCGAAGTTGACGCGATGCGAGAGCGACGGAGCGTGATCGGACACGGGCGGGATGACCCCCGCCATGTGCAGGACGTATTCTGCGCCCGCAACGAGACGGTCGCAGTCCTCCCGCCGCGTCACGTCGCCGCGGACGATCTCGACGCGCGCCCCGTACTCCCGTTTGAGACGGCGGGCAAATTCGTCGTTCTTTTTCTTCGGGGTGAGCAGCACGCGCACGCACGCGCCCACAGGGAGGGCGAGCACCGCTTTGAGCGCTTCCCTGCCCATATCGCCGCTCACGCCCGTCATGGCGATCTTCATTGATGACCTCCTTTGTTGTTTCCCCTCTTTTCCCTCGCCTCCCTCTTGGAGGGAGGTGGCGCGCTGCCCGAGGCTTTTCGCGGGCAGTGTGACGGAAGGAGTTTTCGAAATCAAGAGAACTGCCGTTATCGGAAACGAGCTTCCAAAAATAAGGCGACTCCCTCAGCCTCGCTGCGCTCGACAGCTCCCTCGGAGAAGGAGCCAAGGGGATGATGTATCCTCCGCACAGCAGACGCGTGGCGCGCCCGGGATAGCACAAAAGTCACGCAGCTCGTCTTAGAACCGAGCAAGACAAGGCAAAACGATTTCCGACTTCGGCATCCTCCGCACAGCAGATGCGAGCAAGACAAGGAGAGCGAGGAAAACTTGAGGGAGCTTACTAAACCGTAAGTGACCGAAAGTTGCCGCAGCTCGACAAAGTATTGCGAAGCAGATGCGAAGCGCGCGCGGAATATCGCAAACGTTTACCTCGGGCGTTTCATCGTCAAGGAGATCCTCCCCTTCCTCTCATCCACTTCCTTGACCCAGACGGTGACGACATCCCCCACCGAAAGCACTTCGGAGGGGTGCCTGATAAAGCGGTCGGAAATTTCGGAGATGTGCACGAGCCCGTCCTGATGCACGCCGATATCGACGAACGCGCCGAAATCGATAACGTTGCGCACGGTGCCCTTGAGCTCCATGCCCGGCTTTAAGTCCTTGATCTCCATGACGTCGGTGCGCAGAACGGGTGCGGGAAGCTCGTCGCGGGGGTCGCGCCCGGGACGCTTGAGCTCGGCGCACACATCGAAGAGGGTGGGAAGCCCCACGCCGCACGCCTGTGCCGCGCGCTCCTCGCCGTAGCCGTGCAGCCGCTCCATGAGATGCCCCAGATTGCCGCGGCGCACGTCCTCTTCGGTATAGCCGCAGAGGGAGAGCAGTTTCTCGGCAGCGGCGTACGATTCGGGATGTACGGCGGTGTTGTCGAGCACCTCCTTACTCTCGGGCACGCGCAGAAAGCCCGCGCACTGCTCAAACGCCTTGGCGCCGAGCTTGGGCACTTTCAGAATCTGCTTGCGCGACGTGAACCTGCCGTTCTCCTCGCGGTACTTGACGACGTTGGCGGCAACGCCCGCATTCAGCCCCGAAACGCGCGCCAGGAGAGGCGCGGAGGCCGTGTTGACGTCGACGCCGACTGCGTTCACGCAGTCCTCGATGACGCCGTCGAGCGCTTCGGAGAGCCGCTTTTCGGGCATATCGTGCTGGTACTGCCCCACGCCGATGGACTTGGGGTCGATCTTGACGAGCTCCGCCAAAGGATCCTGCAGCCGCCGCGCGATGGAGACGGCCGAGCGCAGGTTGACGTCGTATTCGGGGAACTCCGCCGCCGCCAGCTTGGATGCGGAATAGACGGACGCGCCCGCCTCGTTGACGATGGCATAGGAGACGCCTGCCCCCTTGCCGAGGGAAGCGATGAGTTCCACCGTCATCTGCTCGGTCTCGCGGCTCGCGGTGCCGTTGCCGATGGCGATGTGCTTGACCTGATGCTTTTTGATGAGCGCGGAGAGCGTTCTGATCGCTTCCGCCTTCTGCCGTTCGCCGTGGGTGGGATAGACGACCGCCGTATCGAGCACCTTGCCCGTGCCGTCGACGACGGCCACCTTGCAGCCCATGCGGTAACCGGGGTCGAGGCCCATCGTGACGAACCCCTTGACGGGCGGCTGCATGAGGAGAGGGCGCAGATTGAGCGCAAACTGCCCGATGGCGCCCTCAGAAGCCGTTTCGGTGAGGGCGGCGCGCACCTCGCGTTCCAAAGAGGGCTCGATGAGGCGGTCATACGCGTCCTCGGCGGCCGCCTTCACAAAGGCGGTCGAAGCGCAGGCGGGCTTTTTGACGACGCGGCGGAAGATGAGCTCTAAAGCATTATCCCGCGGGACGTCCACCCACACTTTGAGCACGCCCTCCTTTTCGCCGCGGTTGAGGGCAAGGACGCGGTGACCGGGAATGGTCTTGACCGCGCAGGTGAATTTATAGTAGTTGCGGTAGACGGTGTCCTCGGGGTCCTTCTTGGCGGCCTCCGAGCAGACGTCGCCGCACTTCATGGCATAGTCGCGGAGCGCCCCGCGCACGGCGGCATCATCGGAAATAGTTTCGGCGATGATGTCTCCCGCGCCTGCAAGCGCCTCTTCCACGGAGGAGACGCCCTTCTCTTCGTCGATGTACTCCTTGGCGGCCTCTTCGGGGGCGGGGCAGTCCTTCTCCTGCGCGAAGAGGAGCAGGGCGAGCGGCTCCAGGCCCTTTTCGCGGGCGATGGTCGCGCGGGTGCGCCGCTTCTGCTTGTAGGGACGGTACTCGTCCTCGACGGCGGCGAGCGTCTCCGCGCCTTCGATGCGGGCACGAAGCTCCTCCGTCAGCTTCCCCTGCGCCTCGATGGAAGAGAGCACTTCCTTTTTCCTCTCTTCGAGATTGCGAAGATACTGCAGGCGGTCTGCAAGGGTGCGGATGGTCTGATCGTCCATCGTGCCGTGCATCTCCTTGCGGTAGCGGGCGATAAAGGGCACCGTATTGCCCTCGTCGAGGAGGGTGACGACGTTTTGAACGTGCTCCTCCTTTCGGTCAAGCTCCTTAGCGAGCGTCTTGATGATATCCATAGTGTTCTCCGTTGCCCTGTACGGGCAGAAGTGTGATATGCCTATTCTATCACAACGCGCGCAAATTTACAAGCAAACGGGGCGCGTTGGCCTGCCGTCAACAAAAAAAGGAGGCCCGAGGGCCTCCCGATACGGAGAATACTGCCTGCTTTAAAGCAGCAGCAGGAGGATGCTTGCAAATTGCAGCGCAGTGCCCGCAAGATCGAAGATGTGCCACACCGAGTGGAACCACTTGACCTTCCGGCCGAGCGCAAAGAACACGATACCGCCCGTGTAGGCGATGCCGCCGCCGAGGAGCAGCCACAGCGAGAGCGGCGAGATGGCCGAAATGAGGGGCGGGAATACGAAAATGGCGAGCCAGCCCATCGTGAAATACAGCGCCATCGAGATGCCCTTGACGACCTTATTGTTCATAGCGGCGGCGTTCATCGCAATGCCGGCGGCCGCGCACAGCCATTCGACGAGCAGCACCCAGAACCCCACCGCCGTGCCGCCGAGCGCGATGACGCAGTAGGGCGTATAGGTGCCCGCGATGAGCAGGTAGATGGTGCAGTGATCGAAGATGCGGAAGATGCCCTTGGCACGCCCGTCGGGCAGGAAGTGATAGAGCGCGCTCATCGTATAGAGGATGACGATGCTCGCCCCGAACACCGAGACCGCAGCCATCGCCGCCCGATCGGGATAGGCAAAGAAGAGGGTCAGTGCCCATGCGATGAGCCCGAAGGCCGCCCCCGCAATGTGCGAAACCGCATTGAAGATCTCCTCCCCTTTGGTATAGAAGGAGCAAAAAATCTTTCCCTTGGAATAATTGGTGCCGAGCGCACCCGCTGCCGTCTGCTGCATAACGCCTCCCTGTTCCGCCCGCCCCCGATCGTCCGGATGCGGCGGCGTGCTATCGTTTCTGCTCTCAGTATATGTCCAAAGGCGCCCTCCTGTAAACCCATTTTTCCCTTCCTGCACGCTACTGTTTTTCCGCCCCCTTCTACCCCCGAAAAGGCGCACTCTACCGCAAAAAAAGGCCGCTCTACCCGGAGTAGAGAGGCCTTTTCTTGAACGATCTATGTAACAGAAATGCGACATTCGTGTAACAAAAATGCGACATATCCGCCGCAAAAGGGCGATCTTAGCGGCATTTTGCTATAATTTCACCCGTTTCAGGATGAATAAGAGCGGACGAAACAAAAGCAGTACCGTGACCGCGGCACACACCGTCTGCACCGCCATCGTGGGGAGGGAGGCAAGGAAGTAGGCGAGCGCCGCCTCCTTCGTATAGCCGTACAGAAGGGGCGTGACGGCATCGTCGAGGAGGGTGAAGAGTGCCGTCAACAGGACGGCGAGCACGATTAAAAGCATCTGCACCCGAACGCCCGTTCGGCGGTGCAGGGCATTCCCCAAGATCCCGAAACAGGCGGCAAAGAGCGGATAGTAGAGGAGATAGAGAAGGACGACGTTGGGAAAGAACCCGAAAAGGAGGCAGCGCAGGAGGGAGAAGGCGACGGCGGAGAGCACCCCGCACCGCACGCCGAAGCGATAGGAAAAGACGAGGAGGAGCACGGTGACGAGCTCCACCCCCTTGACAAACCAGAGCGCGTACTGCGCCGCAAGAAGGAGCGCGGTAAACACGGCGACGACCGCCGCATACCCCGCTCCCCGCCGGAACGCACGCCTCCTTCTCCGGGCGGGCTCCGCCTTTGCAGAAGCCTCCCGCACGGGCTTATCCGCCGCAGCGGCCGCCCGTTCTTCCCTGCGTTCCATCAGAGTCCGAAGCTCTCGAACGACCAAAGATAGACGCAGCCCGCCTTTACGGCGAGTTCCCCCGCGCCCAGCGTGGCCGAGCCCAGCACTTCGCCCTCATATTCGCAGGTACCCCACTGCTCGTTGGCGTTCTCTTGATCGTTCGTGTAGAGCATCCAATAGCTCGACAGGGTCTGCTTGGTGCCGTTGAGCTCCGTGATCATGCCGTCCGAGACGGTGAAACTCAGTTCGCCCTCCTCTTGGAGCTCCTCCATGACGGCAAGCAGCGTCATGCCGTCCTGTTCCGCCGACGCCCGGATGACGACGACGTCCACGTCCGCCGTGACGGAAGACGTATGGCAGCCTGCGAGCGCAAGGAGCGCAAGTGCCGCCAGGACAAGGGAGACGAGAGAGACAAATTTCCTTTTCATAAAAAACCTCTTTTGCCGCACGCAGGCGGCGTATTTTGCGGGCAGCAAACAAAAAAGCGCGCCCCTCGGGCACGCCAAAAAGACGCACGGCCTCCTTCTCCTGCTGCCCGAGAACACCGCGCGTTTCCGTCCGGGCAGGCGATCGGACTTTCACCGTAATGGCTGTTGCGGCGGATTTTCACCGCGCTTCCCCTGCTCTCTGCCCCTCCCGCACCTTTCGCGCGGGCGGCAACTCCCGACGGATATTTTTTTCCTCTATTGTAAGAGATGCGCCGCTCCTTGTCAAGCAAATGAAGGGCTCGGCGGCAAACGGACGCCGACGGACAAAGAGAAGGGCGCGCCGCCCGCGGGAAACCCGCGGGCGGCGCGCCCACAACTCACAAACGATA
>QAKM01000029.1 GCA_003343805.1 Bacillota bacterium | reverse complement strand
GTGCGGAATACCCGCAGAAAGTTGTCCTTTGCGATCTTCTCGGTGACGCGCGGGCCGAACTCCCGTTCAAAGTCGGAAAGCAGCAGCGGCACGTCGGCGGGGGAACGCAGGAAGGCGTTCTCGGGGATGCCGTCGAAGTCGCTCCCGAGCGCCAGGACGTCCTCGCCGCCCGCGTTCAGGATGGCCCTTGCATGGGCGAGCGCCGCCGCCCGCTGCCCCTCCTTCGTCTTGTCCTCGGAGAGGAAATCGGCGCAGAAGTTGAGCCCGATGACGCCGCCGCTGTCGGCGATCGCCCGGATCTCCTCGTCCCGCAAATTGCGCGGGCAGTCATAGACAGACGCGGCATCCGAGTGGCTCGCCACAAAGGGCGTATCCTTGAGAACGTGCTTCACGTCGCGCACCAAGGCGTCGCTCCCGTGCGAAACGTCCACGATCATGTGCAGCTCCTTCATGTGTTCCACGACGGAAACGCCGAACTCGGTCAGTCCCCTTGCCCCCTCCCGCACATTGGGGAGCGCGTCCGCGCCCGCATAGTCGGAGAGATTGGGAAACCCCAGCCGGTTCGCAAAATTCCAGGTGAGCGTCATCATGCGCACGCCGCGCGCGTAAAACTCCTCGAGCTTGTGGAGATCGCCCTCGATGGCGGCGCCTTCCTCCACCGTGAGGACGGCGTTCAGGGCGTTCTCTTTGAGGTCGGAGACCCGCCCCACGCGGTTGAGCCCGTACTCCCTGCACCAGCCGTCAAACTTGTCGAACGCCGCAAGGGCACGGCGATAGAGCGAGCCGTCCGGCTGAAACAAAAACGCCGCAAAGCACTGTAAATAGCACCCGCCCGCCCTGTGCCGCTCGGGAACGACCTGCAGAGCGCCCTCCGCCGTCAGCGTGTCGCAGTGCATATCGCAGTATCTGTATTTCATATCGCCGCCTCGTCCACCATGATAAGGACGATCCCCTCGGCAAGGAGATACGCCTCGTCTTCGAGGGCAATGTTGGAGATGCCGCGCGTCGATCCGTAGCAGAGGCCAAGCCCCTTCAGGGGGTACTTGAGCCCGCCGCTCTCCTTCACGCGCACGTCGCCCCCGAAGGGCAGCACGGAGAGCGTCTTGCCCTTTGCCTCGCCGATCGTCACCAGCCCCTCGCCCACGAAGATGCGCGAATAGTTGGTGATCATCTCGGCGCGCACGCCCTTTTTGTGGGCGGCATACAAAAGATGGAGATTGCCGAGAAAGTGATCCTCCCGCGCCCCTCCGCCGCCGTAGATGGTGATGCTCGTCGCCCCCGCCGCGATGGCGCGGTGCAGGGCGATCTCCCCGTCCGTCTCGTTCTTTTCGGCGGGATAGATCTCCTTGGGTGCAGGAGTCGGGATGATGGGAAGGGAGTCGTAATCGCCCAAATTCTCGTCGATGCGCACCCTGTCCTTTGCCCATTGATAGGCGCCGTCGCAGCAGTAGACGTAAGCCTCCCCGTCCGCGATGCGGCCGCGGTAGGGCTCTCCGTTGAGTAAAATGATCGCTTTCATTCTCCCCTCAGCTTGGCGATGGTCGCCTTCATGTCGTTCGAGCGGAACACCGTGCTCCCTGCGACGATGACGTTCGCACCCGCAGAGATGACGTCCTTCACGTTCTCTTCCGTGATGCCGCCGTCCACCTCGATGTCGATCTCGGGCTTGCCCGCGCAGATGCAGAAGGTGCGCAGCCGTTCGATCTTTTCGAGCGTCTCGGGAATGAAGCGCTGTCCGCCCCAGCCGGGATGCACGCTCATGAGGAGCAGCATATCGGCATCCCCCACCGCGTCAAAAATGCTCTCGACGGGCGTATTGGGATTGATGACGGCGGAAGCCTTCATGCCGTAATTCTTGATGAGGCGCAGCATCTGCACCGTATTCTCGCGGCACTCCTCGACGTGGATGGTCGCCATGTTGGCACCCGCACGCGCGAACCCTTCGAGCCGCGTCTCCGGCCGCAGGACCATCAGATGACAGTCGAGCGGAAGGGCGGTGTACGGACGGATGTGGCGGATCATCTGATCGCCGAACGTGATCGTCGGCACGAAGTTGCCGTCCATCACATCACAGTGGATGTAGTCCGCACCGCATTCCTCGAGCGTCTTGACCGTCTCTCCCATGCGGGCGAAATCCCCCGCCAGGATGGACGGCGCAACTTTGACTTTTAGCATAATTTGTCCCCCAAAATATATTGCGGCAGACGCCGCGCTTTCCGGCATTTCGCCGTTTTTTATCTGTCTTGGTCCGAGCGCGATAAGCTCCTGCTCTATTACTCTCCCTTATTCTCGCGATTTTCCAAGTAAGTCGCTCTTAATTGGCCGCAGGCTCCGCCGATGTCGTTTCCCATACTGCGGCGGAGGGTCGCCGAGATGCCCTCTCGTTCGAGCATCCCCAAAAAGCGGTAGGCGTCCTTTTCCGTCACCGTCTTTAGCGAGCGCTCCTTGACCTCGTTGAGGCGGATGAGGTTGACATGGCAGGGCCGCCCCTTGAGGAGCGCCGCAAGGGCATGGGCGTGCTTTTCATCGCTGTTTTCGCCACCGATGAGGCTGTACTCGAAGATGTACCGTCTCCCCGTCTCCCTGAAATACACGTCGCACGCCTTCAGGATCTCGGCGATCTTGTAGGCGTTCGCAACGGGCATGGTGCGGGCGCGCTCCTCGTCCGTCGAAGCGTGCAGGGAGACCGTCAGATTGAGCGGGATGCCCTCCTTGGAAAAGGCGAGCATCTTGGGCACCAGGCCGCACGTCGAAAGGCTTATGTTGCGCGCGCTGATGTGGATGCCGCCCTCCGCCGTGAGAAGGCGCAGAAATTTGACGACGTTGTCGTAGTTATCGAACGGTTCGCCGCTGCCCATGAGCACGACGTTATGCACGGCGCGGTCCTTGAGCGTGCCGCTCTCCGCGCGGTTGACGACGAGGATCTCCGATAAGATCTCCCCCGCCGTCAGGTTACGGATCAACCCGTTCAGCGTGGAGGCGCAGAACTTGCACCCCATGCGGCAGCCCACCTGTGTCGAGACGCACTGCGTCGCGCCGTATTTATACTGCATGAGGACGCCCTCGATGAGGTTGCCGTCCGCCAGGGCGAAGAGGTATTTCTTCGTACCGTCAGAAGAGGTGAACACCTCTTGGATGCGCACGGGTTCCTCCTCGAAGCGCTCCAAAAGTTTTTCGCGTAAGGAAGCGGAGACGGGCAGCTCGGAAATCTTCTTGCCCTGCATGAGCCCCTGAAAGATCTGTTTAGCGCGGAATTTCTGCTCGCCGTACTCTGTGACGAGCGCCTCCAATTCCCGGAGCGAACAGTCCTGCAAGATCTCCTTCATGCCTTCCTCCCGAGTTTTGCGACGTAGAATCCCGCTCCGAACGCGGTATCGGGCAGAAACTGCAGCCCGTACTTTGTCCGCTCATGCGGGAGCGGACAGTCCACCGCACACACTTCAAATGCGGGATGCGCCTTCAAAAACGCCCCCACGATCTTATCGTTCTCCTCCTGAAGGAGAGAACACGTCGAATAGTACAGATGCCCGCCCGCCTTTACATAGCGGGAGCAGTTTTCGAGGATGGCGCTCTGCGCCGCGTTGAGGCTTTTCAAGTCGCTCTCCTCCTTGTGGAGAGCGAGATCGGGGTTTTCTGCCAGCGTGCCGAGCCCCGAACAGGGGACATCGCACAGAACGCCGTCAAACCGATCTTCCCATTCCGGGCGAAAGACGGAGGAATCACCCGTCTCCGCCCTCACGTTCGTGGTGCCCATGCGGGCGCAGTAACTTTGGATGAGCGCCGTGCGGTGCTCGTGCAGTTCGGAGGCCGTCACACGGGCGCATTTCCCGGAAAGCAGCACGCTCTTGCCGCCGGGCGCCGCGCAGGCGTCGAGCAGTTCCTCGCAGGGCTCCACGACCGAACAGATCGCGACCGACCCCACCGACTGAAAGGTGTAGTCTCCGCGATCGAACCCCTCATCGCGCACAAAGTGCGGGAAGATAAAGACGTGCGGGAAGGGCGTCTCTTCATGCGGGCGGGAAAGGTAATTCTCCTCCCCGCGCACGAAGCGCACGGTGACGCCGTGGCTCTTTGCAAACAGGATATCCTCCGCCCGCGCCCCGTACTCCTTGAGGATGCGGCGGACGGCAAAAAGCGGATAGTTGGAGCGGACGGCAAGCCCCTCCTCCCCCTCGGGAAGGGTGACCTTCCCCTCGTCGAACTTGCGCAAGAAGGCGTTGACGAAGCCCGCCATGCCGCCTTTGCCGAGCTTTTTGATGAGTTCCACCGCCGTATCGGCAACGTAATAGCGCGGCTTTTCGAGATAGATGAGGTTGTAAAGCGCGATCTTTAAGAGGATGCGCACGCTCTGCTTGGGCGTCTTTTCGGCAAAGGCCATAATGCAGCGGGCAAGATACCGATCGTGCTCTAAAACGCCGTACACCGTCCTGACGGTGCGGGAACGGTTGATCTCCTCGAGGTCGGTGCCCGAAAGGGCAAGTTTGAGCCGCGCCCCCTCGCCATACACCTTCAAAAGGACGCGGTACGGGTCATAGAACGGGTTGGTCAAAGCGCATCCCCTCTTTTAATTTATTGCCGTTGAGGAAGTCGCGCACGCTCATCCGCTTGCCGCCCGCAGGCTGCACTTCCGCAACGCGCACCGCTCCTTCCCCGCACTTTATGACGAGCCCGCCCTTGGGAGATGCCGAGAGCACGGTGCCGAAGGGGGCGTCGCTCTCCGTTTTCTCCTCGGACGCGAAGTAGAAGTTGAGCGTATGCCCGCGGCAGGTGCCGAAGGAAAGCGGCGCAGGCGAAAGCCCGCGGATGAGGCAGGAAACGTCACGCGCGCTCCTTGCAAAATCCACCTGCGTGCGCAGAACTTTTTTGCACACAAACCCCTCGCCCTGCGGCGTGAGCGAAACGTCCCCTTCGAGGATGCGCCGCACTGCCTTGACGATGAGCTCCGCCCCGAGAGCGGAGAGCCGCTTGGAAAGCGTCTCCGCCGTATCCTCGTCATAGACGGGGCAGCGCTCCTGCAGGAAGATGTCGCCCGTATCGAGGCCGATGTTCGTCTTCATGATGGTGACGCCCGTCTCCCGGCAGCCGTCCATGATGACGCGCGGGATGGGCGCCGCCCCGCGGTAGGAAGGAAGCAGGCTCGCGTGTACGTTCCAGACGCCCATCGGATAGAGATCGAGCACTTCCTGCGTCAGGATCTGCCCGTAGGCGCAGGTGACGAGCAGCGCCCCGCCCGCCTGCAGGAGGACGGAGGGATCGCGCTTCAGACTTTCGGGCTGCAGCACGGGAATGCCGAGCTCGAGCGCCGCCTGCTTGACGGGGGGCGGCGTCAAAATGCCCTTTCTGCCCTGCGGACGATCGGGCTGGGTCAGAACGGCGGCAACGCCGAACGCGGAATGCAGCTTCTGAAGGGGCAGGACGGCAAAGTCGGGCGTCCCCGCAAAGATGAGCTTCATCAGTCCTCCTCGTCGTACACGCGAACGGCCTTATCGATATAGATGACGCCGTCGAGATGATCGAGCTCGTGGCAGACGGCCCGTGCAAAGAAGTCGTGCGCGACCAGAGAGCAGCGGTTGCCGTAACGGTCCTTATACACGATCTTCACCTTGGAGGGGCGCGTGACGACGCCCTCCTTCCCGCGAACGGAGAGGCAGCCTTCGGGACCCGTCTGCTCCCCCTTCTGCCACACGAACACGGGGTTCACAAATTCAAAGAAGCCCTCCTCGACGTCGACGACGACGGCGCGCACGGGGACCCCCACCTGGGGAGCGGCGAGCCCGGCACCCTCGGCCTTCTTCAATGTCTCCTTCATGTCGTCGAGGAGCGTCCAAAGCTCCTCATCGAATTTTTCCACAGGCACGCACGTTTCGCGCAGCACCTTGTCGCCTAATTGCACGATCTCGCGGATCATACCTTCCTCCTTAACTTAAATTGCCGGGGTTTTCCTCGACATAGACCAAAACATCTTTTGCATTCTCCTCCGCCGCGATCGCATAGATGCGGGGAAGAGGGGTACCGTCCGTCAGGCGCATGAGCACCTGATAGCGGAATTTATTCTGGATGCGCTTGACGGGCGCGTGCATCTTGTTGAAGAACAGGAATTTTTCCGATTCCTCGGCGTACACCCGCTGCAATTTTTCATACACCGCTTTGAGCGCGGCGAGGGCGAGCTTGTCGTCCTCCGCCGTCACCATCACGCGGACGATGCGCGCAAAGGGCGGGAACGCCATCGCGGCGCGCATCCCGATCTCGTGCTCGTAAAAGCCCTCGTAATCGTAAGAGGCCGCAAAACGCAGGATGTAGTTATCGGGATCGTACGTCTGCAGGACGACCTCGCCGCGGTTCTCCGCCCGGCCGCTCCTGCCCGCGACCTGCGTGACGAGCTGAAAGGTGCGCTCCCCGCTTCGATAGTCGGGGAAGTGCAGGCTCATGTCCGCATCGAGGATGCCGACGAGCGTCACGTTGGGGAAGTCATGCCCCTTGGCGACCATCTGCGTGCCGACGAGGATATCCGCCTCCCGCGCCGTAAAGCGCTGTAAGATCTTGAGATGCCCTTCCTTGCCGCTCGTCGTATCGTTGTCCATGCGCAGGATGCGCGCCTGAGGGTACAGCTTTTTGAGCTCCCGTTCCACTCGCTGGGTCCCCGTGCCGACGTAGTTGATGTGCACGCCCCCGCACTGCGGACAGGCGGTGAGCATACGGTACTTCGTGCCGCAGTAGTGGCATTTGAGGCAGTCCTCCTCGCTGTGATAGGTGAGCGAGACGTCGCAGTGTTCGCATTTGGCGACATACCCGCAGTCGCGGCAGATGACCGTCTGCGAATACCCCCTGCGGTTGAGGAACAAAATGGCCTGATCGCCCTTTTCGAGGCAGTGTTCCAGCTTCTCCCGAAGCGCGGCCGAGAAGGGCGAAGGATTGCCCCGCTTGACCTCTCTTCGCATATCGACGAGCTGCACTTCGGGCATGGGGCGGCGGTTGATGCGCTCGGGGAGCGTGATGAGCTCGAACTCCCCCTGCTTTGCGCGGCGGTACGTCTCGACGGAGGGCGTCGCGCTGCCCAAAACCAGTTTGCAGCCGTTGTGTTTCGCCCGAAGATAGGCGATATCGAAGGTATTGTAACGCGGGGAGCTCTCGGAAGAATAGCTTCCGTCGTGCTCCTCGTCGATGACGATGACGCCGATGTTTTCCAAGGGCGCGAACACCGCGGAGCGCGCCCCGATGGCGATCCGGGCTTCGCCCGAGCGCAGCCGTTCCCATTCATCGAAGCGCTCCCCCGCCGAAAGGCCGCTGTGCAGGATGGCGCAGTTCGCCCCGAACCGGGCGCGAAGCTGCGAGAACATCTGCGGCGTCAGCGAGATCTCGGGCACCAGAAAGACGGCGCTCTTTCCCGCTTCCAGGGCATGGGCGATGAGGGTGAGATAGATCTCCGTCTTGCCGCTCCCCGTGACGCCGTGGATGAGCGTGACCGTCTTTTGTGTGGTTTCTATCGTATGAACGGCGTCCTTCTGCGCGGGCGTGAGCGGACGAAGGGGAGCCGCCTGTTTGAGGCTCTCATAAGGATCGCGAAAGACGCGCCGCTTTTCGATCGTCAGCATCCCCCGCTCCTCGAGCCCCTTGACGGCAGAGCCGAACGCTTCGCGGAGGGCGGTAAGATCCGCCTCGCCGTGCTCCTGCAAAAAGGCCGCAAGTTCCCGCTGCCGTCTGGCGCGGGGCGGGATGAGATCGGGATCCCCCGCAAGGGAGACGACCGACTTCATGCGCTCGGAGACCTTCCCCGTGCGCATCTCGGCGGGCAGAAAGAGGCGCAGCACGAGCGCCTTGGGACAGCGGTAGCGCCGCGCGAGCTTTTCGGAAAGCGCAAGACACTCCGCATTGAGCGCAGGCTGTTCGTCGAGGACGCGCAGAACGCGCTTCAGCTTCTCGGGTGCAAGCTCGCTCCGCTCCTTGACGTGCATGACGAAGCCCGTCGTCACGCTCCGCCCGAAGGGAATGGTGACGCGCATCCCGGGGAGCACCCCGTCCTCGCAGACGTAATCGAAAATCCGGTCCACCTCGCTGTGTGCGATGTCTACGATCACCTCTGCGATCATGCTCTCCTCCGCCGGGCAAATGCCCGAATAGTAAATTGCCCCGTTTTAGACGGGGCTTACGGGATGTCAATCCCTCGAAATGTGTACTTTGCCGTTCATGATCTCCTGGCAGGCAAGAACGATCTCCTTCTGCTTGCCGGGAAGTTCCGTGACGCCCGTTGCCTGCATCTGCTCGATGATCTGGCGGGTGCGCTTTGAAACGACCACACAAAGTTCATAGCGGCTGACGGGGTCCTCCTCCGTGCCGAGTTTTCTGACGAGTGCGTCTACCGAAGGTTCATTGATCATAGTCCGTCTCCTTTCCTTGCTTTTTATTTTTCGTTCTCCGTCCGGATGATCTCGAGAAGGCGTTTTGCCGTCTCGCCGAGATCGTCGTTGACGACGACATAGTCATATTTATCTTTGAGCGAAAGCTCGTATCTTGCGCGGGCGAGCCGCTCTCTGAGGGCGTTTTCATCCTCCGAGGCCCTCCCTTCGAGGCGCTTGACGAGCGTCTCTTCGTCGGGCGGGATGACGAGGATGAGCACGGGGCGGAACTCTTCGCCGCAGCGCGCTTTGACGTTGAGCGCCCCCACGACGTCGATCTCCAGGATGACCGACTTGTTTTTCATCTGCTCGCGCACGAAGGACTTGGGCGTGCCGTAGTAGTTGCCGAAGTGCTCGTCGTACTCCAAAAAGTCGTCCTCTTCGACGCGCGTTAAAAACTGCTCCCGCGTGAGGAAGAAGTAATCGACGCCGTCCTTTTCCCCTGCGCGCGGTTTGCGCGTCGT
The DNA here is from genome assembly GCA_003343805.1 of Bacillota bacterium. Classification (GTDB taxonomy): domain Bacteria; phylum Bacillota; class Clostridia; order Christensenellales; family Borkfalkiaceae; genus Gallimonas; species Gallimonas intestinavium. The sequence continues at coordinate 25,404 of QAKM01000029.1, read as the reverse complement.
GCAGGAGACAGAGAGCGCGAGCTCCTCGTCCTCCTTCAAAAGCAGTTTGACAAGCGTCCCCTTGCCGACCCCCGACGGGCCGGAGATGATGTAAAGTCTGTGCTCCATATCTTCCTGCGCCTTACTCCAGATTCTGGATCTGTTCGCGCACCTTTTCGATCTCGTTCTTCATCTTGAGCGCGAGCGCCGTGATCTCCGCATCGTTGCTCTTGCTGCAGATGGTGTTGCATTCGCGGTTAAATTCCTGGATGAGGAAATCGAGCTTTCTGCCCACCGTCCGTTCCCCGGCGATGCGGAAAAGCTCTGCAATGTGCGATTTTAAACGGGTGAGCTCCTCGTCGATGCTGCACTTGTCGGCAAAGACGGCGGCCTCCGTTAAGATGCGCGTCTCGTCCACCTTGCCGCTAAGATAGTCGTTCATGCGGTCGGTGAGCTTTCTCCGGTACTCTTCGGCGACCCGGGGCGCCCGTTCTTCGATGGCATCGCGCAGGGCGGCGATCTCCCGTCCGCGCTGCAAAACGTCCTCTTTCAGGCGTTCTCCCTCCGCAAGGCGCATCCGCTCCAGCGCATCCGCGGCCTTGCCCGCGGCATCGAGAAGAGCCGGAAGGAGCACCTTGTCCTCCCCCTCCTCCTCTTCAAAGCGCACCACGTCGGGAAGGCGCAGCAAAAAGGCGAGCGACACATCGTCCTCTGCCTCGGGAAAGCGCGCATGGAGCGCTCGGGCGGCGGCATAATAGCCCTCTGCAAGGGCGTAGTCGATGCGCGGGGCCTTGGGCTTTTCGCGCAGATCGTTCATGCCCACAAAGACGTCGATGCGCCCGCGGGCAAAGCGGGAACGAAGGAGGGCGCGCAGGTCCTCCTCGTACGGGGCGAGCGCGTGCGGACACTTGACGGCGATGTCGAGAAAGCGGTTGTTGACCGACTTCAACTCCACGGTGACGGTCAGTCCTCCCTCGCGGTATTCTCCCTTTCCAAAGCCTGTCATGCTGTACATCCTGCTCTTGCCTCCGCGGCGGCTGACCGCCCATTTCTGCGATAAACCATTATAGCATACCCGCCGCGATTTTTCAAGTGCTTTTTGAAAAGATAATGCGCTTTCGGCAAGAAAAACGCCCCCGCCGCGCGGGAAACGCGCGGCGGGGGCGGCAGGGAACGCAGTAACAGCCTGTCCCTCTCTCAGCCCAGCCGTTTCAAAAATTCCTCTTCCGAAAGGACGGGGATGTTCAGCTTCTTTGCCTTGTCGAGCTTGCTGCCCGCCTTCTCGCCCGCGACGACGAGCGTCGTTTTGGCGGTAACGCTGCTCTGGCAGGTGCCGCCCAAAGCCTCGATGCGCTTCTGCGCCTCGGCGCGGCCCATCGAAGAGAGCGTGCCGGTGAGGACGACGCTCTCCCCCGCAAACGCCCCTTCCGTGACGCGCTGCTCGGTGTAGGGCGCCACACCCGCCAATTTCAGGCGGGCGAGTTCCGCGCGGTTTTCCTCCCTTGCGAAGTAGCTCAGAATGGCATTCGCCGTCACTTCGCCCACGTTCTCGAGGGCAACGAGCTCCTCCTTCGTGCGGGAGGCAACTTCCTCCACCGATCCGAACGCCGCCAGATCTCGTGCCGCCACGCGCCCGATGCCCTCGATGCCGAGCGCATACAGGAAGCGGTCGAGCGGGATATGCTTGCTCTTTTCGATGGCGGAGAGCAGGTTGTTGATCTTCTTCTCGCGAAAGCCCTCGAGCCCCGCAAAGCTCTCTTGCGTGAGGGCGTAGAGGTCGGAAAAATTCCTGACGTCGCGCTTTTCGAGGAGGAGCGAGAGCGTCTGTTCGGAGAGGCCCTCGACATCCATCGCGTTCTTGGAACAGAAGTGCGCGAGCTTCTGCACGATGCGGGGCGGGCAGTCCTCGTTGGAGCAAAAGAGATTGGCGCCCACTTCGCGCACGGGGCTGCCGCAGTAGGGACAGACGGACGGCTTTTCGACGGGCACGCTTCCCTCCGTGTGGGAGACTGCCCCCAAAATTTCGGGGATGACCTCGTTGGAGCGGCGGATGAGCACGCGGGAGTGGACCTTGACGTCCTTCTTCGTGAGGTCGCCGTAGTTGTTGAGCGTCGCGCGGCGCACGGTCGCGCCCGCAAGTTCGACGGGCTCCACTTCGGCAAGGGGGGTGAGCTTGCCCGTCCGCCCCACCTGCCAGAGGACGTTGAGGACGGTGGTCTCCGCCTCCTCCGCCTCGAACTTATAGGCGATCGCCCAGCGCGGGAATTTATCGGTGTAGCCGAGCTCCTCGCGCACGCGCTCCTCGTTGACCTTGACGACGGCGCCGTCCGTCAAAACGTCGATCTTTTTTCGCTCCACCTCGATCTCGTCGATGGCCTCCTGCACCTCGTCGGGTGTTTTGCACACCCGGAAGAAGGGATAGGTCAGAAATCCCTCCTCCTTCAGGAACACCATCGCCTCCTCCTGCGAGGCAGGCATCCCGTCCGACCTATAATTGACGTCGTAGAACAGGATCTCGGGATGGCGGAGCGCCGTCTGTTTGGGATCGAGGTTGCGGATCGCCCCCGCCGCCGCGTTACGGGCGTTCTTTAAGGGCTCGTCGGGATGCTCGCGGTTGTACTGTTCGAGGACGGAGAGCCGTATCACAGCCTCACCGCGCACCTCGAGCGTCCCCTTGTAAGAAATGGAGAGCGGGAAGCTGTGCAACGTGAGCGCCTGCGCGGTGACGTCCTCCCCCTCGACGCCGTTGCCGCGCGTTGCCGCACGCACAAAGACGCCGTTTTCGTAAGTGAGGCACATCGTGAGCCCGTCGAACTTGTATTCGACGGTGTAAGTGGGAGAGATGTCCGCCGCCTTTTCGACGCGCGTAAAGAAGGCGGAGAGTTCGTCCTCGGTCACCGCCTTGTCGAGGCTGAAAAGCCGCGCGATGTGCCTGTGCCGTTCAAAGCCCTTGACGGGCTCGCCGCCCACCCGCCGCGTGGGGGAATCGGGCAGCACGACGCCCGTCGTCCGCTCGAGCTCGCGCAGTTCATCGTAGAGCCTGTCGTACTCGCGGTCCTCCACCGAGGGCGCGTCCAGCACATAGTATTCATATGCCCATCGGTTGAGGATCCCGACGAGTTCCTTCATACGTTCGTTCATACTCTTCTCCTAACCGACGATCTCCAAGGGCGCGAGCGCGGCGGCGAGATCCTTGTTGCCTGCCGTCTCGAAATGCACGGTAACGATGAGGTTGCCGCCCGCGCCGCGCACGCCCGTGACGACACCCTCGCCGAAGCGGGGATGGCGCACCCGTACGCCCTCCTGAAAGCGCGAAAGATCGGCGCCCGCCTTCGCCGTGTTTGCCGCGCCTGTTCCGGAAGGGGACGGGCGGACGCCCACGTTGCCGAAGCGCACGGGCTCTTTTTTCGCGGGAGTCGCACTCTTTGCGGCGCTCCTGACTGCCGGCCTGCCGCTGCCGAAGGTACGATAAGCGCCCTCGTCCGCATCGGAGGCCCGTCCCACCCGCCGCGGCGCGGAATTGCTATAACCGCCGTAGGAGCCGTAGCCCGACGAGCGCCGTGCGCCGCCGCCCGCGCCATAGCCATAGGAGCCGTAGCCGAAGTCCTCGTCGCCGTAGTCGCCCGAATAGCGTGCCTTGACGTCCTCGATGCCCAGCTCGTCCTTGAGCTCATCGATGAACTCCGAGCGCACGGTGGGCTCGCGCTTGCCGTAGAGATAGCGCGAGCGGCTGCGCGTCAGCCACAGTTTTTCCCGCGCCCGCGTGATGGCGACGTACATGAGCCGTCTCTCCTCTTCGAGCGCGGCGGGATCGTCCTGCGCACGCGAGGTGGGCATGATGTTCTCCTCGAGCCCGCACAAAAACACGCAGCGAAACTCCAGGCCCTTGACGGCATGGATGGTGGCGATGGTCACATAGTCATCCTCGTCCATCTCGTCGGTGTCCGAGTAGAGGGTGATCTGCTGCAAGTAGTCGGAGAGCGTCGCCTCGGGGTTGAGATGCACGAACTCTTCGACGGAGTTCAAAAACTCATCGAGATTCGCCCGCTTCGCCGCCCCCTCGTCCGTGCCGTCGAGATACATCTCCTTCATGCCCGAAGTTTCCATCAGCGTATTGCACAGCTCGTTGACGGGCGCTTCCTGCGCCAGGATGACGAGATCTTTGATGTACTTTCCGAAGGCGCGGAGCTTGCTTTTTACCGCCTCACCGAGGGGGAGAAGGTCGCAGTCCAAAACGGCGTCGTAGAGGGAGAGCTCCTCTTGTTCCGCATAGGCGCGCAGCGCCTCCATCGTCTTTTCGCCGATGCCCCGCCGCGGCACGTTGATGATGCGCGAGACCGCCTCGCTGTCAAACGGATTGGCGATGAGGCGCAAGTAGGCGAGCGCATCCTTGATCTCCTTGCGTTCAAAGAAGCGGAAGCCGCCGAACACCTTGTAGGAGATGCCATACTTGGTAAATTCCTGCTCGTACGAGCGCGTGAGCGCGTTGATGCGCATGAGCACGGCAAAATCGGAGAGCTTGTAGCCCTCCCGCCGAAGCTCCGCAATGATGCGCGCCGCATACAGCGCCTCGCCCGTCTCCTCGTCCGATTCGTACCAAACGGGCTTATCGCCCTCCTCGTTCTCCGTCCACAGCTTCTTGCCCTTGCGGTTGAGGTTGTGTGCGATGGAGGCGTTCGCAAGCGAGAGGATGGCTTTCGTCGAGCGGTAATTCTGCTGCAGCTTGAAGGTCCTGGCCGTGGGGTAGGTGCGCTCGAAGTGCAGGATGTTCTCGATCTGCGCGCCCCGCCAGCCGTAGATGGACTGGTCGTCATCGCCCACCACAAAGAGGTTGCCGTGTACGCTCGCAAGCATCTTGACGATGTCGAACTGCACGGCGTTGGTATCCTGAAACTCGTCGACGTGGATATAGCGGAACTTGCCCGCAAGGTACTCCCGCGCGTCGCGGTCGGAGGCAAGCAGCGCGCGGGCCTCGGTCAGAAGATCGTCAAAGTCGAGCGCGTTATTCTGCTTCAAGTGCGCGTCGTACTTCTCGTAGACCTTCACCGCCTCCTCGACGTTGCGCTCCGCGCGGTGCTGCACGGCATACTCCGAGGGCGAGAGCCCCAGCATCTTGGCGTTGGAGATGTGCCACTTGATGCTCTTGAGCAAGCTCTCCTCTTCAAAATTGCACTCCTTGAAGGCCTGCTTGATGACGGCGGAGCGTTCCTGCTCCGAATAGATGGAAAAGTTCTGCGTGAGCCCTCTGCGGTCGGCGTACATCCGCAAGATGCGCACGCACATGGAATGGATGGTGCTCACCCACATCCGCCGCGTATCGGCAATGGCGGAAAGGCGCTCCCGCATCTCGTTCGCCGCCTTGTTGGTGAAGGTGATGGCGAGGATGTTCTCGGGCGGCACCCCCATATCCCCCACGAGGTGCGCGATGCGCGCCGTCAAAACGCGCGTCTTGCCGCTGCCCGCCCCCGCGAGCACCAGGACGGCCCCTTCCGTCGTCTCGACGGGCAGCCGCTGTTCTTCGTTCAAGTCCAAAACGTTCATGGGGGATATTATATCATATCCGCCGCCATCCGACAAGCGATTCAAAGCGGTTCAAAAACCCCGCTCCCCGGCAAGAGCTCAGCCCTGCGGCTTTGCTTCCTTTCGGCGCTCGAACTGCTCCTCCCGCTTGAAGCGCTCCAATGCCTTTAAATACTTTTCGGAAAGCTCCAGCGTATAGCGCTGTTTTTCCGCGTACGAGAGCGTTGCATAGTACTCCTTGTCGGTGAGCCGCCCGATGGCATCCGACACTTCCCCCTCCTCGAGAAGAAGCTTTTTGACCTTCAGATAGAACTCGTCCGGCGTCTCCCCGCGGATATGCCCCGCGACCTTCCCCTTGAAGTACCGCTCCATCCTGCTTTCGCTGATCCCCTGCTCGCGTGCATCTTTGAGGTGCGCATCGAGTTCCTCCTCGCACTGTCTCCAGAACCCCTTCTTCATGCGCGCCTTGGCCTCTTTTGCAAGCGATTTCAACGTCCGCTCCATGCCTTTTTACTCCGTTTTTTGCTTTTTTCTCCCAATTTCGACATTTTTCGCAAGAAAAAAACCGTAACTTCCGTTACGGTTCTTATCCTTAGTTTCTGCTTCTCTTTCTGGCCGCTTCCGCCTTCTTTCTCTTCTTCACGGAAGGCTTTTCGTAGAACTCCTTCTTGCGGAGATCCCCGATGATGCCGTCGCGGGAGCACTTTCTCTTGAAACGGCGCAGCGCATTCTCGAGATTCTCGTTATCGCCGACTCTGATGGTGGACATCCTATTCAACCCTCCTTCGCCGCAGCACTTATTTGCCCTTTTTTCAAGTTGCCTGCCCATTATAGCAGACTTTGCCGGCAATGTCAATTTTTTTCATGCGCGAGAAAAGAGATTTTACGTCCTTTTTTTGTCCTTCCCTCAAATGGAGCGGATGGTCTCCACCGGCTTCTTTCTGGAAAAGACGGAGACGGGGATGAGCGTCGCCACGACGGAGGTGACGGCCGCGATCCCGAAGAGGATGAGCGCATTCCGCCAGCCGAAGAGGAAGAAATCGTAGGCGAGCACGCCCTCCGAGATGAGCAATGCGTTGGTGATGGCGCAGGCGGCGACCGATCCCGCGATGCCGAGGACGAGGCACAAGAGCGTGACGGCGACGCCCTCGACGATGAAGATCTTAAAGACGTCGATGCCGCGCGCCCCCACGGCACGGAGGATGCCGATGTCCTTCTTCTTGGCGTTGATGCTCGCCGAGATGAAGCTGAAGAGGAGCAGGGCCGCAAACACGGCGAGGACGCCCGCCGCCGCCCCCACGATGGGGAAGATGGTCTCGTACAGTTCCTGCCCCGCATCGATCTCGGAGAGGTACCCGTAAGGGAGAGAGTAGGCAAGATCGCGCGCCGCATCCTCCCGTCCGTAATAGGCAAACAGGGCCTCGCTCACCGCCGTGCGCTCCTCCCCGAGGGGCGCCATCAGCCGCTGATACCGTCTCTCGCTCGACGACTCCTCGCGGTAGGCCGTCGTGCCGTTGTACTGCTGCACGAGGCGCAGCAGGCTGTTGTATTCCCGGCGGCTCGCGTCGAAATAGCGGTTGTGCTCGTAAAACGCTTCCGAGACAAAGCACACCGAAGCAAACGAATAGCTGTAGCACTCCGCGAGCTCTTCCTCCATCTCGGTCGCGGCGCTGTCCGAAAGGCTCCCCTCGTCGCGCAGATCATCGTAGGCGGAGAAGTCGTCCCCCGAGTCAAAGACGCCCGTCACGGTGACAAAGATGTCGTTGCCCGTCACGAGGCGCAGGCGGATGCTCCTGCCCAGCATATCCTCGGGCCCCGTGATGCGCTCGGTCTCGCTGTCCGCATCCGCGCGGTAGCCGAACTGCATGAAACTCTCGCACAGGAGCATGGAGATGACGCCCTCATCCTCCGCCTGCGGCGCCCGCCCCGCGACGAGCGGGAACCCCTCCAGATAAGTAGCATCCGCAAAGCCGGAGATCTCCTCCATCGCCCCGTAGAAGGCGCTCTCGGCATAGGCATCGCTTTCAGGCCGTCCGAAGGAGGGCAGGAGGCTCAGCGTCGCCGAGGCATAGTTATAGACGGGGATGAAATCCACGCCCGACTGCTCGCGGATCGCATCCAGCTCTTCGGTGACGAAGTTGCAGGCACTCGAGCCCGTGGGCAGCCGGCGGGTGTATTCGGTGCCGCTGCCGTCCACGGCGTGCATGATGAGCTTTTTCTGCAGCACCGCCGCCCCGTAGGAGGACTGCACCAGGCCGTTCACCCCCATCTGCGCGGGGGAATAGGTGAGCATGGTGGAAAAGACGCCAAAGACAAGAAAGGCAACGGCAGCAAGGAGCGTCGTCACGATGAGGCGGAGCGGCTTGACCTTCAGCCCCGCAAAGCCCATCTTGAACGCATAGCGCGCGGGGAAACGGGAGGGAAGGAAGGAGGCGGTGTCCTCCTCGCGGGGAGCGGGCGCCGCATCCGTGGGCGCAAACACCGCCGTCCCCTCCGTGCGGCGCTCCTCCTCGACGTCCTCCTTCTCGGCAGAGAGCACGATGCCCCCCTTGTTGGCGCGGAGGAAGGCAAGGATGCGCCGTTCGTCCTCCTCGGTCATGGCAGCGCCGCTCGCAACGGTCAGCTTCTTGGGGCCCGCTTCGACGACGTTCTCCTGCGCCCTCATCTCGCCCGAGCGCGTCACGTCCGAGACGATCGCCCCGTCCTTGAGTTCGATGATGCGGTCGCCGTACGTTTCGGCAAACTCCCGGTCATGCGAGACGATGACGACGAGCTTCTCCTTGGAGAGCTTCTTCAGTGTCTCAAAGACCTGTGCGCCCGTCGCGGAATCGAGCGCGCCCGTCGGCTCGTCGCCCATGATGATCTCGGGCTCCTTGACGAGCGCCCGCGCGATGGCGACGCGCTGCTTCTGCCCGCCCGAGAGCGTGTTGGGCCTGCGGTCGGCATACCCCTGCATATCCACCATCGCCAGAAGCTCATCGATGCGCGCCTTGTCGCGGGGCTTCCCCTGCAGTTCGAGCGCGAGGGCAACATTCTCCCCCACCGTCAGTTCATTTAGGATGTTATATTCCTGGAAGATGAAGCCGACGTAGGTATTGCGGTAGGAATCGAAGTCGGCGGGCGTGAAGTCCTTGGAGGACTTGCCCTTGACGATGATCTCCCCTTCGTCGGGGGCATCCAGCCCGCCCGCCAGATTCAGAAGCGTCGATTTGCCGCTCCCCGACTTGCCGAGGAGGAACACCATGCCCGTCTCGGGGAAATCCACCGAGACGCCGTGCAGCGCCTCCACCGTCTCGCCCTTGGTCGCGTATCGCTTGGTCAGATTTTTGACTTGCAGCATATCTCCCCCTTTACCCGATGTGTTCCATAAGATCGGACAGCCACTCGAAGGAGGCCTTGAGTTCCTCCTCCCGTTCAAAGTCGCCCGAATAGTTTTCGATGAGGAGCGGCCCGTCAAAGCCGACGTCGCGAAGCCGCCGGATCAACAGCGGGAAATCGGTGACGCCCTTCCCGGGAAGGCACATCTTCCCCTCCGCCGTGATGTCGCTGACATGGACGTGGGAGAGGGCGGATCCCATCTCCTTCAGATAGTCGAAGTAGTCGTACCCCGTGATGCGCGCCTGTTTGAGGTCGAGCACCCCGCGAAGGGCGGGGCAATGCTCCTTCAAGACGGCAAACACGCCCGGACGGTTGTAGAGCGCCCACTCCACGTTCTCATAGCAGAGCGCAACGCCATAGCGCCCGCAGACCTCCGCGATCGCTCTCGTCTGCTCTCCCGAGCGCTCCAGATCTTCACGGAAGGTACGCTTGATGCGCGCGATCCCGTGGAAGGTATAATAGGTGGCCCCGAGGATGTTGGCGCACTCCATCGTGCGGGAAAGCAGCCGGAAGGCATCCCCCGTGACGCGCGGATGCTTTGCGTAGAGCTGCGGCTCGAACTGCGTATTGAGGACGTGCACAGAATGCACCTGCACCCCGCCCTTCTTCTCCGCGCACAGCCGCGCGAAGGCGGGATCGTACTCGCAGAAGGAGGTCAGAAACACCTCTGCGACGGGAACGCCCCACTCCGAAAAGAGGGCGAGCGCATCTTCGTTGTTGCGGCGCACGAAGAGGGTCGCCGTCGAAATGCCCGTCTGCATCAGTAGAATTTCTCCATGAGTTCCTCCACGGCGTCCTTCATCAGCCCCTCCTCGTTATAGAGGGCGAGGATGGTGAAGCGGTCGCGGATCTTATACGCCTCGAAGAACATGGTGCGCACCGTCTCTTTGGAGACGTCCAGCTCGGAAAAGCGCGTGGGACAGCCCAGCTTCCCCAGCGTGTCGAGCACAAATTCGCAGGAAGGGAGCCCCTCTGCCTCGCGGAGGACGACGTCCTTGCCCTTAAACTCGGCACGGCGGCCGAGCGTATGGTAGAGATAGAGCGACACCGCCGTCCCCAGCCCCACCTTGATGCCGTGGAGCGGGATGCGCTCGCCGCGGCGCAAAAAGTCCATCTCAAGGAAGTGGCTCATGTGGTGCTCTGCGCCCGAAGCGGGGCGGGAACTGCCCGCGATGACCATCGCATAGCCCGAGATGAGGAGTGCCTCCATGAGTTTTTCCACGCCCTCCTCCCTCCCCGCGAACAGGGCGGGCAGGCTGTCGGCACAGGCGCGCACGGCGTTGTACATGAGGGAGGCAGCCTCCTCGTTGTACTTCTCGCCCTTGAGATCGCGCGAGATGCGCCAATCGGTGAGGCAGCAGTACTTGGCGAGGATATCCCCCACGCCCGCGCCGATCATGACGGAGGGCGCCGCTTTGAGGACGGAAAAGTCCATCAGGACGTCGGAGGCCGTCTGGGCATCGCGCGTGATCTTGAATCCCTTCTCGATGAGGGGCGTCACGCCCGACGTGTAGCCGTCCATCGAGGGCGCCGTCGCATACACGCCGCTCTCCTTCCGGAGCAGAAAGCCCGAACGCTTACAAAGGTCGTTGAGCGTCCCCGAACCCACGGCAAGGAGATAGTCGTACTCCTTTCCCGCCGCCATGACGCGCGCGACCGTCTCCTCGTCGGCGACGGGCTCCTCTTCGGGGAGGCAAAAGAGCGCAGCATCGACGCCGCATTCCTTCAGAGATGCGAGCAGAGGCTCGGCAAACCGCCGCGTGACGGCGTCCGAGACGAGCAGCACGCGTTTCTCCTTGACGCGGCCGCAAAAGACGGGGAACTTCCCGTCCTGCACGCGCTCCGCATTGATATGAAAGCGTGCCGAAAGTGCAGAAATATCCATACGATCACCTCTTATGAGTATGATGAAAATCAAAGGCAAAAATCATTGAAACGAAGTTGGGGAGCCCTCAGAGCCAATGAAAGCGAAGTTGGGAAACCCTCCAAGTAAATTGAAACGAAGTTTGGAAGCCCTCAGAGCCAATGAAAGCGAAGTTGGGGAGCCATCCAAGTAAATTGAAACGAAGTTTGAAAGTCCTCAGAGCCAATGAAAGCGAAGTTTGGCACAGCAGATGCAAGCAAGACAAGGAGCGCGAGGAAAACTTGAAGGAGCTTACTAAGGCGTAAGTGACTGAAAGTTGCCGCAGCGCGACACCGTATTGCGAAGCAGATGCGAAGCCAAACCTCATTTGCAGACAAAGTTGCACACGATCCCCTCATCATAATCCCCGAAGCCGCGGCCGAAGAGGGTCACGCCCCCGCGGTGCACGGCATCCTCGGGAACAAAGATGCGGAAGCGGATCTGATCGCCCGCCTTCAAGTCGAGATCCTGAAGGGTCGTTTCAGAGACCTTGAGCCCGCAGATATAGCTCCCCTTGCGGTTGACGACGACGAGCACCTTCTTGCCGTATTGGCCGAGGTTCCCGCACCACCAGGCGGGGTTGCAGTTGCCCGTGCGGTCGTTGTACTCGCCGCGGCTCTTGAAATACCCCAGCTCGTGGCCGTTGACCGCAAAGTGGATGTCACTCGGATAGTAGGCGGCATAGCCGGGCGCCTCGCTCGCAAGCTCCATGGAAAACTGCAGTTCCAAAAGCTCGGACTCGGGCGTGAGATAATTGGGGATGAGATACTCGACGTGCCCCCACGCAAACCAGAGGATGCCCGCCTTGATGCGCTCGGGATAGGAAAAACAGCAGGGGTCGTCGAAGCGCCCGATGGCCTTTTCGGACGTGCCGAGGCCGCAGGTCGGGTGGATGTCGTAGCTCACATAGTGCCCGATGTCGATATGGGCGCTCTCCACCCGTCCTTCTGCCTGTACTTCGTTGATGAAGTCGATGACGATCTTGTCGGCGGCGAGCCGACAGATCTTCTGCGTGCCGCGCCGCCCGGAGGAGGTCGTGATCTCGATGAGCCCTGCCTCGTACAGCTTTTTGATATGAGCCGTGATCGCCCCGTTGGAAACGTTGAAGTGTTGCGCAAAGTGGGCAAGGTTGAGTTCGCCCTTCTGAAGCAGCTCGTCGAGAATGCCGAGGCGGATATCCGAGTCGAGCGCTTCATAGAGGAGCTTCCCCTGCTTGAAATCCTTGAGATAGATCATAGATGGCCTCCTGCGTTTGATTATAACAGATATTAACGAAATTGTGTCGATTTGTCAATCAAATCGGGAGTATTTCAGATAAATCTAAACTAAATTTTGTAAAGCAGGTACGCAAAACAAGGCAGGATGTGCCCGCGGCGGGCTTTCCCGGCCCGCCGCGGGCAAAAGGAAAGCGCCGCCCGCGGCTTTTTGGCCGCGGGCGGCGCCCGTCAGAATTTCAATGTCATTTCACGCTTGCAAGGAGCGCCTCGACGGAAGCCTTGCAGTTTTCCAGCTCTGCCTCTGCCGTCGCCTCGTCCTTGGCGCGGATGGAGTAGTAGATCTTGAGCTTTGGCTCGGTGCCCGAGGGGCGCACGCAGACGAAGGAACCGCCTGCAAGTTCGTAGTAGACGCAGTTGCACTTGGGGATGTCGATGTGCGACTCCTTGCCCTCCTTATCGCGGCGGACGGAGGAGGAATAGTCGCGCACGGCCTCCACTTCGAGCGAGCCGAACTTTGCGACTTTGGCCGTCTTGAGCGCGTCGACGACGGCGTTCATCTCCTTCATGGCATTGAGGCCGGAATACTGGATGGAGATGTTCTTATCGAGCACGAAGCCGTACTTTGCATAGATCTCCTGCAGCCTGCCCCAGACCGTCTTGCCGATGTAGGTGTAGTAGCAGACCATCTCGGCGCAGAGCATGGAGGCGACGACGGCGTCCTTGTCGCGGGCGTGGGTGCCGCGCAGATACCCGCACGATTCCTCGAAGCCGAACACATAGGTGTGCGAGCCGTCCTGCTCCCACTGCTTGATCTTCTCGCCGATGAACTTGAAGCCGACGGGCGTCTCGAACAGCGCGACGCCGAAGTCATCGCAGATCGCCTTTGCCATGCCCGTCGAGACGAAGGACTTGACGACGGCGGCGTTCTTAGGCAGCGCGTTCTCTTCTTTCAGGCGGGTGAGGATATAGTCGAGCAGCAGGATGCCCACCTGGTTGCCCGAGAGCGCGATGAACTCGCCCTTGTCGTCCTTGACGGCGACGCCGAGGCGGTCGGAGTCGGGATCGGTGCCGAACACGACGTCCGCCTTGATCTTGTTCGCAAGGTCGATGCCCATCGAGAGCGTCTCCTTGAACTCGGGGTTGGGCACCTTGACGGTGGAGAACTCGGTATCCTTGACGGTCTGCTCCTCCACGACGGTCACGTTGATGCCCAGCTTCTTCAGGATGGTCATGACGGGCACATAGCCGCTGCCGTGGACGGGCGTATAGACGAGCTTCAAGTCCTTCCCGCACTTTTCGACGGCCTCTTTGGAGAGGGTGAGCTTAGAAAGCTCCTGAATGTAGGTCTCGTCCACTTCCTTGGGAACGCTCTGAATGAGCGGGCTCTTGTCGTCCCCCGTGACGGAGAGGTAATCTTTGATCTCCTCGATGTACTTGACGACGATGGCCGTTGCCTCGGGGGACATCTGCGCGCCGTCCTCGCCGTACACCTTATAGCCGTTGTATTCCTTGGGATTGTGCGACGCCGTGATCATGATGCCCGCGATGGTCTTTAAGTATCTGACGGCATACGAGAGCATGGGAACGGGGTGCACGTCGTCGAAGAGATATGCCTTGATGCCGTTCTTTGCAAGGACGGCGGCCGCCTTTTCGGCGAAGAGCCGGCTGTTCCTTCTCGTATCGTACGAAATGACGACGCCGCGCGCCTGTTCTTCGGGCGAGAGCGTCTTGATGTACATGGAAAGGCCCTGCGTCGCGCGCATGACGGTGAAGACGTTCATCATGTTCATGCCGCAGCCGATGATGCCGCGCATCCCGGCGGTACCGAACTCGAGCTCGCCGCCGAAGCGGTACTCGATCGCCTTCTCGTCATCCTTGATGGCAAGCAGTTCTTCCCTGCACGCCTCGGGGAGACGCGCATCGTTCAGCCAGCTTTGATAATTTTCCCGGTAACTCATAACTAACTCCTTATTCGGCGCGACAGTCCCGCACCGTTGATTCCCCACTTAAAAAGATACGTTTCAGCTCTCGAGATCGAGGTCGATCTCGCTCTCGACGGGCATATCCTCGGCATCCCCCACCACTTTGCGCGCGTGGAGATAGTATTTGCGGCCGCTCTCGTGATAATAGAGGACGAGCTGCAGCCAGAGGAGATAGATCGCGCTTGCGGGCAGCGTGATGAGGAGGAAGCTCCCCAGCGTGCAGAACCCGCACACGACGTTGATGACCACCATCAGATAGATGGCGAGAAGATAGCTCACGAAGCGGCGCACGAACTTGCCGCGCAGGGTAAAGCTGTCCTTCCAGCCCGCGAGGACCTTCTTGTTCTCCACCGCATAGGGCATCCACGACGAGATGAAGGTGAGCTTGAGCGCCTGCAGCACGATGTAGACGGCGACGGTGAGCGACAGCCCCAGAAGGATGGTCCCCACGCCCGTGCTGCCCATCAGCGACGGAGCGTAGAAGAAGAAAAACCAGCACAAAACGAGTGCGAGCACGTCGTAGAGGAAGGAGAGCGGCACATAGAGGAGGTGATAGCGCACCGCACGGCCGAGATTTTCAAAGTAGGCGGCCGAAAAACTCGTCTTTCCGAAGGTGGAGAGGCGGTCGAACGAGATGCTCATCATGGCAAACGTCGCGATGCCGTTGAGGAAGCGGAACACGAGATAGAGCGCCACGACCCCCGCAAATGAACCGATGATGGAGCTCAGATCCTCCGTGAAGGCAAAAAACAGAGCTTTGAGCGCTTCGGTAAAGTTCTCGCGGAAGGCCTCGAGGTATCCCGTGCGGCCGGAGACGAGCGCCTCGAAAAAGTCGCCGATCATCGTGAGGACGTGCTGCATCTCGGGCCCCTCCAGAAGGCTCTTCAGTCCCAGATCGAGGATGAAGTAGGAAAGCCCCACGAACAGCGCCCCCATCACGAGGCGGTATAAGAGCAGTTTAAAGACGTTGGTAAAGTTGTCGGTCAACAGCCGGAATGCACGCTTGATCGCCATATCAAAGCTCCCTGTAACTCAAAAGCAGGTCCTCCCGGTCCAGCTTATCCGTCGCAAAGTAGTAGGTCTCCATGCGGACGCAGAAGCTCATGAAGAGGAAGGTGAAGAGCACGAGGCCGATGATGACAGAGGCAGCCTCGGGCAGGAAGGACGCCCCCCACACGATGAGCCCGGCGGGCGCAAAGGACATAAGGAGGGACAAAAGAAGTTTGCCGCGCACGCTCACCATCAGGCGGTAGGAGTAGAGCAGCGACTGGAAGGGCCCCAGCCCCGTCATCTGCATACACGGCAGGCAGAGATAGACGAGGGAGATGAGATAGAGGAGCACCCCCAGAAAGAACAGGATGACGAGGATGGAGAGCGCGATGACGCCGCCGACCGAGCCGACGGAGACGATGGAGTAGAGCATCGCCGAAAGGACGAGCGCCCAGACCTCGTAAAAGGCAAGGATGACGAGCATGAAGCCCGCAACGGCGGGGAACACCCCGCGAAGCTGCGAGAAGATGCCGCTTAAAGAACGCTTGCCGATGCGCATGTGCTTTTCGACAAAGGCAAGGATGACCGACATGAACACGAGGGTGCAGACGATCCCGCAGACGGCATACACGATATCGAGCGCGCTGCCGAAGCCGAAGAGGCTCCACGCGCAGAAGATCTCGAACCAGTCACGGACAAAGTCCCCCGTAAAGAGCCCCCGCCAGAATGCCTCGATGGCGGCGTAGTCCATCGAGAGAGAAAGAAAGAGCGCCGGAATGACCGCAAAGGGCAGAATAAACAAGAGATGTTTGATGATATACACCCAATGCTCATAGACGATCCGCATCCGTACCTACCTCCTTTGCGCCGCGGCAAAATTTCACTCTGCTCCATTATATACCAAAATTTCCCCCGTGTAAAGAGTTTTTTGCAAATTTCCCCGTTCCCTGCCCGCTCAAAGCCCGCTCTCCCCTCTCCGCGTTGACAATTCTCCCCGTCCGTGCTACAATATCGGCATGAAAACGCTCAACATCGGCATCTTTGCGCACATCGATGCGGGAAAGACGACGCTCTCCGAGCGCATCCTCGTCGAGGGCGGCGTCCTTCGGCGGGAGGGCAGCGTGGACAGCGGCACCGCCGCCACCGACTTTCTGACCGTCGAGCGCGCCCGCGGCATCTCCGTGCGCGATGCGACCGTCACATTTTCATACAACGGCACGCAGATCGACCTCATCGATACCCCCGGCCATGCCGACTTTTCCGAAGAGACCGAGCTCGCGATGGCGGCTGTCGATGTCGCCGTCCTCGTCCTCTCCGCGCGCGACGGCGTCGAAGCGCAGACCGAGCTGCTCATCGACCTCATCCGGGAGCGCGGCCTTCCCGCCGTCCTCTTTGTCAACAAGTGCGACTTAGAGCCCGCCCCCGCCGTCCGGGATGCCCTCGCCGCCCGCCTCCGCCGCGAACTTCTCCCCTTCAACACGCCCTCCTCCCCCTCCCCGTCCTTCGAGGAGGATGCCCTCACCGCCCTTTCCGAAGAGGAGCTGCTCGAGGAATATCTTTCCGGCACGCTCTCCGAGGAAGCGCTCACGGAAGCCCTCACCGCGGCCTGTTCCGAGGGCCGCATCGTCCCCCTCCTCTATGGCAGCGCGCGCACGGGCGCAGGCGTGAAAGAGCTCCTCTTTGTCCTCACGACGTACTTCTCCTTCGCGCGGCACGACGACGCCCCCTTCTCCGCCTTCGTCTATCAGGTGGAGCACCGCTCGAACCTCGGAAAGCTCGCCCACATCCGCCTCTTCGGCGGCACGCTCGCGGTGCGGCAGGAGCTCCTCAATCCCCGCACGGGCAGTGCCTTCAAGGCGGGGCAGCTCAAGCGCATCCGCGGCGGGAAGTACGAGGATGCCGACCTCTTCCGCGACGGCGAAACGGGCGCCGTCACAGGGCTCTCCGACGTGCGCGCGGGCGACTTTCTGGGCGCGCCTCCCCCCGTTCCCTACACGCCGCCCTCGCCCTATCTCCGGGTGAAGGTGACGGCGGAGCCCGACAAGCTCCCCGCCCTCAAAGCGGCGCTCGAAGAGCTTTCCGACGAATGGCCCTCGCTCGCCCTCGAATGGGTGCCCGAAAAACGGCACTTAAGCGTTGCGATCGCGGGCTCGGTGCAGGCGGAGGTGCTGAAGGAGACCCTTCTCGAACGCTTTAAACTCCACGCCGAAACGGGCGCACCCTCCGTCGTCTACCGCGAGACCATCGCCCGTCCCGCCGGGGGCTTTGAGTGCTACACCATGCCCAAGCCCTGCTGGGCGGTCGTCAAATTTTATCTCGAACCCCTTCCTCCCGGCAGCGGGCTCGTCTATGAGAGCGTTTGTTCGGAGAAGAAGATCGCCTACCGCTACCAGGAGCACGTCCGCGTCTCGGTGCCGCGCGCCCTCGAGCAGGGGCGGCTGGGCTGGAAAGTGACCGACCTCAAAGTGACGCTCGTGGACGGCGAGGATCACCCGCAGCACACCCATCCTCTCGACTTCTTCGTCGCGACGCCGATGGGCATCCACGACGGCCTCCGCAATGCGGGGAGCGTGCTCTTAGAGCCCATCCTTACGCTCACGCTCACCGCGCCCGAACAGGCGATGGGAAAGCTGATGACGGCGCTGAAGGAACGGCGCGCCGTGCCGGGAAGCCCCACCCTTTCGGACGGCCGCTTTTCGCTGGAGGCGGAGATCCCTGCGGGCGAGACGTTCGGCCTCCGCGAGCTTACCGCCTCTCTCTCGGGCGGACGGGCGGCGTTCCTTCTCAAGCTCAAGGGCTATTACCCCTGCCCCGCAGGCGTGGGCGAGGCGCGCGAGCGCGTGGGCGTCGACCCCCTCGACCGCTCCCTTTGGATCCTCCACGCAAGAGGGGCGTATAAGAAGTGAGTTTCGGCGCAAATCTTTCCCTTCGGGAAATCTTCGCGCCGAGGGACGAGCGCTGTGCATTCCAATCGCATTTCCGCCCGCCCACGTTGTTGTCATTCTAAGGACAATAAGTACCAAGTATGGTACAAATTGAGTGTGAACAAATGCTTTCTTGCAAAGAACCCGGTGGGCTCTTTGCCATTTGTTCACAGGGAATTTCCCATTGTGGGGAAATTCCCGTGCGAGCGCGGGTTCTACCGCGCGAGACGCCAGCGGAGGGAAACCCTCCTCGCGGAAGTTATTTTTGGAAAAGATTCCTCATTTTAGCCTCCCTCTCAGAGGGGTGAGCAAGTGCTTTCTTGGCAAAGCCACGGTGTGGCTTTGACCACTTGCGAACTTGGGAATGCCCCATTGTTCGGGGCATTCCCTGACCGAAGCGCGGTTTCTACCGCGCGAGACGGTGGCTTGCCGAAGGCAAGACGGAGGGGTTGTAAACCCCGACACTATGACGGAGGGAGTAATAAAACTTCCCGCACCCCACCCAAATTCAGACTATGAACACATCCGACGATATCAAAAACGACTTTTCAAAGGGAAGCGTCAGAAAACACATCGTGCGGCTCGCCGTGCCGATGACCGTTGCCATGCTCGTGCAGATGCTCTACAACCTCGTGGACCGCATCTACATCGGGCATCTTCCCACGGACTCCGCGAACGCCTTCACGGGGCTGGGACTCACCTTCCCCATCGTGACACTGGTGCTTGCCTTCACCAATCTCTTCGGTACGGGCGGCGCGCCCCTCTGCTCCATCGACCGCGGCCGCCACGAAACGGCGCACGCCGAAAAGATCATGGGCAACACCTTCACGGCGCTGCTTGGCTGCTCCCTCCTCGTGATGGCGCTGTGCTATCCCCTCATGAAGCCCATCCTCTATCTCTTCGGCGCGAGCGACGCAACGTACCCCTACGCCGCAGAATACCTCAACATCTATCTCATCGGCACGCCGCTCGTGATGCTCGCGACGGGCATGAACGGCTTCATCAACGTGCAGGGCTACACCAAGTACGGCATGGTGACGGTGGCGGCAGGGGCGGTCGTCAACATCGCGCTCGATCCCCTCTTCATCTTCGTCTTTGAAATGGGCGTCAAGGGCGCGGCCGTCGCGACCGTCCTCTCGCAGGCGGTCTCCGCGGCGTGGGTGATCCTCTTTTTGTGCGGAAAAAAGACGACGCTGCGCCTTCGGAAACAATACTTCAAGCCCGAAGCGCGCATCTTGAAGAGCATCGTGGCGCTCGGCACGACGGGCTTTGTGATGAACGCCTCCAACGGGGCCGTGCAGATCGCCTGCAACGCGACCTTGAAGAGCGTGGGCGGCGTCATGCTCGGCGATATGTACATCGGCATCATGACGGCGCTCAACTCCCTGCGCGACGTCGTCTCCCTGCCCATCCAGGGGCTGACGAACGCCTCGCAGCCCGTCATCGGCTACAACTTAGGCGCGGGGCAGTATAAGCGCATCTGGAACGCGATGGCGTTTACGGCGGTCATCGGCATCGTCTACATGGCGCTTGTGTGGCTCATCCTCTTCCTGTTCCCGCGCCCGCTTCTCTCCGTCTTTGTCGAGGATCAAGAGCTCCTCGACCTCGGCGTGCCCGCCATGCACCTGTATTTCTTCGGATTCTTCTTCATGGCGTTCCAATTCACGGGACAGAGCACCTTCGTCGGCCTCGGCAAGGCGAAGCAGGCGGTGTTCTTCTCGCTCTTCCGCAAGATCATCATCGTCGTGCCGCTCACCCTTCTGCTGCCCCGCATCGGCACGCTCGGGGTCAACGGCGTGTTCATCGCCGAGCCCATCTCCAACCTCGTCGGGGGACTCGCAAGTTTCCTCACGATGATCTTCACGCTGCGCAGAATGCTGAAGAGCGCCCCGGCGCCCCTGCCCGCGGCGGAGACGGCGGAAGCAGCGGCAGAGGCAGTTGAAGCGGCAGGACCGGAACAGCCGCCCGCGCCCTCCGAGGAACAAAACTAAGGTCTTTGCAAAATAACACGCGGCGGCGCGCCCAAGAGGGCGCGCCGCCGCATCGTTTCTATGTTTCTGTCAGGTTTCACCGGGCGCGCGGCGTTCCAAACCGCTTATCTCACGATGATGAGTTTCTTCTTTGCCCGCGTGATGGCGGTATACAGCCAGCGCGAACTGTCCTCGAAGAAGCGCGACTCGTCAAAGACGATAACGAAGTCGTACTCCGACCCCTGCGCCTTGTGGCAGGTAACGGCATAGGCAAATTCAAAGCGGTCGATGGTGTCCTCCCGCCGCACCTTGAAGCGGCGCAGCATCGCCGCATTGCGCTCGTGCACGAGTACGCCGCTCTCGAGCAGGCACGCCTTGTCGCCGTAGCCGTGGAAGTACTGCCCCTCGGTGAAGATGCCCGCGTCGGCGGGAAGGTCGCGGCACACGTCGCAGAGAAAGTCCGCCTGAAAGTCGAGCTGCAACAGCCCGTCCTGCTGCTGACGCACATTGTAGCACTTGCCGATGATGCCGTTGACGAGGTGAAAGGTCTTGTCCCGATCGAGCGCCTTGCTCCAGTTATTCAGCGTGCAGATGAGCTTTTCGCCGTCGATGGGCAGCTTGCTTTCGGGCGGGATACCAAGATACCGCCTCGTATCCGCATTGATGCGCGCCCGCGTGCGGTTGGTGCCCGCGATGATCTGATCGGCCTTCGGAAACAGCCGCGCCCGCTCCCGTTCCCCGAAATCGCGCGCCGAGATGACGACGGCGTGCTCGCCGTACTCCCCGATGGGGATGTGCTGCCCCGCCCGCGCCATCGCCGCAAGCCGCACGATGGGATCGTTCTCCTCCTGCCGCACGATCTGCGTCAGCGTGCAGCAGGGCATGGAGAGCAGCGTATTGCTCCCCCCGACGGGCGGAAGCTGCGCGGGATCGCCGCAGAAGAGGCATTTGACGCCGTACGAGAGAAGGTCTCGGAGCATCTCGTCGGAGACCATCGACGTCTCGTCCACGACGATGAGTTTGATCTCCTGCGGGATCTTCTCCCGCCGCACGAAGCGCAGAAAGCGTTCGGAGACGACCTCGCCGTCCTCGTTGACCTCGATCTCCTCTTCGAGCGTGTAGATGAGGCTGTGCAGCGTACCCGCAGGCGTTCCCGCGCGCAACAGGACGGAGGCCGCCTTGCCCGTCGGCGTGACGAACACGGCGCTCTCCCCCGCTTTGAGTCCCAGCGCGCGCACGACATGATCGACGAGGTACGTCTTTCCCGTGCCCGCATAGCCGCAGAGAACGAATATTTGGTTGGAAAGGTGTAAAAACCACTCCTCGATGAGGGCGGCCGCCTCCTCCTGATCGCGGGTGAGGCGAATGGGCTCCAACGCTTCCATATCGGGCATTATAGCACACTTTGCGCCAAAATGCAAACGTATGTTCTAAATTTCTCTCTGATTTCTACGAACGCGGCGCAAATTTTGCAAAGAACAGCCGATCGAGAAGGGGCACCTCGATGCAGATGCACCCCTTTTCGTAGGGGAAGGAGCGCACCGTCTTTCCGTTCCCTCCCTCGATGGCGAACTCGACCGAGCCCGACTCGCCGTCGAGGGTATAGCTGCCCGAAAGGCCGCCCTCTCCGCCGCCCCTGCGGCGGTAGACGAGGGAAAAGCGCCCGTCCCGCTCCAGCGTCAAAACGACGCTCTCAAACAGCGGGAGCACATCCCTCTCCCCCATCCGCAGCTCCCAGCAGAGATACTCCCCCGCATAGGGCATGGAGAGCTCTTTGAGGGAGGACATTTCGCGGACATCGCAGCCCGAAAACAAAAAACAGCCCGCAAGGGCCAACATGAGGAAAAACCTTCGCATGGAAAAAGTATTTGCAATTTTATGGCGTTCATGTTAAGATAAGAGAAAGAAAAACGCGCCCGCATGGGGCGCGCCGCGCGCCCCATGCGGGCGCAAAAAAGGAGACAATATGACTTTTGATACCGAGCTCGTCGGCAAGATCGGTTCGATGGCGCTCATCGACCGGGAGGACGGCATCATCGACTATACGCGCGTGGCGCGCCTTTCGCGCGAGCTGCGCCCGGGCTACATCTGGGTGTCGAGCGGCGCGACGGAGATCGGCCGTATCGACCATCTTTCCCGCGGCGGGAAGGAGCTTCAGGGCGAAAACGCCAAGACGGACTATGCCGCGCAGGGGCAGGCGATCCTCATGCAGACCTACCGCCAGTTCATCGACCCCGGCTATTCGGTGCGGCAGGTGCTCGTCGAGCACGGGCATTTCAACGACGAGAAAAAGAGCGAGCACCTAAAATCGCTGCTCCTCCGCTGCCGCGAGCAGAACGCCATTCCCATCGTCAACTACAACGACCCCGTCTCCAACGAGGAGAACAGGCGCATGGAGATCGCGGCGCTGCGCGAAAACGGCGGGCACGTCTTTGAGGGCGTCGACAACGACGAGACGGCTTCCCGCATCGCCTGCCTCGTGAAGGCGAAGAACCTTCTCATCTTCACGAGCACGGAGGGAATTTATGCCGACCCCGAGGACCCTTCCACCCTCATCCGCACGATATGCGGCAAGGACGCCTACGAGCTTGTTGCCAACATCGAGGCGTGCAAGCGTTACTGCGCGGGCGCTTCGCGCGCGGGCGCGAACGGTGCCAAGGCCAAGCTCGAATATGTGAAGGAGGCGGCGGCGCAGGGCACTACCGTGTATATCGCGAGCGCCCGCTACACCATCCGCTCCGTCCTTGCGGGCGAAGTCCCCTGCACCAAGATCTCCATCGGCTGATCTTGCCGATATTGGGAACAGACAGAGCGGCGCGGCGCCCATCGGGCGCCGCGCCGCATCCCATATTGTAGGCGCCTTCTTGAGGGCCGAGCAAATGCTTTCTTGATCTGTAAAATTCCTTATTTTAGGCGCCTTCTTGAGGGAGCTGTCGAGCGCAGCGAGACTGAGGGAGTCGCCTTATTTTCGCAAGTCCGTTTTCGAAAACGGCAGTTCTCTTTGTCGGTCAGGCAAAAAACAAAGCGGGCGTTTGCAGTACTGCAAACGCCCGCCGTTCAGTTCTCACTCGCCCGTGTAATTAAAAATAATTTCTGCATTTAGAAGATCGTCATTATCCGCCCCGATCTCGATCTCATTCCACTCCTCTTCGCTGCCTCGATAATACACGGTTTCAAGGCTGCTGCACCAATCAAATGCCCCATCGCCGATGGAAGTCACATTATCGCCCATCGTAACGCTCGTCAGACCGCTGCACCACTCGAACGCAGAATCGCCGATGGATGTGACACTGTCGGGGATCGTGATGCTCGTCAGTCCGCTGCACCACGCGAACGCACCATCGCCGATAGAAGTAACGCTGTCGGGGATGACGATGCTCGTCAGACTACCGCAACCCGCGAACGCAAAATCGCCAATGGAGATGACGCTGTCGGGGATTGCAACGTTTTCCAAACTGCTGCAACCCTCAAACGCACCCCCGCCGATGAAAGTGACGCTACCGGGGATCGTGATACTCGTCAAGCTACTGCAATATTCGAACGCGCTATCGCCGATAGAAGTGACACTATCAGGGATCATGACGCTTTCCAGGCTTCTGCAACTAGAGAACGCCTCGCCGGCGATCGTTTTCGTCCCTTCTCGTACAGAAAAATTACCGGAAATAGTTTCTTCTGCCCCGATCAAATGATTTCCGATGTAGAGCACGCCGTCTTCCCAATTAGACGCGTTATTATAAGCGGTCTCAGAAAACGCACCATAACCGATAAAAGTTACGCTGTCGGGGATCGTGATGCTCGTCAGACCGTGGCACCCTTTGAACGCAAGATCGCCGATAGAAGTGACACTATCAGGGATCATGACGCTTTCCAGGCTTCTGCAACTAAGGAACGCCTTATCGCCGATCACAGTGACGCTATCGGGAATCGTGATACTCATCAAACTCTCGCAATTCGAAAACGCACCTTCACCGATGGAAGTGACGCTGCCATCGGAAGGGATCACACTTGTTCCGCATCCCGCGATCAGAGTTTTGCTTTGTGTCTCGATCAAACAATTTCCATCGCTGTGATAGACGGTATTGCCCGCGTCAACGGTGATGCTCGTCAAACTATCGCAACCCGCGAACGCCTCATCGCCGATAGAAATAACGCTGTCGGGGATGACGATGCACGTCAGACTGCTGCAGCCCCCGAATGCCGAGTCGCCGATGGAAGCCACACTGTCGGGGATGACAATGCTTGTCAGACCGTGGCACCACACGAACGCAGAATCGCCGATGGATGTGACACTGTCGGGGATCGTAATGCTCTCTAAACTGCTGCAATAGTAGAACGCCCAATCGCCAATAGCCGTGACGCTGTCGGGAATCGTAACGCTTGTCAAACTGTAGCAAGCCCAGAACGCATTCATGCCGATGAAAGAGAGCGAATCGGGAAGCAAGACTTCTTCCAAGGAAACACAGCGGGAAAAAGAACCAAACAAAGCCTGAACGCCGTCGGGAACGGTCACTTTTCTAACATGACTTTTATAGTCCATATCTTCCTGCTGCAAAAAAGCGCCGGCTGCGATCCCGACTGTTCCCTGTTTTACGGCGTATTCCTCGGGAAGATCGTCGTTGGTCGCGAGCAGCCAATCATCCATATACAGCGCACCGTCTTCCCAATTATTCGGATCGTTATAGAATGCGCAGCCCGAGAGATAAATGCCGCCGGAAATCATCGCATTCGGGTTGCGAGGTAACCGAATATCCGTGAGATTTTCAAATATTTCATATTCGCCCCACATATCCCACTGTACCACCTGAACCGAATCTGGAATGTAGAAACTGGTGATACCACTCAAAATATCATCTTCCATCCCATACCAGGAAAACGCACGAACGGGCAATCCATTGTAAGTTGAAGGGATAACGACGTTCTCCTCGGCGACTGTCAGCCCGGTGCACACATAGAAATCTTCAAAGCCTTCACCAAAGAACTCTTCGAATCCATCGAAACCGTCACTATTTTCCGTGGTGATCAATTCAAACACCAAACCCTCCGTCGCTTCCGGTTCCTCAGGCTTCCCAGGCTCGTCGGGCTCGGGGGTGACGATAGGATCGTCGCCGGGGTCGAGCGTTTCTTCGTTGCAGGCGGCAAACGTCATCAACCCGCAAACCGCAAAGGCAGCTGCAAGCAGCAAAATGCCAAGCTTTTTCATAAGTTCCCTCCATAAAATTTCTTTGCAGGGCGTAAAAAAAGCGCGTCTCCGAACGGAGACACGCCCTGCATTTAAGGTATCTCCGTTCATTGGCGTAAAACTTTCCAGTCATAAGGAAATAGAGATACGAAATGCCGCTTCGTACCTTATAACTGGTTCGATTCAGTTTTACGCCGCCTTCACTA
This sequence comes from Bacillota bacterium, assembly GCA_003343805.1. Taxonomy (GTDB): domain Bacteria; phylum Bacillota; class Clostridia; order Christensenellales; family Borkfalkiaceae; genus Gallimonas; species Gallimonas intestinavium. The sequence goes on along the minus strand of QAKM01000029.1, from coordinate 156 downwards.
TACCATAAATCTTAAAAAAACGCAAGCCCCCTCTGCACATTTCCCGAAAAATCATGAGAAACACGGGCGCGCCGCGGCTCAAAGCCGCGGCGCGCCCAAAAAATTTCATGCCGCCGACGCGCTGCGTCGGCGGCCCTTTTCTTCCGATTTCCACTC
>QAKM01000061.1 GCA_003343805.1 Bacillota bacterium | reverse complement strand
CGCAGTCGCTCTTTGAAGAACGGAAAGAGGAGGAAACGAATTGAGAAGTAAAACAAAAAGAACAGCGTGGCTTGTGAGCTTTGCGGCAATGCTCTGTTTGCTGTTGCCGTTTTGGTTTTTGAGAGGGGAAACAGCATCCGCCGCTACCACCCCGAGTTACACCGTAGCCTTTGACTACACGCATACATATACCTACGGTTCGGGCGCCGGTACGCGCAAAGAGACATCGGGCGACAACAATGTTTATTCTGCCGTTGTGCAGAGTGGTTCGAATACGACGGCGACCATCTCCGTTATTATGTATGGGAGTGGGGCATCGGGGAATGCATATCTTTCCAATGGCGGCACGATCAAGTCGGATACGGTGAATATCCAGATCTCCGGCTATAACGAGCGAAGGATCACGGTGACTGACGCATCGGGAAAAACAGTGGGGAGCGGCAGCTCTTCCGTACATCTGAGTGGTCTTTCCGACGGAAGTTATTCGGTGTCTGTACAGTTTGGCTTTTTTGCCTGGACGATCAATTCGCGTGCGGGCGCCAGTGTTACGACGACGGGTTCCTTTAGCTTTACCGTTGCGGCGGAAGAACACGTCCATCAGTACGGTAAGCGTGTTGTAGCTCCCACTTGCACAGCAAGCGGTTATACCCAATATACCTGTAAGACTTGCGGGTACTCTTATACCGGGGATCGTACGTCGGCTTTGGGGCATAATTATACATCCACAACGAGCGGAGCGACTTGCACGTCAGGCGGTACCGTGCGTTATACCTGTACCCGTTGCGGGGACAGCTATACGAAGACGACTTCCGCGCTCGGACATGATTATGAGAGCATGCTGACTGCTGCCACTTGTACGGAAGAGGGGTATATCAAATATGTCTGTACTCGCTGCGGGGATAGCTATACCGAAGATATCCCTGCAACAGGGCATAGTTATCAGAGCAAGACGGTCTCTCCGACCTGCACATCGGGCGGTTATACCCGCCATACCTGTACCCGCTGCGGAGACAGCTACACGACAAACCGCACTCAAGCGCTCGGGCATAGCTACACGGTATTGTCCGAGCGCGATCCGACCTGTACGAGCGGGTCGGTGACGGTCTATCGCTGTACGCGCTGCGGCAGTACCTACTCGGACGAGGATTCCGACGCTCTGGGTCACAGCTATGACGCGGATGTCGTCAACCCCACCTGCACGGCGGGCGGCTATACGGTGTTCTCGTGCAGGAGATGCAGCTATGGTTATACAGGCAATGCGACGGCGGCTTTAGGGCATAGCTATAAAGCTGCGACGACGCCCTCTTCCTGTACGATGGAAGGATATACGACTTACAGATGCACCCGCTGCGGCGCAAGTTATACCGACAGCCCCACGCAGGCGACAGGGCATAGCTATGTCGCCGAGATCGTGTCATCCACCTGTACGGAGCGGGGCTACACCGTCTATACTTGCAGCAAGTGCGGCGACAGCTATCGCACCAATGAAACGCAGCCGCTGGGGCATACCTATGTCATTTCAACGGAAGGGGCGACCTGCACGGAAAGCGGCGTTTCCGTATATACCTGCACCCGCTGCGGGTCGAGCTATGAGGGCGGGCTGACGACACCGCTCGGGCATAACTATGTGGCGGAGCAGAGGCCGGCAAGTTGCACGGAGGAGGGCGGCACCGTCTATACCTGTACGCGGTGCGGAGACAGTTATAACGGAGAGCCGACGCCGCCTCTCGGTCATGCGTATATCTCCAAAGCCGTCGCTGCAACGTGTGCAGAAGGGGGATATGTTCTCCACACTTGCAGCCGCTGCGGGGATAGCTATCAAGATAACGAGACGCAGCCGCTGGGGCATAATTTCATCACGGAGGAGCGCCCGCCTTCCTGCACCGAGGGCAGTCGTACCGTCTATATCTGTCAGGTATGCGGTTTTGAAAAGACGGAAGAGACGGGGACCTACCCGACGGGGCACGACTATACTTCCATCGTACTTCGTGCCGCGACCTGTACGCAGGCGGGGGAGCGGAAGTTCGTCTGTGACAAGTGCGGAGAAGAATATATCGAGACCATCCCGGCGACGGGTCACACTTATGCGATCACCGATTCGACCACGAAGGACGGTGTGACTGTCCGCACCTATACCTGTTCGGTCTGCAGCGATACTTTCGCGCAGGAGCTCGGCGATCAGTACGAGGAGGTGGCGTCTTACATCGAATATCTGTTCGAGCAATATCGCCCGTATATAATTTGGGTATTCCTTGCTACGGCGGGCGTGTGGAGCATCGTGATGGGAGTTTGCTTCGCCATTGCCCAAAAACATGAGGAGAAGGAGAAAGCCAAGCGCATGATCTTCAACTACCTCATCGGGCTTGTCGTCATCTTCTGTATCCTCGTCGCCGCCCCGCTCCTCGTCCGCGGCATCGCTGCGCTTGTGACGTAAAAAATGCGGAACTTACCTTTGCGATTCAGCCCGTAAAAATTTTTTCGGGAAAATGCCCCGAACCCCTTGACAAACGGGAGAAAATGTGATATTCGTATTAACACGAAGAAAGAAAAGGAGGCGCAGTTATGAACGCACAGGAGATCATTGCGAAAGCGGATAGGGGAGAGGGGCTGACCGAAGAGGAGATCAAAGTCTATCGGCAAGCAGTCAAGCCTGTCAAGCACACCTACGGTAAGTACGGAACGCTGAAGCGGCAGTATTTGGAAGAAAGGGGTATCGACTGGACGATTGCCGATCTTCCCGAATATCTGCACGGCATCGACCGTCAGGCGGACGAGTTGTATGAAATCATGTATGCGAAGCTCTCCAAAGATGAACGTTACAAACGGACGGGCAACTTCATGGAGGACTACCGCAGGCAGACGGAGATACAGAGTCTGATAGAGGAGGAGATCCTTTCCGAGCTTGTGTATGTCTGAGCCAACATTCATCCCGCAATACGGCGTCAGGGTTACGGGTCTGCTCGGTTACATACGTTTAAGTATGCGCCCTCGCAGCATTCCGCCCCTTCCTTGTCTTGCGGGCGACTGTTGACTCATAGAAAAAACGGGAGGTTACAATATGAAAGCTGTTTTAAGGATCGGGAAGGGCTTGCTGAAAGTTTTGTTCATGGGCGTCGTGATGATCGGGACTTGCGTCATGAACTTCATCGGCGCGATCATCTGCGCGATAGCGGGAAACTGAGAGGTGGAGCATGGAGCGTAAACCGGATACGCCCGTTCGCAAGAGCCGCAGGAAGTATGAGGAGCGGAACAAAGACGAGCGGAAGGAAAAGAACAAGGTGTGGGGAACGAGCATTGACCGCCAATATGCGAACGAGATAGACGAGTTCCTCGCAAGGCATGATCTTACAAAGGTGGAACTGATCGTCGCGGGGTATCAAGCCCTGCTCGATCACTACGGCCCGAAGGAAGAACAGAATAAGCAATAAGTTTGAGAGCGCAAGGACTAGGGCCCTTGCGCTCCTGCTTTTATCAAGACGATAAAATACCATGCCGAACGGCATAAGGAAGAAAACGACATCGGGAAGATGGAGCGTAACGGACTTATGCCGCCGCGCTTCGTCTTCCTTTGGAGGGGAAATTGGATTATTTAATCGGGGAAGATGAAAAAGGCAAATTTGTAAAATTTGAAAAAGACGGTGCGCAGGCAACCATTCGTTTTGATGCGACGAATGCGGCTGATGCATTGGCGGGTGCGAAACAAATATTGGGAAGTGTGTTTGAGCGCACAGCCAAAAATAAGATGTGAAAAGGAGAAGAACAATATGAAACGAGTATATTGTCTGTATCGTGTGTCAACGAAGGGGCAAGTTGATCATGACGACATCCCCATGCAGCGAACAGCTTGTAGGGCATTTGCGGAAAGGAACGGCTGGACAATTTGTAAAGAGTTTTTGGAAAAGGGTGTTTCCGGTTATAAGACTTCCGCCGAAGATAGGGATGCCATTCAAGATTTGAAAGTGGCTGCAGAGAAGAAAGAGTTTGACATTTTGCTCGTATTCATGTTTGACAGGCTCGGGCGTATTCCCAACGAAACGCCGTTTGTTCTTGAATGGTTTGTGAAAACAGGTGTAGAGGTCTGGAGCGCAAAAGAGGGACAACAGACTTTTGAAACGGATGTAGATTATCTTATGAACTATATCCGTTTCTGGCAGGCGGGTGGGGAGAGTCGTAAAACTTCCATGCGTGTTCAAACCCGTATGCGGCAAATGGTAGAGGCGGGGCAGTTCACGGGCGGGGTATGTCCGTTCGGATATCGTTTTGTTAAGAGCGGCGTGTGCAACAAAAAAGGGAAAGAACTGGTCGCGTTGGAAGTTGTTCCTGAAGAGGCAGCAATCGTACAATTCATTTTTCGTAAGACAGTGGCAGAAGGATATGGAACTTGGCGGCTGAGTGATGCCGTCAATGCGCTCGGTTATAAGACGCATCGCGGTGCCAAATTTCAGTCGAATACCATAAACCGTATTCTGCACAATCGTATGTTTACGGGAAGATTTGTGCGCGGGGGAACGTCGTCGCAAGTCATAGAAGGGTTAAAAATCGTAGAGGACAGCGAGTTCGAAGAAGCACAGAGAATTGTCGCGGCGCGGCAGGGCGAAAGGCAGGAACGAATGAATATCGCTTATACTACGAGAGGGGCTTCACTATTGAGCGGTAATATCTTCTGTGCGCATTGCGGGGCAAAATTGTATGCGATTACTTATACCGATCCCGTGACACTTGCAGACGGGACAAAGAAGAAATACAAAGGCATAAAATATATATGTGCGAATCGTGCGCGAAAGCGCGCTCCTTGTGATGGGCAAACCCAATATGCGTCGAAAAAGATAGATGCCGTCGTTTTAGAAACAGTACATGCTGTTTTAGGAAAAATGCAGGGGAGCGTTAAGGATGAATCGCTGAAAAAGAGCTACGAAAAAACATTGAAAAGTAAGAAGGCGATTTATGCGGAACTTTTGCGGGAGCAAGCAAAAGAACAAGAGAAGTTGAATCGTCTGCTCGCAGAAGTAGGCAATGTATTGATGAACGAATCGAGTTTTTCTTTGGAAACGCTGAATAGGGCGATAGAGTTGACGAAGGAAAAACTTGCTGAGTTCGACGAGAAAATACCAACGGCATTGAAAGAGTTGAATGAGCAGAAGTCGATAATAGAGCATCTTGACGCCTATTATGAACAATTTAAAGGATGGGCAGAATCGTTTGACGCAGCGACCAATGAAGAAAAGAAAATGATCATCTGTAAACTTATTAGTCGTATTGAGGTGGGCAGGGGATACAAAGTAAACATTATCCTGAATATGAATTACGGGCAGTTTGTGGGAGAATAAAAAAGCAAGGGGCTATTTGAAATAGTCCCTTGCTTTTTTATTCGCGATATGGTATACTGATGACAAATTCAACGAGTGAGGATAATCTGAATGATTTTGTACAAATTTTTTTCTTTGCCTGAAAAATATAATCAGGATAAAGACCATTATAATATTAAAAATCTTAGAGATAATATTTTGACGTGCAATCATCCAATTTTATTTAATGACCCATTTGAAGGTATTTTGTTTGCGAAAGGTATTTCGGAACAAGAATCATTAGAAATTGAGGAGTATAAAAGAAAGGTAGAAAAGCAGATACCATCAAATAAGAAATCTCTTTTTTGGACGAAAAATAGTATTGTAACCAATAAAAATATTGTGTGCTGTTTTGTCAGGGATTTTAAAGACAATCCATTTGTAGACCTGATGTGGGCACATTATGCAAATAGTCATTTTGGTTACTGTATGAAATTTGAGTTCTCTGAAAAACCAGAAGATAACTTTGTAAAAGATGAAGAGACTGGAGGCATTCAAATATATAAATTGTCGGATGAAGGAGAGCGTTTTCCTTCTGGGCATGAAGAATTGCATTTTCCTTCTGGTCGCAGTGAATTTAAAAGAGTGCAATACAAAGATAAGCCGCAGATTTTCCAATTTGATAATGGTGTTACTCATGACTCCATGGAAGACTTTCTTCAAATTAAATCAAAGGTGTGGGAATATGAAAAAGAAGTTCGGTTGATTTTACATTTGGAAGACTGCTTAGGATTTGATTTAAATAAATTTTATGGTGTAAAATATGATGTGCAGTGTATTAAAGGTATATATTGGGGAATGAATACATTGGCAGAATATAAAAAAGAAATGATTGAAATTCTAGAAAGTCAAAATTGTTTGGCTCCAAGATACTCGTCATATATTAGCGGAAATTCTTTTAGAATTCAATACAAATTAGAGGAGATTATAAAATGAATAGAGAAACTTTTTTACAAAATTATTGGAATTATTATATTGTTTTGGAGAAAAAATTTATCAGCTCAACAAATTATGTAGCGGTTAATGAAGATAATTACAATACGTATTCGTTTGAATTTGTAAATTTAATTTTATTGATAGGTTCTGAATTGGATGTAACAATGAAACTGTTATCTAATATTCCACAGACTGTGAGTTCAAAGATTTGTGCTTATGCAGATTATATATTAACGCATTATCCTGATATCGTAACAAGAGAGGTAAAAATTCAAGGGCTTGATTCACCAATAAAACCTTTTGAGGGATGGGATAAAAATAAATCGTCGGATACTCTTAAAGGATGGAAGGCATATAATAATGTCAAGCATGGGAGAGTGGAGAATATAAAAGATGCCAAGTTGGAATACGTGCTTAATCTTTTGGCTTGTTTATATATCATAGAAAATTATTTGCTAAAAAAGTTTACCGAACAACTTAATGAGATGGATATACCGGATGAAGACTCAAAGTTTTTTTCGTTATTAAATTGGCATAGAAGATATACACCGGCGAAAGATTTAGTTTTTAAATCAACAGAAAATGATGAGGTTATAATAGGCGGATGAGGGGCTAATTTTTCTAATTTTCCCTCTTAAACCGTAACGAATGGTAGAGCATGCGGCTGTTAACCGCAGTGTCGACAGTTCGAGTCTGCCAGGGGCAGCCAGAAGCAGCATCTATGGATATCATAGGTGCTGTTTTTTTGTGCCTTAAAACGCACGAAGTGTTTGAGCGCTACGCGCATTTGTATTTTAATGAACAGGCTCTGAATGAGAGCTATCTGAAAAATTTTTCGTTAAAATGCAAAAACGATGCAAAAAAACGGGGAGAAGCGCGTGTCTATTGAGTAAGAGATGTTTTTAGGCGCTTCTGCGCGCCGGCGTGAGGAACACATCATGAATGTATTCAGGAATTTTGGTCATGCGATGGGGATGGTGCTCAGGAATATCCGGAGCTACCTCTTTCTCTCGATGACGGTATTGCTGTCGTTCTGCTTTCTGTTGGTGTATTTGATCGCAACGGACAGCGAGACGTACAACACCTATAAGGATATTTTGGCGCGCAATCCCGAAACGAGCATTTTGCAGATTTTAAACGGCGACAATATGTACGAAGAGATACAGGAGGCCCAGCTTTCTGTGCGCGATTACCTTTCGCACATACCGAACTCGCACTTTTCAATGATATATCGCAGCCCGTATAATATGAATTATATGCAGTCGCTGTATTTCAATGTGATATTCATCGAGGACGACGCCTTCGGCACGGCTACAAATCCTTTCGATGAGGTTGAGCTCTTGAATATCCGCCTTTCAGACGGACAGGCATTGGCAAACGAGGCGTTCTACGAATGGATGCAGCTCTCTACGGGCGAAGAGCATCCGTCGCTTGCCTTCGACTATCCCTTTGCCGACGGAACGATGGAGCGCGTTTCGGTAACGCTCGTGGGTGGAAGGCGTTCCAATACTGCCGCGCCTTCGGTCGTGAACGGTTCGCTCACGGGCGGTGCCGTGCTGTACCTTCCATACTCTACCATGCTGCGGCTTCTGGAGAAGGGTCCCATCGATTGCATGAACTCCTTCCTCATTGTATACGCCCCCGCAGAATATCAGGAAGCCGTCTACGATTATGCCAAGACCAGCCCCTATGTGCAGGGGTACGGCAGTTATAATCTCATGTCGATCAACGCGGCAAAGCTTTCGATCCGTTCGGCGATCGGGCAGCGCTCGCTGATGCTCTGCTTCTTCTATGTCATCCTCGCCGTCAACCTCTACGGGAGCTTCCGCAACGCGCTGAACGACCGAAAGTTCGAGATCGGCGTCAAGCGGGCGATCGGCGCCTCCAAAGCAAACATTGCGGCGCAGTTCACGGCAGAAGGGCTCATCGTGATCGTGGGCAATCTGCTGCTTTCGGTCTACCTTGTCTTAACGGGCTTTCTGGTATATAAAACGATATTAAAGGCGCAGGGAATAATTTACACTATAACTTTGGGCTGGAGCGCGTTGGCTGGCTACATCATCTGCTGCCTTGCCTTAGCGCTTCTGTTCAGCCTCATCTTTGCATGGCAGACTTCCAAAGTCAACGTGATCGACAATTTAAGGGCGGAGTAAGGAGAAAATCATGGCTAAGAAACTCAAAACGATCGCTGTGGTCATAGCATTTCTGATTGCATTTGCACTTCCCGTTGGGCTGGTGATCGGCCTCTCCGAGGCGGAAAAACAGGAATATCAGCCCGTGGAAGGGTTCGACTTCAGCGGGGATTATGCCTTCGGGGCTGTCGTTCAGCCCGAATATCGCACCATGCGCGAATATATGCTCGTTTCGGGCACCTATATGCCCTATGCAACGCAGTTTGTCGATCTTTCGTCGTACAGCGGCCTGCGCTTCTATGTCGAGGCGGGGGATGAGGTCGCCGCAGGGCAGACGATCGCCGTTGCGGACGGTGGCGAAGAGGTGCTCTCGCCGATCGCGGCGCTGGTGGACGGGATCGACGTATCGGGCGGATATGTGCGGCTTCTGAGCCTCGAGGAGGTCGCGCTTGAATGTTACGTCTCGCGTTCGTATGCCGACCTCATCGAGCAGATGCAGGGGACACTCACCGACGAAAACGGGGATGCGGTGGAGCTCTTGTTCCGCTCTCTGCAGGTGACGGACGGAGACGTGCTCGTCCGCCTGAAGTCGGGCATGAGCGGGGATGTGGGCCGAACGGGTGCGTTCAAGTTATACACGGGTACCGTGTATGAAAATGTGCTCTGCGTGCCGGGCGGCTGCCTCTACACCAACAACGCCGGTGAAACGTGCGTGCGTAAGGTGAACGCAGACGGCTCCGTCATCGGCGAGCAGGTCGTAGCCGCCGGTTATTCCGACGGCGAATATACCATGATCACTTCGGGCGTCTCCGCGGATGATCTCCTCGATAGCGGCGCCGCCGCATACTACGGGTGAGCGTATGCAGCCGTTTGAGATCAAGCTGGAGCACATCCGCAAGAGCTATCTGCGCCCCGTGCTCGCCGACATCAACCTGACGCTGAACAACGCAAGCTATACGGCGATCGTGGGGAAGTCGGGCTCGGGCAAGAGCACGCTCATGAACATTTTAGGGCTCTTGGAGAGCTTTGACGGCGGCAGTTACACCTTCGACGGCGAAGAGATCGTCTCGGGGAAGGACTATCATAAACTGCGCCTTTCCAAGTTCGGGTTTATCTATCAGTCGTATAACCTCGTGCCGACGCTGACGTGCGAAGAGAACATCCTGCTGCCCACGCTGTATGCGGGGACGGGTGCGGGCAATCTCGACTATGTGGTGCAGACGCTCGGCATCGAACAGCTTCTGAAGGTGCACGTCAACGTGCTTTCGGGCGGCGAAAAGCAGCGGGTGGCGATCGCGCGGGCGCTCATCCTGGATCCCGCGCTCCTCATCGCCGACGAGCCGACGGGCAATCTCGATCCCGCCAACCGCGAGGTGGTGTTCGACTTGTTTGAGAACGAACACAAAAAGGGCAGAGGGATTGTAATGATCACGCACGACGCGGCAGCGGCCGCCCGCGCCAAGACCGTCTACCGCCTTCAGGACGGGGCTCTTCAGCCGTAAAGAGGAGAAAAAACATGAAAAAACGTATTTTGGGCAACCTTTTGGCAGTCGGGCTTGCGGCGATTGCGGTATTTTCGCTTGCCGCCTGTAACGGAAAGCCGTCTGCGGGCGAATTGTTCCCGCCCGACGCAGAGGAGGCGGTCCTGCCCACCGCCCCCGAGGACCCCGTGTTTTACGGAGACTGTCGCTTCCGGACCGAATTGGATGCGTATTTCGTCAGCGGGTATCTCTTCAGCGGCAGGTATTATGAGCCGTCCGAGATCGTCGTTTCGCTGCCCGAGAGCTTTTTCTACTACGAAACCAAGGTGACGCTTGTTGAGACCGAGCCTTCCGAGACGCAGCGGTTGGAGCTCTTCATGGAATATAATCATGCCAATTGGGAGGGGCTTTCCGATCTTTACAAGAAAGAGGGGGAAGGGGCATACCTCGATACGATCGCTCAGTGGCAGGCAGTATATGAGGAAGTGAAGGAGCGCATCCCTGCGCTCTATTGCTATAAAGTTTCGCTGCAGGATGTCACAAAAGAAAAGTACGAGGCGATCACGGGCGATCCCGCGGATGTTCCGTCCGATGTCCTTATCAGCGAGACGGAGTGGGCGGAGTTCCGCGCCGGGGTCCGTCACTATTTTGCGCCTGAAACAGACAGGGCGGCAGAGCTTACGGATATCCGTATCGATCTCGGCGGTGTATCCCGCGATCACACATTCGGCTCTCTCGGGCAGGATATGGAATTTACCGAACGCCTCGAAGCCGATCCTGCTTTCGCGGGGACGGCTTATCTCGGGGAGAAAGCGGTCCTGGCGGCAAGCGACGAAGCCGAAATATCGCTTGTGGATGAGGATACGATCCGAACGTCCTACGTCGTTGCCTCCTATCTGGAAGGCGGCAGCGAACGGGAGTTCGGGGAGATCACCCTGAAAGAGCTGGAGATCGGCTGCGATCGTCTCGGCGTCACGGCCGAACGCATCGAAGCCTGTTTCATCAGCCCGCTCGGGGTGGAAAGCGTCGTGGAATGGGATGGCAGTTCCGATCTGACCATCCCCGTATGGAACCGCGTGGAGGGGGACGGCGATTATTGCCGTTTCTGCATCGATATGTTTTTGACGCGGGAAGGGCTTGCTCGAGAGCCGTTCAACTATACATACCCTGCGTTCCTCACGGCGGAACTTCCCGAAGGAGAGGCGACCGTCTATGTGCGGGATTGGATCACAAACCCGCTTGCGGGCGCAGAGAGTTATTACGATCAGATCTATGCCGCTTTTGAGGACGGGGTGGATATTTTTGCCCGGGAGAAGTCGCTCGGGAACGAGCAGAAATTGGGTACGCCCTCTTACGCATGGCACAGCAACGGGCTGTATCGTTCGCTCTATGAGCCGTACCGCTTCTGGGAAGATTATGTGACTTCCAAACCGCTCGGAGAATAAGAGGATCATAACACAAGAAGGAGTGTTGTATCGAAATGAAGAAGATATTGATCTGCATCATTGCTTTGATATGCTCATTGGGAATGACTTTTCTTGCTGCCTGCAAAAACGGGCCAAAGACAAATGCGGAGGGGCAGCTCATTGCCTCGAACGGGTATCGCATCCCGAATGTACCCGAAGAGCCGGTACTTATTGGTAATGTTGCTACGTCAAGGGTAACCGAGGTGTCTAATATCGGTTCTGTGTTTATGTTCAGCGGAAAAGAAATTGGCGATATGGATATCGCGCTTCTTCAAAATAATTTTTATTATTCGGCAACTATAAGCGAAGTTGAAAACGAAATTGACGATTGGAGCAGCACCTCGTCAGGATACAGCGGCATTGAAAGTTTTACGGATAAATTGAGCATGGAGGAGCTGAGCCGCCTGGAACTCTTTATGGAGTATAACGGGGTCGACTGGCAGGAACTTTCGGATCTATATTATGAAGAAGGCGGTGTAGAAAATTTCCTCGCGGAACTGAATACGTGGTGGCAGAGATTTAATGAGATAAGGGACGAAGTCCCTGAAATCTATATTTATCATATTAAATTGTATTGTGAAACAGAGGAAACATATGAGGCTGTGACCCAAGATGCGGCAAAGGCTTTGGAAGACGGCATAATATCGCAAAGCGAGTACGAAAATTATATATCGGGCAGATTAAAATATTATGCCCCGTCGCAGAATGGTAATTCCGCCGTAACTCAGGCGGAACTGAACATCGACGGCGAAAAATACATTTATGATATAGGGTATATTGCATATAAAGATGTGTTTGGGGAGCGCTTTGCCACAGACGAAACTTTTTCGGGTTATGTGTATAATGGTTTAGCCGAGGGGAGTGATAAAGCGTTTGGTGCAAATACCGGCAACGATGTATTATTTGGTGAAGACGGCAAGAGTTTCACGCTTTCCTTCGATGTCATGTATGTTTTTGGTGAACAGAATGCCGCGGAACGCGAATATGGCGAACTCACGTTGGAGAATTTGGAGCTTGTAACAGAGAGTATTCCGGGCGCAAGCGTGCAAAGCATCGCCATAAAATATATATCTCCGCTCGGCGTGGAGGCAACTGCCGCGTGGGACGGGGAAAACGACATAACCATACCTGTAAGGAATCAGATGCAGGGAGAGGATAGCTGCCGCTTCAGCATACAGATGACTTTTGCGTGTGATGAGGCCGTTCCGTACGATGCTGATTGGGGGCTTTACGGCTTCCTGTCCGCCGATATCGACGGACAGACCAAAACGGTGTTCTGCGCCTCTATGGGATTCGGCTGGCCTGTGGCGCGCATTGTAAGTTTGTATGGCAGGGCATACTATGCGTTTGCATACGAAGGAGTGGATATTTACTCGATGGCAAACGCCATTGATTTTAGCACGATCGGTTACAATTCGCCCCAAAATTACTTGCATTCAGACTTTTCAGAGCTTATCGATGATGCTTTCTACGGTGAAAAATCGCCGTTCTGGCAGGAGTACGTTGTCGAAAATTCCTACCCCTGGTGAGATGGCGCGGGCGCTCATCCTGGATCCCGCGCTCCTCATCGCCGACGAGCCGACGGGCAACCTTGACCCCGCCAACCGCGAGGTGGTGTTCGACTTGTTTGAGAACGAACACAAAAAGGGCAGAGGGATCGTGATGATCACGCACGACGCGGCTGCGGCCGCCCGCGCCAAGACCGTCTACCGCCTTCTGGACGGGGCTCTTCAGCCGTAAAGAGGAGAAAAAACATGAAAAAACGTATTTTAGGAAATCTTTTGGCTGTCGGGCTTGCGGCGATTGCGGTATTCCCGCTTGCCGCCTGTAACGGAAAGCTGTCTGCGGGCAAACTGCTTCCGCCCGACGCAGAGGAGGCGATCCTGCCAAGCGTTCCCGAGGAACCGCTCTATTTCGGGGACTACCGCGACGGCGTCTCCTTTGACGGGCGGGAGATGCGCGGATACCTGATCTTCGGCACACCCATCGGAACCGACGGGGTGAGCGTGCGGGTGCCGGGCGCATCGTTCTATTATTACTCCACCTTTGAGGAGATGACGCCGCCGAAAGACGAACGCGACGGGCTGGAGCTCTTCATGGAATACAACCATGCCGACTGGCAGGGGCTCTATGACCTCTGGTGCGAGGAGGGCGAGGGGGCTTACCGCGAAGTGTTGGAACAGTGGCGGGCGGTGTATGAGGAAGTGAAGGACGAAATACCGCCGCTGTACGGGTATCGGCTGACGGTGACGGAAGTGGAAGAATGGATGTACGATGCCGTGACGACCGATCCCGAAGGGGCCGCCGGAATGGGCATCCCGAGCGATCTCATCGAGCCCTATCTGGCGGGAAAAATGCACTACTTTGCGCCCGAGCGCGAACAGGCGGAGCGGCTGACGGAGCTCGTTGTCCGCTTCGGCGACGGGTCGGAGGCGACCTATTCGTTCGGCTCCTTCTATGACAGGAACGCCTTTCAGGAGCGCATGGACACGGGCAGCATTTCCGGCATGGGTTATACGGGGGAAGAAGGTGTGTTTGCCGCCTCCTTTGCGGGGATCGCCGCGTGGGAGGGCAGCACGGTGACGACGTCTGTTCCCGTGACGGCTCACTTGCGGTCGGAGAGCGAGGAGCCCGAGTATGGCGAAATGACGCTCGAGGCGATCGAGACCGACCTTTCGCCCTTCCCCGAATTGGTCCGCAAGGGCATCCGGGTGCGATATACAACGCTCCTGGGGGTAGAGACGACCGTGGAGTGGGACGGCGCTTCGCCGCTCACGCTTCCCATCTGGGGGAACAAGCGCGGCGAGGGCAGTACGTTGACGCTGGAATTTACCTGTGAAGCCGAGGTGCCGCTGCCCGACTATTGCTGGGAGATCGAGTCCTTCCTGCGCTTCCGCGTGGGCGGAGAGAGTATCTGCATCTATCTGCAGGACCGCGTGTCCAACTCATTCGTGGATTCTCTGGGGGAGAAGGACGTCTCCGTGATGTACGCCGCGGCCGCCGACGGTGTGGACATCTTTGCCCGCGAGCGCATCCTCGGCAATGCGGAGATCACCACCAACACGCCTGCCGATGACTGGCGCTTTCACGGCTATTACAACGGCTGAGCGGATCTGCGGGATATATTTTGCCTGCTTCGGCCCTCGATGGGGTCATTCCGTTCCGCGGCTCTTGTATTTCGTGGGGGACATTCCGAAATAGTCCAGAAACTTTCTGTTGAAACTCGATAAACTGTTGTAGCCTACTTCGGTCGCGATCTGCGCGACCGATTTCTTTTTTTCCTGCAGCATGAGCGCTGCCTGGTTGAGACGGATGCGGTGGATGTACTGCATGGGCGAAAGCCCGGTAAAGGCGGTCATCTTGCGCTGGAGGCTCGCCTTGGACATATGCGTCTGCGCGGTGAGGTCGTCGATCGTGATATCCTCCATGTAGTGCAGGCTGATGAAGTTGAGCAGCTCTCCGAGCTCGTCCATCAGGGAAGTGCGGTCGGTGACGGAGCATTCCTTCCGGCGGAAATAGCGGCCGTGTTTGACGAGAAGTGCATATAAAAGGCCGCGCATCGCCGCAAGATGGTCGGTTTGTGCCAGGGCGGCCTCGTTGAGGACGGCGCGGCAGATCTCGTAGATCTCCGGATCGTCCGCCCGCGGGATGAGGTTGGGAAACTCGAAATTTACATGATCGCGCACTTTCAGCAGGCCGAGATCGAATTGTTCCGTTCCCGAAAACAGCTTGGAAAGGTCGATGTACAAAAAGTGCCACAGGCTCTTTTCGGGTGAGATGCTCTTGGCGATGTGGACCTGTCCGTCGTAGATGATCGTGGTGCATTGTTCGGAAAAGGGAATGATCTCTCCGTCGATGATGAAGATGCCCGAGCCACGTTCACAATATCCTAATTCCAAAAAATTATGATAATGTAAACTTTCAGGTTCTTCCGAAGGATAGTAAGTAAACAGCACGCCCTGGGGCGAATACGGCTGTTCTGCGGTCAAAGTTCGGGGGTCGAAGATTTCCAAATATGACTGAAACTGCATAGTTTTTGACGTTTTTATCCTTGAATTGTGCTTTGCACCATTGTATCATGATTTATGTAAAAGGTCAATGGGGGAAAGCAAAAAAAGTTTCTCCCGATGCAGAAACGATACAAGGAGGTAATAAGATAATGAGCAAGAAGATCGCGTTGCTTGCGGTCGCAGGGGCGGTTGCGATCCTCGGTGCAGGCGTTCTGGGCTATTTTTCCTATGGCTGGATCAACCCGCCCGAACCCCCGCCCGTCACCCTTTCCAAGGGGAACGTGCGCGGCAAGGTGCTCACGGACAGCGGCTCGATGACGCCCGCGGGCATCATCGTGGAGGACGAAGAGGGAAACACGCAGCGCCTGACGACCAATGCCTTCGGCGGATATGACCTCCAGCTCTATCCCGGGAAATACCGCCTGACGTTCACGAAGGGATATGAGTTCGATACGGTGACAAAGGAAGTCGAGGTGCAGCAGTACAAGACCTATTATTTGCAGGACGTGCGTCTCATGCAGCTATATGACAGCTACGAGAAGCATTGGATCGCGGGCGATCTGCACCAGCACACCTATTATTCGGACGGATCGGACAGCATCCTCTCCCTGGCGCTCGGGGATGTGAGCGTGGGGCTGTATTATGCCTTCCTCTCCGATCACAACAGCGCCCGCGGGCTTGCGGAGTGGTACGAGACGGACACGTTGAAGACGCTGACCGCAGAGGACGGCGAGGACCGCTTCTTCACCCCCGGCGAAGCGGTGGAGATCACGACGGAATTTGGCCATTTCCAGGCGCTGGGCGTTGCGACGACGCTCGAAAAGTACGACGTGGAGCTGTACGAGAGCGAGCGCAATTCTCCCGACCGTGATCAGATCATCATGGACCGCATCACCTACATCGCCAACTGCATCAAGCGGGACGGCGGCGTGGCGCAGATCAACCATCCCTATTCCGTCTCCACGATGGGCTTCAACTATTGGGAGCTCGCTCCGCTTTTCGATACGGTGGAGATCTGGAACGGCGTCTTTAATCCGGGCGACGGGCGCTACGAGAACGAGACGGGCTATATCTCGCAGAATTACGAGTCCAAGCTCAAGTGGTACGAACTTCTCAACGAGGGGCTGTACCTTGCGGCTACGGGCGGAACGGACATCCACGACACCAAGGGCCCCGGCAAGACGGGCGGCGTGACGGCCATCACCCCCGAAAATTACCAGAGCTATTACGACGACGGCGGGATCTATCCCGGGATGCCGACCACCTATCTCTATCTGGACGGCGCGATCGACCGGGAGACCATCCTCGGGGCGATCGAGGGCGGACACAGCTTTATCTCCAACGGCCCCGTCATCAACTGCAAGGTCGGGGAGACCATCTACGGGCAGACGCATCCGCTTGCGGGCGCATCCGAAGTCACATTCGACATGGACGTGTTCTGCCGCGACGGCATCGAGTCCATCGCCTTTGTCCGCAACGGAGAGACGGTGAAGTCCATCGAACTCGACGTCGGGACGGATACCGTCTATACGCAGCCGGTGACGTTGGAAGTGACGGCGGGCGATTGGGTGGTCATCGAGGTGTTCGGCACGGGCGCCCAGTACGGGATCACCAATCCCATCTTCTTTGAGGCATGACAGGCAGAGCCTGTTGTCTGAATAAACATTACGGAGGGAAAAGAAATGAAACGCAAATTTATGGCTACGGTCGGGATGCTCGTGATCGCGCTGGCGGCGCTGATGGGGTTTGCTGCGTGCAGCGGAGGACCCGATTACGCATGGAAGGCGGGCCCGGATACGACGGAATATGCCGTCGCGGGGCATACGCCCTATGCGCCCACCTATACCATCTTCGTCAAGATCGTGGCGAACGAGGACGTTCTCTATGACGGCACCGTCACGCTGACCTCGGACGATATGTGGGCGAGCGAGTTCACCTCGGCGGCGCTCTCGGAGAAGGGCCTGGCGCAGGACGGCCTCTCGGCGGGCTTCGTCAACAAGATCGGCGACTACGAGAACAAGGAGATCGACGGGGAGTATATGTACTGGAATTTCAGCATCAACGGCGTCTCCAGCAACTGGGGCTGCAATCAGATCCGCTGTGTGGACGGCACCTATCTCCTGTGGGAGTACATCGCCTCCACGTTCTGACGGCATCCGCGCAAAGGACGGCCCGTCCTGAAACAGATATCATTCGATAAGGCAGGGATATGCTTATGAAACATTGGAAAAGGATCACGGCGATCGCGCTCACGCTCCTGTCGGCGGCACTGTTTGCCGGCTGCGACGGCACCGGCGGGGGAGGCGGCAGCGATGTCGCCGACCTCGACGACGGCAAGACGCGCATCGCACTCATCATCAACGGAGACCTCGGGGATATGTCCTTCTTCGATTCCGCCAATGCGGGGATGCTGCAATTCCAGAAGGATCATCCCGAAACGGAGGTCAACATCATGGAGCTCGGCTCGTCCGACACCTCCAAGTGGGAATCGACGCTCACCCAGACCGCGAACGAGGCGTATGACCTCATCATCGTGGCGACGAGCGATATGCGCGAGCCGCTGCAGCGCCTCGTGGGGCGTTCCAAGTATGCGGACCGGCGCTTCATCATCTTCGATACGGAGATCCGCGACAATGCGGCCGCGGACTATCCCACCGTCCATTCCATGATGTTCAAGCAGAACGAGGGCGGATTCCTCGCGGGGGCGGTCGCGGCGCTCCTCACCCTTGAAAAGGGCGCGGAGAACACGGCCTTCGTCGGCGGGGCGCGCAACGACATCATCAACGATTTCGCCTGCGGCTTCATGCAGGGCGTGCAGAAGATCAACGAGCTCAAGGGAACGGACGTTGGCGCCTATAACAGCTACATCGGCGACTTCACGAACAGCCCCAAGGGCAAACAGATCGCCGAGAGTTTCTACGATCAGGGCGTCGAGGTGCTCTTCCAGGCCGCTTCGCAGGCGGGCCTCGGATGCTTCGATGCCGCCAAGACCAAGGGTAAGCTCGCCATCGGCGTGGACAGCGATCAGTACGACTACTATGCTTCGGCCGATCCCGCCAAGGCGGATACGATCGTGACCTCCGTGCTCAAGCGGGTGGATCTGGCGCTCTACAATGCGTGCGAGCAGTTCCTCGAAGGCACGCTCGAGTTCGGCGTCCTCGAGACGCTGGGCATCCGGGAGGGCATGATCGGCATCGTCGAAAATGACAACTACGCAGCGATCCTGAGCGAAGAGGACCGCGCGCTCGTCGGCGAGCTCGCCCAAGGGCTTGCGGACGGCACCATCGAGGTGAAGAGCGGCCTCAAGCGCTACATGAGCGCCGACGAACTCAACGCGCTCTTTGCAGAACTCGATCCCACGAAGTGACGTCGGGCTCGGAAGGAGGAAGGTATGCAGCCCTTGCTGGAAATGAAGGATATCACCAAGATTTATCCGAACGGCGTTGCTGCCAACGAGGGCGCCTGCTTTTCGCTCGCGGAAGGGGAGATCCATGCCGTCGCCGGTGAGAACGGCGCGGGCAAATCGACGCTCATGAAGATGCTCAGCGGGGCGGAAAAGCCCACCTCGGGGGAGATCTTCTTCCGCGGCGAGCGCGTGAACTTCCGTTCGGCAAAGGATGCGCAGGCGCTCGGCATCGGCATGGTGTGGCAGCACTTCATGCTGGTGAACGAATTTCCCGTCTACCGCAACATCTTTCTCGGCTGCGAGGACTGCGGGAAGCTCGGCTTTCTTCGGGAAAAGAAGATGCGCGCGGCTGCCGAAGAGCTCGCGGGAAAGTACGACATGGCGATGGACATCCGCGCAAAGTGCGGCGATCTTCCCGTCGGACAGGCACAGAAGGTGGAGATCTTGAAGGTGCTCGCGCGCGGGGCAAAGGTGCTCATCCTCGATGAGCCGACTGCCGTGCTCACCCCGCAGGAGACGGAGGAGCTCTTCCGTCAGCTCCTGCTCCTCAAGGAGGACGGGTGCAGCATCGTCATCATCACGCACAAACTGCGCGAGATCAAGCGGCTGTGCGACCGCGTCACCGTGATGCGCGCCGGCAGAACGCTTGGAACATACGAAGTGAGCGAGGTCACGGAGGAGGATATCTCCCGCCTGATGGTGGGTTCCTCCGTCAAGACCGAGCCGGACAAGCTCCCCTTTTCTCCCGGGGAGGAAGTTGCAGCCGTCTCCGATCTGCACATCGCAGGCAGGGGCGGAAAGGAGGCCGTATCGGGCGTCTCCTTCGCCGTGCACCGGGGCGAGATCCTGGGGCTTGCCGGCGTGGAGGGCAACGGACAGAAGGAGGCGGCGGAAGTTCTGTGCGGGCTGGTCCCGAAATACCGCGGCAGCGTGACGGTGGAAGGGCAGGAGCTTGACGGCCGTTCCGTGCGCAGGATCCGCGCGCTCGGCGTTGCGCACATCCCGGAGGACCGCCTCCGCACGGGGTGCGATCCCGACGGGAGCATCTTCGACAATCTCATCGCGCTCTGCTGTGACAGCGAGAGCCGCCTGGGGTTTCTCAAAGAGAAGCGCCTGAAAGCGCGCGTGAAAGAGGTCATCGGACGCTATTCCGTCAAGGGAACGCCGGGGCAGAAGATGCGCTCGCTTTCGGGCGGCAATATGCAGAAGGTGATCGTGGCGCGCGAGCTGGAGGCCTCTCCCGTCCTGCTCGTTGCCGATCAGCCGACGCGCGGCGTCGACATCGGCTCCATCGCCTTCATCCATCAGAAACTGACCGAGCTTCGCGACCGCGGCGGTGCGGTGCTGCTCGTCTCGGCAGACATGAGCGAAATGTTCGCGCTCTCCGACCGCATCCTCGTCTTTCACGGCGGCGAGATCGTCGCCGAGATCACGGACGTGCAGGGAACGAGCGAGGAACAGCTCGGACGGTATATGCTGGGCATCGACCGCATGGAGGTGACGCATGGATAGACAGAACGGATCTAAGGGGTTCCCGGAACGCGCAAAGTCCTTCTTTGCGGCGGCCTGGACGCGCCTTTGCGCCCTGTGCAGGACGGAAAAGGCAAAGGAATTTCTCTTTTCGCTTCTCAAGATCGCCGTCGCCCTGCTGGCGGCGGTGCTGGCGGCCGTCGTCGTCATCCTCATCGCGAGCGATTCCCCGGGCGAAAACATCGCCATCTTCTTCCTCTCTCCCTTCGGAGACTCCTATTCGCTCGCCAACATCGTCACGCAGGCCGTGCCGCTCATCTTTACGGGTACGGCGGTGTGCATCATGACGCGCTGCAAACAGTTCAATATGTTTGTGGAAGGCGCCTTCTTCCTGGGGGCATTCGCGGCGGCCTGGATGGCTCCCGCGCTTCCCTTCCCGCCCGTCCTGCTGCCGCTCTTCTGCGTGATCGCGGCGGCGGTCATCGCGGGCATCGTGGGCTACATCCCCGCCAAGCTCAAGGCGGGCCTGGGCGTCAACGAGTTCGTCTCGTCGCTCATGCTCAATTTCATCGTGCTGTGGGTGGTGCTCTATCTGCTGTATCATGTCGTCGTGTCGGACGAGATCTACAAGACGCCTCTTTTGGAGGACGGCATGAAACTTCCCTGGCTCGACCGCGACAACGATCTGAGCTCCTCCATCCTCATCGCGCTCCTTGTGGCCGTTCTCGGCGGGCTCTTTCTCTTCAAGACCAAGTGGGGATACCGCATCCGCATGACGGGCGACAATCCCTCCTTTGCGGAGTACTGCGGCATCAACACCAAGCGCACCATCGTCTCCTCGCAGGTGATGGGTGCGGGCATCGCCGGATTGGGCGGAGCGGCGTTCTTCCTCGGCAATTATTACCGTTTCGACTGGAAGGCGCTTCCCAACTACGGCTTTGACGGCTTCGTCATCGCCATCATGGCAAACAACAATCCCTTCCTCGTGCCGATCGCCTCGCTCTTTCTCGCCTATCTGCGGGTGGGAGCGCTCAATATGGCGCGCCTCGGCGACGTCCCCAACGACGTCATCTACATGATCCAGGCGATCATCATCATTCTCTTCGGGGCGACGGCGCTCTTCAAAAAGCTCTCCTCCGCACGGCGGAGGCGGGAAGAGGCGCCCAAGGAGGAAGAAAAGGAGGCAGTATGTTAGAGTATCTCTTTTCGGAGGCCTTTCTGCTCTCCTGCGTCACGGCGGCGCTGCCCATCCTCTTTGCGGGGTTCGCGGCGCTCATCTCCAACAAGGTGGGGCTGCTCAACATCAACATCGAGGGCTCCATGTCCGTGGCGGCGGTCACGGGCGCGCTCGTCAGCCACTATACGGCGAGCTGGGCGGTGGGGCTTCTCGCCGCGCTCGCGGCGGGCGTCGTCATGTCGCTCATCCTGTTTGCGGCGGCGCGCAGGCTGGGGACGGACAGCGTGCTCACGGGCATTGCCCTCAATACCTTTGCGACGGGCTTCTGCGTCTTTCTTCTCTACAGCGTGCTGGGGGTCAAGGGCGACTCCTCGGGCGCGCCCAGCGTGCAGATCCCTTCGCTCTTCATCCCGTGGCTTTCGGAGATCCCCGTCCTCGGCAAACTCCTGTTCGGGCAGAATCTTCTCTTTTATGTGGCGATCGCCTGCCTGGTGCTGCTCACGCTGCTGCTCAACCGCACGCGGACGGGGGCCTATCTTCGGGCGACGGGATATCACGAGGAAGCGGCCCGTTCGGTCGGCATCGACCCCGATCGGCAGCGGATGAAGGCGCTCATCCTGTGCGGCATCTTCTGCGGTCTGGGCGGGGCGTATCTCTCGATGGCAGGGCTTTCATATTTCTCGGCGGGCATGGTGGGCGGAAGAGGCTTCATCGGAGTCGCCGCCGAAGCGATGGGCGCAGGCATCCCCTGGCTCACGGCCCTGTTTTCCTTCCTGTTCGGCGTGGTGGACAGCTTTGCGCTCGGCTCGCAGGCTGTGCTGGGCGCGGAATATTACGAACTTCTCAATACCCTGCCCTATGTCATGACGCTCCTTGCGCTCATTGCCTATGCAGTGATCGACCGGGCGCGCAAGGCGGGGGCAGATAAGCCGAAGATCATCCGATCCGAGGAGGACAGCAATGAAAAAGGCATGGCAACTGGAACTTGAAACCATGCAGGCCGCCCGTCCCGTGGTGCTCAGCGAAGAGGAGCAGGGCTGGTCGGTCTGTGAACGATATGACCGAATGGAATGTCATCTCAACGAGATGAAGTGGAAGAGCAATGTGCCCGGTTCGGGCGCCGAGGAGCACGTCATCGTTGCCGCCATGCAGGACATGGAGAACATGGGCTATGACGTCTCTGCGGCGGAGGCGCTCATCGAAGAGGGCATGGAGGCCCTGGAACGGGGCGATCAGGCGAAGCTGGCGCTCCTCACGGGCAGGGTGTTCCACCTTCTCTCCGTCGCACCCCGGGCGGAGGGGCATCCCTATCACCGCTATCCCGTGTACGATCGCTTTGAAGCGATCGAGCGTGCGGCATCGCTGCCCGTGTATCCCTATGACGCGGAGAGCGAGGACTTCCTCCGCAGGACGCATCTGGGGTGGCAGGCGCAAATCTGTGCGGGTGCGCTCGGCACGGCCATCGAGGGCTATACGACGGAGAACATCACCTCGGTGTTCGGGCAGATCTACGGTTATCCGCGCACGCCCAACACCATGAACGACGATATCACCTACGAGCTCGCCTTTCTCGAGGCGGCGAAGGAGAAGGGGACCCGTCTGACGGCGGCGGACGTCGCCGAACAGTGGCTGGCGCTCATCCCCTTCGGCTGGTCGGCGGAGGAGGTGGCGCTCAAGAATCTCCGTCTCGGCATCTATCCGCCCGAGAGCGGATACCGCAACAACCCTTACCGCGAGTGGATCGGTGCGCAGATGCGCGGGGCGGTCTGCGGCATGGTCGCTCCGGGGAATGCGCGGGAGGCGGCGCGGCTCGCCTTCCTCGACGGCAGCGTCTCCCATCACAACAACGGCATCCTGGGCGAGATCTTCAACGCCGTGCTCGTCAGCCTTTCCTATGTGCTGACCGACGTCGATACCCTCTTAAAGGAGAGCATCGCGGCCATTCCGGAGGACAGCGAGTATGCCTCGGTGCTGCGCTTTGCGATGGAGCAGTGCGATGCGCACGGCGATTGGCTCTCGGCCTGGAAACCCTGCGAAAAGCGGTACGAGCGCTATAACTGGATCCACGCCTACCCCAATGCGGCGGCAGAGGTGGTGGCGCTGCGCTTCGGACGGGGCGACTTCGAGGAGACGATGCACATCATCGCGCAGATCGGCTACGACGTCGACTGCAATGCGGCGCAGATCGCCACGGCGATCGCGGTCATGAACGGGGTGCCCATCGGCGAAAAGTGGACGGCTCCCATCGGCGACCGCCTGGAGACGTATATGCGCGACCGCAAGGAGATCAGTATCCGCGCCGTCGCGGAACAGACGGCAGAGGTGGCAAAAAAGCTGCGGCAATGAAAAACATCTATGTATTCGGAAGTCTGAATACCGACCTCGTCATCTCTGCGCCCCGGATCCCCGAGGCGGGCGAGACGATGTACGGCAGCGGGTTCATGATCAATTCGGGCGGCAAGGGTGCCAACCAGGCGGTCGCCTGCGCCAAGCTGGGCGGGAAGGTCTATCTCGGCGGCTGCGTGGGGGACGATCCCTTCGGCACCTATCTCAAGAGCGATCTGAACGGGTACGGCGTGAACACGGAGAGCGTGCGCACCGTGCGCAAGGTCTCCTCGGGGACGGCGGTCATCACCGTCGTCGGCGGGGACAACCGCATCATCCTCGATGCGGGCGCCAATGCGTATGCGGGCGCGGAGGACGTGGACGCTCTGCTCGCCTCGGCGAAGGCGGGGGATATCTTCCTCACACAGCTCGAAAACGAGATCTCCGTCGTCGGCTATGCCCTGCGGGCGGCAAAGGAGCGGGGGATGACCACCATCCTCGATCCCGCTCCCGCCAACAGGGAGATCGTTCCCTATTTCCGCTTTGTGGACATCATCACGCCCAACGAGACCGAGTTTGAATTTTTTACGGGAAAGAAGAACATCCGCCCGAGTGCGCAGACCTTCTTCGATGCGGGCATCGGGTGCGTCGTCGTGACGCTGGGAAAGAACGGATACTGCTGCCTTGCGGGGAACGATCTCATCTGCGAGGACTGCATCAAGGCGCCCGTTGCCGATACGACGGCGGCGGGGGATACGTTCACGGGGGCGCTCGCCGTCAGGCTGGCGGAGGGGAAACCTTTGCGGGAGGCGCTCCGCTATGCCAACGCGGCGGCGGCCATCACGGTCACGCGGCGGGGGGCGCAGGCCTCCATCCCCACCCGGCAGGAGGTCTTGGAAAAGTTCGGATTTTGAAGGGTACGCGAACGGGCGCGTTCCCCTTGTGCCCGAAAACAGGACGGCGGCTGCACCGGCTTTTACGGGCGGCCGCTTTTCCGCGCGTCCGGAAAGATACGTAAGCACTCAACATGATCGTAAAATTTCACGCGGTTTTCACGCGGAATGGCAAAGAAATTCCGCGCGGAACGCTTGACTTACGCCAAGGAAGTTGTTATAATGGCGCTATGAAAACCGTCTTTTTCGTTTCTTTGCGGGGCCTCTGCTTCCGCGGCAGCAAAAAGAAGTACCAATGAATGCCCGGGGGCAATTCTATCCTTCTTGGATAGGATTGCCCCTTGTCAATTTTTTTCGCGGCGGTGCGCCGCACGGCACAGTTTACCATCTGAAAAAGGAGTCAGGTTTATGAAGAAAGTTGCAGTCATCATGGGGAGCGACAGCGATCTCCCCGTCGTGGAGAAAGCATTCTCCGTGTTCCGCGAATACGGCGTTCCCTTCGAGGTCCACGTCTACTCCGCGCACCGCACCCCCGAGGAGGCAAAGGCGTTCTCCTCCCATGCGGCAGAGAACGGCTTCGGCGCCATCATCGCGGCGGCGGGCAAGGCGGCGCACCTTGCGGGCGCGCTTGCGGCCAACACCGTGCTGCCCGTCATCGGCATCCCTGTCAAGAGCTCCACGCTCGACGGGCTGGACGCCCTCCTTTCCACCGTGCAGATGCCCTCCGGCATCCCCGTGGCGACGGTCGCCATCGACGGCGCGCAGAACGCGGCGCTCCTTGCCGTGGAGATCCTGGCCGTCTCCGACGAAGCGCTCCGCGAAAAGCTCGTTGCGGCACGAAAGGCTGCCGCCGAAAAAGTGCTTGCAAAGAACGCCGAGATCGAGGCAAAATACCACTTATAATTCGGGCGTTTGCCCTTCCCCGCGCGGCGTAAACTGCGCCGCACCCACATACGATATCAATTTTTTAGGAGATATATTACTATGGAAAAGACCGTTCAGCTCTATGAAGGCAAGGCGAAGAAGGTGTTCGCGACCGAAGATCCCGCTCTTTGCATCGTCTCGTATAAAGACGACGCGACGGCGTTCAACGGGCTCAAGAAGGGCACCATCGCAGGCAAGGGCGTCGTCAACAACCGGATGTCCAACCTCATGATGCAACTGCTCGAAAAGAGCGGCGTGCCCACCCACTTTGTGGAGGAGCTTTCCGACCGCGACACCCTCGTCAAGAAGGTCAAGATCGTGCCCCTCGAAGTCATCATCCGCAACGTGTCGGCAGGGTCCTTTGCGAAGCACTACGGCGTCGAAGAGGGCATCGTCTTTGATGAGCCCACCATCGAGTTCTCGTACAAGAACGATGAGCTCGGCGATCCTCTGCTCAATTCCTATCACGCGCTCGCCTTGAAGCTCGCGACGAAGGAAGAGATCGAGACCATCAAGAAGTATGCCTTCAAGGTCAACGAAGTGCTCTCCGAGTACTTCAAGACGCTGGGCATCCGCCTCGTTGACTTCAAGCTCGAGTTCGGGCGCCTCGAGGACGGCACCATCGTGCTCGCGGACGAAATTTCCCCCGACACCTGCCGCCTCTGGGATATCAAGACCAACGAGAAGCTGGACAAGGACCGCTTCCGCCGCGATATGGGCGGGGTGGAAGATGCCTACAAGGAAGTCTTTAAGCGCCTGATGGGGGAGTGATATGACGGGACATATTCACGAAGAGTGCGGTGTGTTCGGCATCTTTGCCCCCGAAAAGCAGGCGGTCGCTTCGACCGCATACTATGCGCTCTTTGCCCTGCAGCACCGCGGGCAGGAGTCGGCGGGCATCGTCGTCAACGACGACGGCGTGTTCAAGACCCACAAGGACGTGGGCCTTGTCAACGACGTCTTTTCGCACGAGACGCTCGAAAAGCTGGGCGAAGGCAACATGGCGATCGGTCACGTCCGCTACGGCACGACGGGTACGGGCGGCCGGGAGAACGCGCAGCCCATCGTCGTCAACCACTTGAAGGGCAACATGGCGCTCGCCCACAACGGCAACCTCATCAATTCCTATGAACTGAGGACGGAGCTCGAAAACGAAGGCAGCATCTTCCACACGACCTCCGATACCGAGGTCATCTCCTATATCATCACGAAAGAGCGCGTGCGCACCCGTTCCATCGAAGAGGCGGTGCTCGCCGCGATGGGGCGCATCAAGGGGGCGTATTCCCTCGTCGTCATGTCGCCCAGCAAGCTCATCGCCGCGCGCGATCCGCAGGGCTTCCGGCCGCTCTGCTACGGCAAGCGTGACGACGGAAGCTGGCTCATCGCCTCCGAGTCGTGCGCCATCAGCGCCGTCGGCGGGCACAAGATCCGCGAAGTGGAGCCCGGCGAGATGGTCGTCTTTACCAAGGACGGCGTCAAGAGCTTCCGCGATTACTGCGGGCAGAAGAAGGCGTTCTGCGTCTTTGAGTACTTCTACACCGCCCGCCCCGATTCCGAGATCGACGGCTGCTATGTGCATGATGCGCGTCTGCAGGCGGGCAGGTTCCTTGCAGAGGAATATCCCATCGAGGCGGACGTCGTCGTCGGCGTGCCCGATTCCGGCCTCGACGCCGCCATGGGCTATGCGCAGGCTTCGGGCATCCCGTACGGCATCGGCTTTTTGAAGAACAAGTACATCGGCAGGACGTTCATTGCCCCCGATCAGAAGATGCGGGAGGACCGGGTGCGCATCAAGCTCAACGTCATCGCTTCCGAAGTGAAGGGCAAGCGCGTCATCCTCGTGGACGACAGCATCGTCCGCGGTACGACCTCCATCCCCATCGTCAAGCAGTTGCGCGACGCGGGCGCAACGGAAGTGCATTTCCTCTCCTCGGCGCCCAAGTTCCTCAATCCCTGCTACTACGGCACGGACATCGCCTCGCGCGATAACCTCATCGCCTGCCACCACACGACGGAGGAGATCGCCAAGATCATCGGCGCCGATTCCGTGGGGTATCTGAGCCTCGAGCACGCCAAGCGCATCGCAGGCACGGACGGCACGGAGTTCTGTATGGCGTGCTTCGACGGCATCTATCCCACCGAGGAGCCCCGCGAGACGGACAAGAACCGCTTCGAGCGGCCCATCAGCGACAATCCCAAGTTCCGCAAGGAAGCATAAAGGAGCACCATGGAAAAGAGTTTTTCGGAGAGCTACAAGGAGGCGGGCGTCGACATCACCGCGGGCTACCGCGCGGTGGAGCTCATGAAGAAGCACGTCGCGCGCACCATGCCCGACGGCAAGGCGGATATCGGCGGCTTCGGCGGCCTCTTCCCGCTCGACATGACGGGGATGAAGGAGCCCGTGCTCGTCTCGGGTACGGACGGCGTCGGCACCAAGCTCCGCATCGCCCAGCTTCTCGATAAGCACGATACGATCGGCATCGACTGCGTCGCCATGTGCGTCAACGACATCATCTGCTGCGGCGCAAAGCCTCTTCTCTTTCTCGATTACATCGCCTGCGGCAGGAACGTGCCCGAGCGCATCGCCGAGATCGTCGGCGGCGTCGCCGAAGGCTGCGTGCAGGCGGGCTGTGCGCTCGTCGGCGGCGAGACGGCTGAGCATCCCGGCACGATGGCGGAGGACGATTATGATCTTGCGGGCTTTTCCGTCGGCATCGTCGACAAGAGCAAGGTCATCGACAATTCCAAAATGCAGGCGGGCGACGTGATGATCGCGCTGCCCTCCTCGGGCGTGCACAGCAACGGGTTTTCCCTCGTGCGCAAGGTGTTCGACGTCGAACACTGCGATCTCAAAGCCCCCGTCGAAGAACTGAACGGCGCTTCCCTCGGGGAGACGCTGCTTGCGCCCACCCGTATTTATGTAAAGCCCGTCCTTGCCGTCATGAAGGAAGTGACGGTCAAGGGCATCTCGCACATCACGGGCGGCGGCTTCTACGAGAATATGCCCCGCTCCATCCCCAAGGGGTTGGGCGTGAAGATCGAAAAGAGCGCCGTCAGAGTGCCGCCCATCTTCTCGCTCATCCAAAAGAGGGGGAATATTTCCGAACACGATATGTTCAACACCTTCAACATGGGCGTGGGCATGAGCGTCGTCGTCGCGAAGGAGGATGCCGCCCGCGCCGTGGAACTCTTCAAGGCAAACGGCGAGGATGCGTACATCCTCGGCACCATTGTTGAGAGCGAAGACGGGGTGCTCCTCGTATGAGTAAGGTGCGCATCGCCGTGCTCTGCTCGGGCGGCGGCACCAACTTTCAGGCCATTTTGAGCGCCCAGCAGGCGGGCATGATCCCTCACGGGGAAGTCGTCCTGCTCATTTCCGACCATAAGGACGCCTACGTTCTGACGCGCGCCGAGCGCAACGGCGTGGAGAGCGCCGTCGTCGATGTGCACGAAGTGCCCGACCGCAGGGAGCGCGAGGAGCGCATCCTTAAGATCCTGCGCGAAAAGGAGATCGGCTTTGTCGTCTTTGCGGGCTTCATGTCCATTTTGTCGGAGCGCTTCACCCGCGCCTATGAGGGGCGCATCATCAACGTGCATCCGTCGCTCATCCCCAGCTTCTGCGGGAAGGGGTACTACGGCCTGCACGTCCACGAGGCGGTGCTTGCCCGCGGCGTCAAAGTGACGGGCGCGACCGTGCATTTCGTCACCGAAGAGTGCGACGGCGGCCCCATCATCCTGCAGCGCGCCGTCGAAGTCAAGGAGGGCGATACCCCCGAGTCGCTGCAAAAGCGCGTCATGCGCGAGGCGGAGTGGGTCATTTTGCCCGAAGCAGTCGAGCTTGTGTGTAAGAGCTTGTCCCAGGCGTAAAAAGCATCTGCGTCGCAATACTTTGTCGCGCTGCGGCAACTTTCGGTCACTTACTCGTCGGAGCAAGGCAGATTTTGCGGGCGTTCGCCTGACGGCAAACGCCGCGCCTATAACGCCTGCTCCTCCTCTTCCCACAAAGCTTTTGCTAAGCAAAATCTTTGCGGGATCCCTGTAAGCTCCCTCAAGTTTTCCTCGCGCTCCTCGTCTTGCTCGCATCTGCTTTTTAGAAGTTGTCCGAAATTGCCCGAAAGGGCCTATTTGAATATCACATCCGGAGGAGAGATATGAGTTACGAAGTCAAAACCATGAAAGAAGCGCTTTCCGGCAACCCCTATGTGGGGCGTGGCATCGTCATCGGCAAGTCCGAGGACGGCAAAAAGGCGGTCTTTGCCTATTTCATCATGGGCAGGAGCGAGAACAGCCGCAACCGCGTGTTCGTCGAACAGGGCGAAGAAGTCACCATCTATCCCTATGACGAGAGCAAGGTGAAAGATCCTTCCCTCATCATCTACTCCCCCGTGAAGCGGGTGGGGGACAAGGTCATCGTCACCAACGGCGACCAGACGGATACCATCGAAGAGGCGCTCAAAAACGGCAAGTGCTTCCGCCATGCCTTGAAGAGCCGCTGCTTCGAGCCCGACGCGCCCAACTACACCCCCCGCATCAGCGGCATCTTCGATCTCAAGGACTTCAAGTACTCTCTCTCCATTCTGAAGAGTGCGGACGAGAAGGGCTCTGCCTGCAACCGCTATACCTTCGATTACGAGCCCCTGAACGGCCTCGGGCACTTCATCCACACCTACGAGACGGACGGCGATCCGCTGCCCACCTTCATGGGCGAGCCTGAGCGCGTCTTCATCCCGAACGATCTTCACGCCTTTGCCGGGGAGATCTGGGAACATCTCGACGCGAATAACAAGATCTCGCTCTACTGCCGCGCCTACGACCTCGCAAGCGGAACGTACGAAAACGTACTTATCAACAGATATACCAAAGAGGTGAACGCATGAACGAATTTTCCTTAAAATACGGCTGCAACCCTAATCAGAAGCCCGCGCGCATCTTCATGGCAAATGGTGCCGATCTTCCCGTTGAGATCCTGAACGGGCGGCCCGGTTACATTAACTTTTTGGACGCCTTCAACTCCTGGCAGCTCGTCAAGGAGATCAAAGAAAGCACGGGCATGGTCGCGGCGACGAGCTTCAAGCACGTCTCCCCGACGTCCGCGGCGGTGGGCAAGCCTCTTTCCGAGGCGCTTAAAAAGAGCTGCTTTGTCGACGATATCGAGGGCCTCGACGATTCCCCGCTAGCCTGCGCCTATGCGCGTGCGCGCGGCACCGACCGTATGTCCTCCTTCGGCGATTGGATCGCCCTCTCCGACGAGTGCGACGAAGTGACGGCTAACATCGTAAAGCGCGAAGTCTCCGACGGCATCATCGCCCCCGGCTATACCCCGAAGGCGCTGGAGATCCTGAAGGGCAAGCGCAAGGGCGGCTACAACATCGTCAAGATCGACAAGGACTATGTGCCCGAAGAGATCGAGCGCAAGCAGGTGTTCGGCGTCACCTTCGAGCAGGGCCGCAACAACTTCAAGATCGACCGGGCGCTCCTTTCCAACATCGTCACCAAGAATAAGGAGCTCCCCGAGGATAAGGCGATCGACCTCATCATCTCGCTCATCACGCTCAAATACACGCAGAGCAATTCCGTGTGCTTCGCGGCGGACGGACAGGCGATCGGCGTGGGCGCAGGGCAGCAGTCGCGCATCCACTGCACCCGCCTTGCGGCGCAGAAGGCAGACCTTTGGCACCTCCGCCAGCACGAGAAGGTGCTCTCGCTCGAGTTTGCCGAGGGCGTGGGGCGTCCCGAAATGAACAACATCATCGACCTCTATCTCTCCGAGGATGCGGACGACGTACTCGCAGAGGGCGCATGGCAGAAGTGCTTCAAGGTGCGCCCCGAGCCCTTCACGAAGGAGGAGCAGCGCGCGTACCTTGCGACCATCTCGGGCGTTTCTTTGGGCAGCGACGCTTTCTTCCCCTTCTCCGACAACATCGAGCGGGCGTATAAGAGCGGCGTCACTTATGTGGCGGAGCCGGGCGGTTCGGTGCGCGACGACCTCGTCATCGAGGCGGCGGACAGCCACAACATGGTGATGGCGTTCACGGGGATGCGTCTCTTCCATCACTAAAACAATTTACAATACACGGCGCAGACCCGCTTTTTTTGCGGGTTTGCGCATTAGCATTTTATAACAGAGGAAGTATTTATGGATATTTTAGTCGTAGGAGGCGGCGGCAGAGAGCACGCCGTCATCAAAGCGCTCAGTAAGAGCAGGCGCTCGGGCAAAATCTACGCCCTGCCCGGCAACGGGGGCATCGCGGAGGACGCGGAGTGCATCCCCGTCAAGGCGACGGACATCGAAGGCATCGTCCGTGTCGCCCGCGAGAAGAAGGTGGACTTCGCCGTCGTCACGCCCGACGATCCGCTCGTTTTAGGTTGCGTCGATGCGCTGGAAGCAGCGGGCATCCCCTGCTTCGGCCCCACCAAGGATGCTGCCATCATTGAGGGCAGCAAGGTCTTTTCCAAGGAACTCATGAAAAAATACGGCATCCCCACGGCAAAGAGCGAAACGTTCTCCGAGCCGGATGCCGCCATCGCATACTTAAAGAGCGCGCCCTATCCTGCCGTCATCAAGGCAGATGGGCTGGCACTCGGCAAGGGCGTCGTCATCGCCCAAACTTTTGAAGAGGCGGAAGCCGCCGTCAAGAACATGATGGTCGACCACGTCTTTGGAGCGAGCGGCAGCCGCATCCTCGTCGAGGAGTTTTTGACGGGCCCCGAAGTTTCCGTCCTCTCCTTCACGGACGGCAACATCGTCGTTCCCATGCTCTCGTCGATGGACCACAAGCGCGCAAAAGACGGCGACGAGGGGCTCAACACGGGCGGCATGGGGACGGTCGCGCCCAACCCGTACTATACGGAAGAGGTCGCCAAAGAGTGCATGGAACAAATTTTCCTGCCCACCATCCGCGCGATGAAGGCGGAAGGGCGCACCTTCAAGGGCTGCCTCTACTTCGGGCTCATGCTCACGAAGGACGGGCCGAAGGTCATCGAATACAACTGCCGCTTCGGCGATCCCGAAACGCAGGTCGTGCTGCCCCTCCTCGTGAGCGACCTTCTGGAGATCATGCTCGCCGTGCGCGGAGGAACGCTCCGCGAGGACATGGTGCGCTTTCAAGAGGGCGCTGCCTGCTGCGTCGTGCTCGCCTCGGAGGGCTATCCTCAGAAGTACGAGACGGGCTTTAAGATCACGCTGCCCGTATGCGGGGAGAATGAGGACATCTACATCGCGGGCGCCAGGAAGGAGGGTGACAAGCTCGTGACGTCGGGCGGGAGAGTGCTCGGCGCGGTGGCAACGGCGGAAGATCTGAAGAGCGCCGTCGAGGCAGCTTACGCGCTCGCGGGCCGCATCTCCTTCCAAAACGCTTACATGAGACACGACATCGGCAAGCGCGCGCTCGCCGCTCTCAAAAACTGATCGGAGAAGACAGATGGTTTACAGGATCTTTGTGGAGAAAAAGGACGGATTCGACCACGAGGCGAAGAGCCTCCTTTCGGACGCGCGGGAACTTCTGGAGCTTTCCGGCATCGAGCGCATCCGCATCATCAACCGCTACGACGCGGAGGACATCGAGAAATCGCTCTTTGACGCCTGTGTCAAGACGGTGTTTTCCGAGCCGCAGATGGACCGGGCGGCGGAACATATCGACCTTGCGGGCGCCAGAGTATTCGCCGTGGAATACCTCCCCGGGCAGTTCGATCAGCGCGCCGATTCGGCCGCGCAGTGCATCCAGCTCGTCTCCAAGGGCAAGCGTCCCCTCGTGCGCACGGCAAAGCTCTATGCGGTGTACGGGGACGTCTCGGATGAGGCGCTCTCTGCCCTCAAAAAGTACGTCATCAACCCCGTGGAGAGCCGCGAGGCGAGCCTCGCCCTCCCCGAAACGCTGCATCTTTCGCACCCCGTTCCTTCCGAAGTGGAGACGCTCCACGGCTTTTTGCAGATGGAAGGGGAGGCGCTTCCTGCCTTTGTTGAAAAGTACGCCCTCGCAATGGACGAGGACGACATCCGCTTCTGCCGCGACTATTTCCGCAAGGAGGGGCGCGATCCCACCCTCACGGAGATCCGCATGATCGACACCTATTGGTCCGATCACTGCCGCCACACCACCTTCTTGACGACGGTGGACGGCGTCACCTTCGACGATCCTTTATTGCAGTCCGCATACAAGGAATATCTTGCGGCGCGCAAGGAATTGAACCGCACCAAGCCCGTCAACCTGATGGACATCGGCACGCTCGCCGCAAAAGTGCTGAAAAAGCGCGGGATGCTGGAAAAGCTGGATGAATCGGAGGAGATCAACGCCTGCACCGTCAAGATCAAAGTCGATCTCGACGGAAAGTCGGAGGACTGGCTGCTCCTCTTCAAGAACGAGACGCACAACCACCCCACGGAAATCGAGCCCTTCGGCGGCGCGGCGACCTGCATCGGCGGCGCCATCCGCGATCCGCTCTCGGGCCGCAGCTACGTCTATGCCGCCATGCGCGTGACGGGCGCGGGCGATCCCCTCGTTCCCGTCCGCGATACGATGAAGGGCAAGCTCCCGCAGCGCAAGATCGTCACGACGGCGGCAGCGGGCTATTCTTCCTACGGCAACCAGATCGGCCTTGCGACGGGGCAGGTCGATGAACTTTATCACAGCGGGTATGTCGCAAAGCGCCTTGAGATCGGCGCGGTCATTGCGGCAACGCCTGCGGAGAACGTGCGGCGGGAAGTGCCGTCGCCCGGCGATCTTGTCATCCTCCTCGGCGGCAGAACGGGCCGCGACGGCTGCGGCGGCGCGACGGGCTCCAGTAAGTCGCACACGCTCGAATCGCTCACCCACTGCGGCGCGGAAGTGCAGAAGGGCAACGCGCCCGAAGAGCGCAAACTCCAGCGCCTCTTCCGCAACAAGGAGGCCATGCTGCTCATCAAGCGCTGCAACGACTTCGGCGCGGGCGGCGTGTCCGTTGCCATCGGCGAGCT